>DASWAR010000143.1:0-4273 GCA_036391015.1 Terriglobales bacterium
GGGCGACGTACCGTTCATTCGTAGTCTGAAACTCCGGAAACGTTAATCAAACGGTTGCACCGTCTTTTGGCGATTTGCACAAGGGGCAGCACTCCTCGTCGCTGCCGTAGTACGCGCCGCAACTACGGCACGGAAGTCCAAGCAGGATGCGGTCGGACGCCACACTGGGCCGAAGCAATGCCGTCACGTTGTTCTTGGCAGCAGTCAACTGCGCCAGGGGTGCTTTCCTAGCTTCGGCCTCCTTCAGCCCCGCCTCGCGACCGACGATAAAGCCAGCTTCGAAACCAGCCTGGTACTCCGTGCTTGGCGCCTTGGTTCTTCCGTTCCTGCGATGCCCACGGGGGTGTGACGTGAAGTGGCGAGAGCCGATCGTATTGTCATCTGTCCACATGATTTCATCTCCTGAGCCGTTGTTCTGGGCGGGCGATCGACTGGCTGGCCGGGTTCTGTCCAAGCTCTGGGGCATGCGCGTGCGCCGGCAGAGGCGACCATCGGCCCGAGATCGCATTCGGCGGCGATCAGACCACGCCTGGGATTGCACAACATGTCGACCCCAGCACGGCTCCCTCCTTTGTTGGCGTATTCGTCACAGGGTGTGCCTCAGCACCCCGGACAGCCCTCCGCTACTTGCGAAGCGGAGGGCTGCAAAGGTGCGCTTGCCACGTTCACCACGGCCATGGTTGCGGGACGAAGTTCGGATCAAATCCTAGTGCCCGGGGAAAGAAAACCGACGGATCCGGGCGAGTTCCGGTGTCGAGCCAATACATCATGGCGTCAATGCCGGCGAGATACTGCGCCGAAGTGAACGTACAATGCGTGTTCGCCACGCCGTTGCCGATAGAAAACTGCTGCATCAACAGCTCACCGTTGCCCTGCTGTTCGACGGCGGTGCGATAGGCGCTCTCGTTGTTGGGAATGACAGCCGCGTCGCCCGTAGTGTGCAGTGTGAGGACGGGCCGAGTGATCCGACCGGAGGGATTGAGGTAATGCTCGGCATAATTCCGCGCATTGCGGTCGGACGCGTATATGGTCTTCGCATTCATCTCCGCCAGCAGCGGCTCAGCATCCGCGCCAAACTTGTTCAGCAGATACAACTTGTCGCTGTCGCTGAGCGTGTACACGCGACCAATGTTTTGGGCTACGTGGCCACCCGCGCGTTTGTTGAGGTCCACCTGAGGCGCGAAGGCCAACCACAAAGTCTGGAATCTGAAGTTCATTGGCGCGTAGAAGCTGTTGTCGGCGGGAATCCTGTTGACCAGCCGGAGGAATTCCCAGCGCCACTGCTTGTCGGGGGTCAGTTGCTGCAGAATGTGGGGATAGACCTCGGTCATGACGTTCAGATCGTCCCGGAGGTCGCCTGGTGTTCCCCACTGGTCGTTCCATCCGAACGCGACGGCGTAGGCTAATGTGATATCAAGCTTCTGATCGAACATGCGCGGCGTACCGGCCGCCGGAGGGCACAAAGGGACCGCACCGTCATAGAGGCCGGGGAATTTTTCGATCAAGCCGAGAGACACCAGGCCGCCCATCGACTTGCCCCACATGATCGTCCGCCGCGGACGGCCCACCATGCCGTTAAAGGCCGCAGTCAGGGCAGCGGTATTCTGCATCCTCTCCTTCATGTTATACCCCGCTTCGGTTGCCGCTCCAGGTATGGGCACCGCACCGGCGGCGTGGATTCCGGCCAGAGCAAAACCTCTGGCCAGCAGCGTGTCCGCGTCCGCGGGCAGAGGCGCCTGCGGCGGCGGCATGAAAGCTTCGGCGTATCCGTAAGCGTAAACCAGCAGGGTGCCGTTCCAATTCCCGGGAACGCGGATGCGGTAAGGCACGCCCTCCAATTCGCCTTGCAAGTCGGCGGGCAGCGGCACGCGTGCCGCGATCTGTCCGGCGCTCGAAGGCACAAGCAGCGTGAGTATCAACGGAAATATAACGACCAGCATGCGCAATTTCATATGCACCTCTCTCTCTCCAAGTCGGCCCGGAGCTGGCGGCATGGCAACGGTTCCCAAATTGGTCCCAGAAGGGTTCGTGGCCAAATGGAAAGCAGGTGCACGCCACAGCGGCGGCGCTAGACTTGGCACACGCCATGATCTGCGGTCTTGGGGAGTAAGCCCATAGACGCCGGCTTGACTCGTTCTTGAATTTTCCTTGACGCGCAGCCCTAGGCAGCCGCGGCACTTATCCGCCAGGGGCGGCATCGGCGAGGCCGCAGCATCGGCCGAGAAGCGCAGGAGCAGGACAATGTCCAACATCGTCCGCTTCGGACCCTACGAAGCTGACCTGGCCGCAGGTCGACTCCGCAAAGGCGGGGTAAAGATCAACCTTCGCGATCAACCGTTCCAGGTCCTGGCATCGCTGCTCGAGCACCCTGGGGAAATCGTCACGCGAGAGGAGTTGCAGCGGCGACTTTGGCATGCCGAGGTATTCGTTGATTTCGAGAACAATCTGAATACCGCCGTCGCCCGCTTGCGTGAGGCGCTGTGCGACTCGGCCGAACATCCGCGTTTCATCGAGACCTTGCCGAAACGCGGCTACCGTTTCATCGCTGACGCTTACGCGCTCCCCACGGCAGAACCGAAAGCGAGCCGAGCACGGCTCGTGGTGCTGCCCTTTGTGAGCCTGAGCGGCGATCCCGCGCAGGAATACTTCAGCGATGCGATGACCGATGAGATCATCACCGCGCTGGCCAGCTTGGCGCCGGAGCGATTGGCCGTGATTGCTCGCACCACTGCCATGCACTACAAAGGCAGCCACAAGGACGTGGGCCGTATCGGCCGCGAGTTGAACGCGGATTACGTGGTGGAAGGTGGCATCCAGCGCGACAATGATCACACTGCAATCAACGTGCAGCTCATTCAGACCAGCGACCAAGTGCACCTGTTCGCCCACAAATATGAGACGGAGCTGCCCGAGATTTTTCACCTGCAGAGCTCCATCGCGCAAGGCATCGCCGCCCACATCCCATCCCTTGCCGGCAAAGCTCGCGGCGAGCAGGTCACCAGGAAGCCGCCGGAGAATCTCGCCGCCTACAACGAATACATCCAGGGCCGCTACCAGATGTGGAAGTGGACGCCGGAGGGCATGGCCAAAGCGAAGCAGCACTTCGAGGCGGCGCTCGCTCGCGATGATCGGTTCGCGCTGGCCTGCGACGGCCTCGCCAACCTCTATTGGTACCTGGGTTTTTGGGGATTTGCTCCGCCCGATGAAACCGAGCCGATTCGCAGGTTCTACGCGCTGCGGGCCTTCGAACTCGATTCTACTCTGGCCGAACCGCAGACCTTAGTCGCTTTTCATCCCGAGAAATGCAATTACGTCGGCGCCTATTCTTACAACTGGGCGGACACCGAGACGCAGATGGCGCTCGCGCGAGAGCTGGACCCCAACTCACCCCTGATTCGGGTGAGGCACGCGACTGTTCTGTTAGTGCTCGGGCGCATCGAAGAAGCCGTCGCAGAGCTCGAACGGGCGCTCGAATTCGACCCACTGTCCCCCGAGGTGCGCTTCTGGTTAGTGGAATTGCTCTTCTTCGGCCGTCAGTACGAGCGAGGACTCGAACAAGCGCGGCAACTTGTCGAGCTTGAACCGGCGCACCAGGTTGCTTACATGGTGCTCGGACATGTCTACCTGGGCATGAATAGTTTCGAGGACAGTGTCGCTGCCCTGCGCCATGCCGTCGACGCTTCCGGTGAGTTTCCTCTCATGCTGGGATGGCTCGGCCTGGCATTAGGCCTCGGCGGACATAAGGCCGAAGCCCGCATGGTGCTGCAGCGTCTCTGTGCGATCAGTCGTGAGCGCTTCGTGCTGCCCACGAGTTTTGCCTGGGTTCACTTCGGGCTCGGCGAGATCGATGACGCCTTCGCCTGGATGGATCGCGCCATTGACCGCAACGACGGCTGGATCCCCGCGCTCAACAGCTATCCCTTCCTCGATCCCCTCCACGCCGACCCGCGCTTTCATGCCCTGCTGCGCAAGATGAAGCTGGAAGCCTGAACGAGCCGACGCACGGGTGGCCCGGAACTTATCGCGCATTTCCGGCACGTACGGCCCTGGTGAATTGGGAGAAATGGTTCGATCAAACCCCATAGCGCATCAGGAACGAGCACGGCAGCCATGTCAAGATCACCAGCGCAATAGAATGCCGGAGACGCTACGGCCGGCACAAGGGACGTTTTGTTACAGGCTCTTAATACTACTGTGTTACAAGTGTGACAGGAACTCACGCAGGCAGCAGGGGCACCTGGGTAGAGAACGAGCCAAGTGGGTTGCGATCTGG
>DASWAR010000144.1:0-14334 GCA_036391015.1 Terriglobales bacterium
GAATTTGGGGTGGGCCTTCCCGGGACTGAAGTCCCCTTCGGGAGCTCCTTCGACTGGGCTCAGGATTTCGGCAGCGGGCTCAGACGCCCGCTAAACGCCTCAACTTCGACTTCGCTCAGGGCAGGCTCTACGGGACTCCGGAGAATTTCGGGGCCGAGCTTTCCCAGGACTGAAGTCCTGGGCTACTCTCGGCCGTCCCTGCCGGGACTGAACTCGCGGCTGCCGACTCTTTCGCCCGATTTTTGGCGAACGGTGGGGATATCCGGTTTTCCGCTGTGTCTCCGTGCGGATATTTTGTGCCGTCCCTACGGGACTCCGGAGAATTTGGGGTGGGCCTTCCCGGGACTGAAGTCCCCTTCGGGAGCTCCTTCGACTGGGCTCAGGATTTCGGCAGCGGGCTCAGACGCCCGCTAAACGCCTCAACTTCGACTCCGCTCAGGGCAGGCTCTGGGCTACTCTCGGTCGCCCCTATGGGGCTCACTTCAGCGCCAGTCGTCGAACTACCGACTACCGACCACCTACTACACTGCGGTGTGCCATGGTTCCCATTTCGGGAATCACCCGCAAGATATCTTCAAAAACCCCTTGACGTCACAGACTCCCTCACCCCACCGCGGGCGTACACTTCTTCAACGTACAGTCTTTGAACGGCACACCGTCTCAGTCCAATATCAACCTTCTCAGCCCCAGTCCTTGGGGCGCCAAATTCTCGCGAGGAGGACACTATGGCAGCCGTTGCCAAGCCGGCGATCGATGCGGAGACGATGATCCGCGCGATCGCCCAAGAGTGGGTCAAGCACCACAACGAGCGCAACATTGACAAGCTGCTGACGCTGGTCACCAACGATGTCCGCATTTGCGTGCCCAACAAGCCGCTGGCGGAAGGCCCCAAGGCCATGCGCATCCTGATGGAGCAGTTGTTCAAGGAATACGATACCCGCAATCTGACGGTGGTCACCACGCAGATCGAGATCGGGGGCGACATCGCCTACAGCTTCGGTACCTTCAAGATGAATATGCTGCTGCCGAGCGGCCGCCGGCTGGATGATGTCGGGAAATGGATGGTCACGCTGCGGCGCGTGGGAGAGGAGTGGAAGGTCACCGGCCAGAGCGTTAACACCGACCTGCCGATCACCGCACTGGCGGCGTGAGCCGAGTCAATCGGGTGATCGGTGATCGGGTGATCTGGTGATCGGGTGATCTGGTGATTTGAGCGAAGCCGGGGAGATTCTTGTCAAGCCGGTTGCCCCACCCAACGCCGTTTTTCGTTGGGTGGGTATCCCCGGATTCAAGCACATTTTTGTGGGGCGGATTTGACGGTTGGAACTAGGACTGCGACAAGTCCTGATCCGCCTGCTTCTGACCCTTTTTCGCTTCAGCCTTGGCATTCCCGTCGGGTTTGAGGTCGTGAATCGCCTTGCCCAGGCTCTCGGAATTGGCGCCCGTCATCTTCGCTTTCAGGTCATCGAAAGAGATGCCCAGGTTGTGGGACACATGGATGGCAGCCACGCACTGCCCCAGGTTCTTGAATCCCGAGCAGGCCTGCTGCGCAGTGGTGCCCTTGGGCAGCAGCGAATCGAGCTTCGAGCTGAGCTTCGTGTTGCGGCTCAGGATGGTGTCGGGCGATTGCTTGCCCACGTCGCTCGGACGTGACGCGTTGCCCGTACTGGCTTCGTTTCCGTGCGAGGCGCCCATCGATCCAGCGCCCGCGCCCATTGATCCCGCGCCCGACGGCGGCCCACCCATGTGTCCGCCACCAGCGGTGCCACCGCTGCGGCCCTGAGCGTAGGCAGCCAGGGAAGCGGCCAGCAGGAAAATGCAGACTTTGGTCTTCATCATCAGCTCTCCTTCTGTGAATTGGCCAGAGTAGCTACCCCTATTAGACGCTAGTTGTCCGCTTGATGTTGTCATTACCTAAGTGCAAGTCCGGCTGGGCGATCGGGCGATCTGGTGATCGGGTGAAGCAGAAATCAGGTGATTTGGGGGTCTGAGCGCAGCCGGGCAAATTCTTGTCAAGCCCCTCCAAAATGAGATTTGGGCGCAAGTGGTGCAAAACGCACGAGAAATAAAGCTGGAATATGTGGCGGGTTTACCCCCTCGGATTTGCTAAGCTAGAAGTAGAGTAATTTTCGGTTGTTAGCGGTCGATGGTCCCCTCGACTGCGCTCGGGGCAGGCTCGGGGAAAGCAATCAATAAAATACGGAGAACGCGCCGGCGAAAACGCGCCGGCTTTTTTCTTTTGCGTCTTAGAACTACCAGACAATTTGCAGTGATAGAAAACAAGGCAATTCTTGATCATGGAAAACAAGGCAATGTTTGAAACGAGAAAGCAGCAGGGCGAGTGGGTGGAGTTGCAGTTCATGGCCCGCGCCGCCGCCAATGGATTTACGGTAACCAAGCCGTGGGGCGATTCGGCGCGCTACGACTTCGCGATAGAAAAACAAGGACGCTTTCAGCGGGTGCAGGTGAAGTCCACGGCATCACGCGACGGGGACTCGTACGCGTGCAACGTGATATGGAGCGCGCCGCATGGCCGCAGCCGGAAATATTCGGCGAAGGACATTGATTTCTTCGCCATCTTCGTGGTCCCGGACGAGGCGTGGTACATCATTCCGATCCGGGAGTTGAAGCGGGCGCGGAGCACGTTCTACCTGAATCCGCGCAATCCGAAGAACCAGTATTTTCGATACCTGGAAGCGTGGCATTTCCTGAATAACAGTTGCCGGTTGCCAGTTGTCAGTGTTTAGCGAGGACCGAAAACCGACCGCCGAGAACCGATCACCGACCACCGACAACCGGCTGGTCACACAGAACTCGCGGACTCATTTCAAGCCCAGCTCGCCATCGTACTGTCGGATCACCCCGTAGCATTCGCAGGCGGCGTTTTCAAGTTTCTTGCGGTTCACGATCTTCACTGCGCCACGGGTGTACTCGATGAGCTTCTTCCTCTGCAAAACACCCGCAGCCAAGCTCACGCTGGGTCGATCGGTCCCCAGCATGGTCGCGAGAAAATCATGGGTGATGGGCAGGGACCCCGAATCCACTCGATCCTGCGTCATGAGCAACCACCGCGCCAGGCGCTGCCCAATATCGTGCAGGCGATTACACGCGGCCGTTTGCGCAACCTGCATTCCCCGAATGGCGGCATAGCGGCCCAACATCATTTGCAGGTGGGGAGCGGATTCCAAAGTGTTTTGCAGAGCTCCCACCTCGACCCGGAACCCATCCCCCGTGATTTGCACCACCGCTTGCAGCGGGCTCCTGCTCAGGCCCACAGCCGCCAGGGTGCCGGTAAAGCCCTCATTTCCAACGATGCCGGCTTCGGCCGTCTTTCCATCTTTCATTACGACGACAAGAGAAATCAAACCTTGATTCGGGAAATACGCAAATTCCAGCTTGCCACCCGCTTCGTGAAGAACGAGATGGGTAGGCAAGCTGATGTATTCGAGATGAGGACGAAGTGAGCTGTAGTCGCTATCGGAGATCGAGAGAAGCATTTTGTTGCTGACGGGCTTGCCTGCGGTATTCGTCCGCTCGCCGGACAAAGCGATTTGGAGGTCTTTCTTCGCCACAATCCAGAACCGAAAACACTCCCCCGGATGAATTCACCCGTCATGATTTGCGCAACAGTCTGTGTTGATTAGCGCCAGATTATACAGGGTGCAAACGCGACGCTTCCGTAGGGCATCCTACATTGGCTTCACCGCTGCCGCCAGCCGGCATCGCGACGCCCGAAACGCCAGACCCAACAGCCTGCGCAATGGAAATCTTCCATGTATGTAGGATGCCCGACAGACCATCCAAAATTGGCGCGTGTAAACTTCGCCCGTTTCTCCAACACATCTTCTCCTGCGCCCAGAGGTTTCTGCTGCAATCCGGCAGTACGCCGTTGCCGCGGCGCAGCGACAAAGGCGGCCATGAGCCGGAAACTGGTGTGGATTGAACAACAGCGTTTTCGCGGTTTTGGTTGCTCGGCATGTGGCTGGCGGTTCAAACCTGCTGGAGCGCCCACTGGCGCATCTTTCGATGAAATGATGCACAACTTCGAGTTGCAGCGCGACAAAGAGTTTACATTGCATGTTTGCGCCGATCACCCAAGAGCCAAGGGCGCAAACTCTTAATCATTCAGACCGCGCCACTGCCATGCTTCGAGTCGAAATGCCTTCGTGTACACTTTCCTCATGTCCAAGAAGCGTCCCAAAAAGCACAAGCGCCGTCCCAAGAAGAAAACCAGAACAGAGTAAGTCGAGCTGCGGTCAGCGATCGGGGTCTTCCGGCGGCAGCAGTTCGGGAGGCTGATTGAGGACGCGGAACGCCTGCGCGGCGTCGTCCACGCGGACGCACAGGCGCACGCCGCCGATGGCGTTGGAATAGAACCAGTCGAGGCGGACAAGGTTCTCATCGAGCAGGTGGGACTCGATTCCCGCGGCGTCGAGCGCGCCCTTGGCCACCCAGGCCTCGGGCAGGTCGCGGAACTTGCGGATGACGGCGAGCTCGCCGAAAGCCGGCGCAAACCTGGGCTTGTCGGGCTGATCGAGATCCAGGTGCAGGCCGCGGCGCTCGGCTTCGTCTTCCATGGCGTCGAGTGCGGCGTCGGTGAGCGCGCTGGGATCCTCAGCGACGCACAGCAACTCGCCATCGCTCATGCCGGCGTAAAGCTGCGCCAGGCGCTGCCGCTCGCGCTGCGGATCTGGCGCGTCCATGAGCCGATTATAACGGCCATCACACCGCCCAGAGATACTGCTCGGGGTCGTAGTGCAGGACGCGGTCGTCGCCGTTGAGCCAGTCGGTGCGCGCCGGCGAACAGACGTCAATCGCCACGGCGTCTTCCAGGACTTCCGAACCGTGCTCCATGCCGGGAGGAATCTTGAGCATCTGGTTGGCCTCGAGGACCACTTCGCCGGAGGGCAGAATGAAGCGCCATTTGCCCTTGAGCACGACGATGACCTCTTCGTACGGGTGAGAGTGGATGCGGGTGGCCGCGCCGCTCTTCGCTTCCAGCCGCGCGACCGTGACATTGTCGCCGAAGGCTACCTTGCGGCTGTACAAGGGCGTGATCTGGTCGGCCTTAATGTGGTCCCAATCGTAGAGCTGCATGACATCTCCCAAATCAATCGGCGGCGCTGGACCCGGCTGCTTGCGTCGCGGGAACAGGTTCGGGCTGCCGCGTCTCTTGGCGAACGTCAATCGGGTCGAGGAAGGGCATCAGGCTGCGAAGCTGCGCGCCCACCTGCTCGACCAACTGGTCCTGCTCGCGGAGACGTGTGGCGTTGAACCACGGCCGTCCCGCTTCGTTCTCGGCGATCCACTTGCGCGCGTAAGTGCCGTCCTGGATTTCGGCGAGGATGCGGCGCATCGCGGCCCTGGTTTCGTCGGTGATGATGCGCGGACCGCCGGTGTAATCGCCGTGCTCCGCGGTATCGCTCACCGAGTAGCGCATGTAGGAGAGGCCGCCGCGGTAGATGAGGTCCACGATCAGCTTGAGCTCGTGCATGCACTCGAAGTAGGCGATCTCGGGCTGATAACCGGCCTCGACGAGGGTTTCGAAGCCGGCCTTGATGAGCGCGCTGACGCCGCCGCACAGGACGGTCTGCTCGCCGAAGAGGTCGGTTTCGGTTTCTTCTTTGAACGTGGTCTCGAGCACTCCGGCGCGGGTGCAGCCCAGCGCCTTGGCGTAGGAAAGCGTGAGAGCCTTCGCCTGGCCGCTGACGTCCTGGTGAATCGCCAGCAGCGCGGGCGTGCCGCCGCCTTCGGTGAAGACTTCGCGGACGCGGTGACCGGGCGCCTTGGGCGCGACCATGGTGACATCAACGTCGCCGGGCGGCTGGATGGTCTTGAAATGGATGTTGAATCCGTGGGCGAACATAAGCGTCTTGCCGCGCGCGAGGTGAGGCGCGATGGCGGAGGCATAGAGCGCGGGCTGGCCGGTGTCGGGGGTCACGACCATGATGACGTCGGCCCAGGCGGAGGCACGGTCGGGGGTGACCACGCGGAAATCATGCCTTTCGGCCTTGGCGCGCGAGCGGCTGGTCTCCGGAAGGCCGACCTGCACGGAGACGCCGCTGTCGCGCAGATTGAGGGCATGGGCGTGGCCTTGCGAGCCGTAGCCGAGGATGGCGACCTTCTGGCTGCGAATGACGGCGAGGTCGGCGGAGTTGTCGTAGTAGATCTTTGCCATTTCAATTCTCCTAACAAAATTTCTAAGGCCCGAGTCGCGAGCTGCGTGAGAGGTGTGCCGCGCCGCTGGCGCTCGTGAGTTGTCTCGACTTGCACCCACCGCTTCCGCGGTGGGCTAACGAATTCCGCGCCTCCGGCGCTGACCTGCACGCGGGTCGAAGACCCGCGCCACACAGGCTGTTAAACCGAACTGTTAAACCGAGAATGCGATCATGCCGTCGTCGGTGTCGAGCAGCGGCGCGCCCGAATCGGCAGCAGCACCGGCCGCCGCGGCCGCCGCCAGAGTCGCACCGTTGCCGTTGGCGCCGCGGGACATGGCGACGCGGCCGGTGCGTACCATCTCGAGAATGCCGTAGTGGCGGAGCACGTCCAGCAGGCCGTCAATCTTGTCCTCAGTTCCGGTGATCTCGATGACGATCGCGGTGGGGGCAACGTCCACCACGCGGGCGCGGAAGACGCCGGCCAACTGCATCAGTTGGGTGCGACTTTCGGCGGTGGCCGCGACCTTGATCATCGCCAGCTCGCGGCAAACCGAGGGCGCGGCGGTGATGTTCTCCACGCTGATGACGTTGAGCAGCTTGTAGAGATTGGCCTCAACGCGGAAGGCGCCGGCGTCATCCGTATCGGTCACGATGGTCATGCGGGAGATGCCGGTGTTTTCGGTGTGACCGACGGTGAGCGACTCGATGTTGAAGTTGCGACGCCGGAACAGCGACGCCACGCGGTTGAGGACCCCAGGCTTGTTTTCGACGTAGACAACAAAAGTATTCAACATGATTATCTGCCCCTACATTCCAAACACCCACATCTGCCAACGGCGGGCAGATGTGGGGCACCAAAGTCGACGTATACAACCAACGTGTTCATCATGATTCAAGGTTCCGTGGAAGCCTCAACCAGCGGGTTGGGGCGTCTGATCATCTGGTCCAAAGCCGCACCGGCGGGAACCATGGGGAAGACCGAGTCTTCCTGTTCCACGCAGAAATTGATTACCGCGGTCCCGCGATGCGCGCGTGCGGCCTGCACTGCGGGAATAACTTCGGAGCGACTGCGGACGGTCACAGCATGCAGGCCGAAGGCCTGCGCCAGTTTTTCGAAGTCGGGATTGACCAGCGGCGTGGCGTGGTAACGGCGGTCATAGAAGAATTCCTGCCACTGTCGCACCATGCCGAGGTACCCGTTGTTGATGATGGCCACCTTGAGGTCGAGCCCTTCCTGGGCGACGGTGGCAAGCTCGCACATGGTCATCTGAAAACCGCCGTCGCCGACCACCACCCAAACTTCTTCGTCGGGTCGCGCGAACTTGGCGCCGATGGCGGCGGGAAGGGCGAAGCCCATGGTGCCCAGGCCGCCGGAGGTGATGAGCGTGTGCGGCTCTTCGTGCTTGTAGTACTGCGCTTCCCACATCTGGTGCTGGCCGACGTCACTAACCACGACGGACTTGCCGCCGGTCTCGCGCCACAGGTCGGAGATGACGTGCGCGGCGTAGAGATGGCCGTTGTCGGGAAGGTTCTGAATGTCGCGGACGGCCACCTCGCCCTTGAGCGCGGCGATGTGGGCGAGCCACTCGCGGGGTTCGCCGGCGGCGACGCCCGGCAGCAGGTCCTGCAAGACGGCGCGCAGGTCGCCGATGAGCGAGACGTCAACCGGAACGTTTTTGTTCACCTCGGCGGGATCAATCTCGACGTGAATCTTTTTCGCATTCGGCGCGTAGGTCTTCAGATTGCCGGTGACGCGGTCGTCGAAACGCATGCCGAGGGCAATCAGCAGGTCGGCTTCCTGGATGGCGGTGTTGACCCAGGCCTCACCGTGCATGCCCATCATGCCGAGGTTCAGCGGATGGGAAGCAGGGAAGGCGCCGATGCCGAGCAGGGTCATGGCCACCGGGATGTTGGCCTTTTCCGCGAGTTCACGGACCTGGGCGAGCGATCCGGAGAGAAGGATGCCGTGGCCGGCGAGAATCAGCGGGCGCTGCGCGGAGTTGATGAGTTCGAGGGCGCGGAGGTATTCGGCGGGTGCGGCGCGGCGGTCGGGACGCGCCGGGTGCGAGGGTGTTTCCGTGGTTTCCCAGGTGAACTCGCAACTGGATTGCTGGGCGTCCTTGGTGATGTCGATCAGCACCGGGCCGGGGCGGCCGGAGCGGGCGATCATGAAGGCCTCGCGCACCACGCCGGCAACCTCATCGGCGCGCGTGACCAGGTAGTTGTGCTTGGTGATCGGCAGGGTGATGCCGGTGATGTCAATTTCCTGGAAGGCGTCGGAGCCGATCAGCCTGCTTCCCACCTGGCCGGTGATGCAGACGATGGGCGAGGAATCCATCATGGCGGTGGCGATGCCGGTGACCATGTTGGTGGCGCCGGGGCCGGAGGTAGCGACGGCAACGCCGACGCGCCCGCTGGCGCGCGCGTAGCCATCGGCCATGTGGGTGGCGCCCTGCTCGTGGCGAACCAGGGTATGGTGGATGGCGGGGAACTTGCCGAGCGCGTCGTAGGCAGGCAGGATGGCGCCGCCGGGGTAACCGAAGACGTGGGTGACGCCTTCGCGGCTGACGCATTCCCAGAGAATTTCTGCACCGGTCATTTTCATAAAAAGAGTTTCAGTTTCAGTTTCAGTTTCGAGTAAAAGTCCCGAGTCCCGAGTCCCGAGCAAAAGCAGATTCCTCGCGGGTTAAAACCCGCTCGGAATGACAAAACTTAAGGGCCCTGATTGGCACGGCTAAAGCCGTGCCCTTCCCACTACCTCACTTTGCCAGTGGCGCCTCCGGCGCTGGCGCGGCTACTGCACCCAAAGCTGGCGCGGTTACTGCACCCAAAGATGGAGCGGTTACTGCGCCCAAAGCTGCGGAGGAAACTTGGCTCGCGTACTTGGCCATGACGCCGCGGGTAAAGCGCGGCGGCGGCGGCGACCAATAGGCCAGCCGGCGTTTGATTTCAGCGTCGCTGAGTTCCACCGACAAGCGGCGCGCGGGAATATCGAACTCGATGATGTCGCCGGTGCACAGGGCGGCGATGGGCCCGCCACAGGCGGCTTCAGGGGCGACGTGGCCGGCCATCAGGCCGTGAGTGGCGCCGGAGAAACGGCCGTCGGTAAGCAGCGCGACGGAATCTCCCAGCCCGGCGCCGACCAGCGCGGCGGTGACAGCGAGCATTTCGCGCATGCCGGGGCCGCCGCGCGGACCTTCGTAGCGGATGACGACGACGTCGCCGGCGTGGATAAGGCCTTGCTGCAAGGCGGCGAAGGCGTCTTCTTCGCTATCGAACACCTGGGCCGGACCGCGATGCGACCCGGTGGTGTGCCCGGCGGTTTTGACCACGCAGCCTTCAGGCGCAAGATTTCCCTTCAGGATCACCAGGCCGCCGGTAGCACGCAGCGGCTGCGATGCGGGGCGCACGACTTGTTGTCCCAACTGCTCTTTCGCCTGGGTGGCTTCTTCGTCGACGCTTCTGCCGCTAACCGTAGGGCGATTGGGATGAAGCGCGCCGACTTCGCGCAGGCGGCTGGCGAGCAGGCGCACACCGCCGGCTTCGTAGAGATCGGTGGCAACGAAGCGGCCGCTGGGTTTGAGGTCGGCGAGCAGCGGCACACGCGCGCTGATGCGGTCGAAATCGTCGATCTCGAGCGCGACCCCGGCTTCCTGCGCAATGGCGAGCAGATGCAGAACGGCGTTGGTGGATCCGCCGCTGGCAGCCACGCTGGCAATCGCGTCTTCCAAAGCTTCGCGGGTGATGATCTGGCTGGGCTTGAGGTCCTGCCGAACCAGTTGCATGATCAGCTCGCCGGCATGATGGGCAGAGACGTCTTTGTCGGGATGGCCGGCGGGGACGCTGGACTCGCCCATGGGCGCGATGCCGAGCATCTCGACGACCAGCGCCATGGTGTTGGCGGTGAATTGACCGCCACAGGCGCCGGCGCCGGGACAGGCGCTGTTTTCCAGGGCGCACAGATCGGCTTCGCTCATGGCGCCGCGGCCGAAGGCGCCCACGGCTTCAAAGACGTCCTGGATGGTGACGTCGTGTCCCCGGAAATGGCCGGGACTGATGGAGCCGCCATAGAGCACGAGACCGGGAACGTCAACCCGAAGCAGCGCCATGACCGCGGCGGGAATGGTTTTGTCGCAGCCGACGAGGACGACGAGGCCGTCGAAGAGATTGCCGCGCGCGACTAGTTCGATGGAGTCGGCGATCACCTCGCGGCTGACCAGCGAAGCGCGCATGCCCTCGGTGCCCATGGTGATGCCGTCGGAAATGGAGACTGTGTTGAACTCCATGGGGGTGCCGCCGGCGGCGTAGATGCCGGCCTTCACCTGCTGCGCGAGATGGCGCAGATGAAAATTGCAGGGGCCGACCTCGATCCAGGTGTTGGCGACGCCGATGATGGGGCGGCGCAGCTTGTCGTCGTCGAAGCCGACAGCCTTGAGCATGGCGCGGGCGGGCGCGCGGCTGGGGCCGTCGGTGATGGCGCGGCTGTGGCGCTTAAGATTGCCGTTAGCTGGAGGCCGGTTGTTCACGCGCTTGTGTCCTCGAAAATCAGGGCCCTAAAATTTGAAGGCCATCATCGTTTCTGGATGATGGCCGGCTGCATCGAAATGCGCTGGCCTGTCATCCGCTGCCTACGCCCCTCGTAAGGAGGAGCGCCGTAATGAGGAGCAGAGGGACCCCGGGTGCGGCGACAGGCAGCGGATTGGAGCCGGGTGTGGAACTCATGCCGGTGGTCCCAGGAAACGAGTGCAAAAATACCGCGTAAGGAAGTATAAGTCAACGCTTGAAATTCTTTGATTAATATAAGCGATTGTTATTATCGATAATTTCGCTTATGGGTTGTGGGGCGAGGTTGAGAGAAGTTCAGTCGTCCCTACGGGACTCGGACATTTATCCGACGCTGACCCGGCGCTGAAGCGCCGGGCTATTTTCAATCGCGCCTCCGGCGCTGGGGTATCGCGACTCTGGCGCTGGGGCACTGGGCTGCATTCATTCGCGTCTCTGGTGCTGAGGTGCTGGGCTGTTTTCAATCGCGCCTCCGGCGCTGTGGCGCTGGGCTGGTGCGCGTGGTTGAAGTGCCGGTTGGCGGTGCGGACGCTGCGAGAGAATAGGGGTCCCTTCGACTTCGCTCAGGGCAGGCTCTCGCTCAGGATGACAACCGTCGAAATCAGGCGTGGATCGCGGATTTGGACTTGGGGCGCAGACGGGCGCGGCTCAGGATGAGTTCGACGAAGGCGGTGGCGGCGCGCGGCAGGGTGCGGTCGGAGCGGTAGACGAGGCCGAGCTCGCGCCACAGGTCAACGTCCTGGAGAGCCAGCAGCTTGACTTCGCCGGAGCGCACTTCCTTGGCGGCGAAACTGTTGCTGATGATAGAAACGCCGAGGCCGGCGGCGACGAAGCCCTTGATCATGCCCACGCTGGGCAGTTCCATGACGACGCGCATGGTGGACTGGTAAGGGCGGAAAAGTTTGTCGAGCACCTGGCGGGTGTAGCCGGTCTTGGGAAAGATGAGCGACTGCTCGGCGACCTTGCTGATGGGCACGGAATCGTATTTCGCCAGCGGATTACTGGCGCCGACCATGAGCATGAGGCGGTCGCGATAAATCACCTGTACATTCAGGCAGGGCGATTTGACGGGCAGAGTGACGATGCCGACGTCGATGGAACCCTCCTCGCAGCGCTCCTGGATTTTGCGGCTGAAGTTGCGATAGATGTTGATCTGGACCTGAGGGTACATGCGCGAGTATTCGGCGAAGACGTCGGGCAGGACGTAGAGGCAGGTGGCCTCGTTGGCGCCGATGGCGAGCATGCCGCGCGGGGTGGCGCCCTGGTCGGCGACGGCGCGCAGGGACTCCTGGCGGAGGGCGAGCAATTGCTTGGCGTATTCGAACAGGACGGTGCCGGCGGGGGTGAGGCGCACTGCCTTGCCGGCGCGGTCGAGGAGCTTCTCGCCGTATTCGATCTCGAGCTGGCGGATTTGCGCGCTCACCGCCGACTGCGAGCGGAACACCTTCTGCCCGGCGCGGGAGAAGTTGCCGAGCTTGGCGACTTCCATGAAGGTGACGAGTTGGTCGAAGTCCATGACGGCCTGCTTATCGAGGTGGGCCTGATTATAACTTTATTGAATACATAAATTCTGTGAATTGTTCAGGTTTCTTGTGCCGCGCCTCCGGCGCTCCGGGCGCAGCTTGGGATTCTGCCCCACCGCTGCCGCGGTGGGCTAACGAATTCCGCCTCCCGGCGCTTTTTTCCAGTGGCTCCAGGCCCAATTTGTTTTTTGCCGAAACCGGCTCGAGCGATCCGGCTTGCGCCGAGGGCCAGGTTCTGTCGCCTGCTGAAGCGGGCTCGAGTCATCTTTCGCGTAACCCACGGCTTACGCCGTGGGCTAAGTTCTGTCGCCTGCCGCGCAGGCTCAATTCATTGAGTCAGGGTATGGCTGCGCAGGTAAGCGTCCACGGCGGCGGCGGCTTTGCGGCCTTCGGCGATGGCCCAGACGACCAGCGACTGGCCACGGCGCATGTCGCCGGCGGAAAAGACGCCGGGAACCGACGACATGTAGCCGGCGCCGGTAGCGACGTTGCCGCGCTGGTCGAGATCGACGCCGAGTTGCTCGAGCATTCCGTTGCGCACCGGGCCGAGGAAGCCCATGGCGAGCAGCACCAGGTCGGTTTCCATGGTGAATTCGGTGCCGCTGATGGGCGCGAACGCGGGAGGCGGGCCGACGCGAACGCCGTGCAGGAATTTGACGTTGCCGTGCTTGTCGCCGCCGAACTTGGTGGTGGCGATGCCCCAGTCGCGGACGCCGCCTTCTTCATGAGCGCCCTCGGTGCGGAGTTGCATGGGCCATAGAGGCCAGGGGGTCTGCGGCGCGCGCTCCTGCGGCGGCATGGGCAAGAGTTCAAACTGGTGGACGGAAATCGGCTTCTGGCGATGCACGGTGCCGAGGCAGTCAGCGCCGGTGTCGCCGCCACCGATGATGACCACGCGCTTGCCGGTGGCAAGAATGTCTTCGCGCGGCGTCATGACATCGCCTTCACAGCGGCGGTTCTGCTGTGGCAGGAATTCCATGGCGAAGTGAATGCCCTTCAACTCGCGTCCGGGAATCCGCAGGTCGCGCGGCGATTCGGCGCCGCCGCAGAGCAGGAGCGCGTGGAAGTCGCGGCGCAAGTCGTGGACCGGGACGTTTTGACCGACGTGAGCGCGGGTCATGAACTCGACACCTTCGGCGGAGAGTTGCTCGATGCGGCGGTCCACCAGGCGCTTTTCGAGCTTGAAGGCGGGAATGCCGTAGCGCAGCAGGCCTCCGAAGCGGTCGGCCTTTTCGAAAACGGTGACGTCGTGTCCGGCACGGCGCAGTTGCTGCGCGGCGGCCAGGCCCGACGGTCCGGAGCCGATGACAGCGACGCGCTTGCGGGTGGGGAACTGCGGCGGCTGCGGACGAATCCACCCTTCCTGGAAGCCGCGCTCGATGATGTTCTTCTCGATTTCCTTGATGGTCACCGGCGGCTGGTTGATGCCGAGCACGCAGGCGGCTTCGCAGGGCGCGGGGCAAATGCGGCCGGTGAATTCCGGAAAATTATTGGTGGAGTGCAACTGGCGGACCGCCTCGCGCCACAGGCCGCGATAGACGAGGTCGTTCCAGTCGGGGATGAGATTGTTGAGCGGGCATCCGGTGTGGCAGAAGGGCACGCCGCAATCCATGCAGCGCGCGCCCTGTACGGCGAGCTTTTCCTCGGGAAAGTCGCGGTAAATCTCGAACCAGTCGTTGATGCGCTCGGTGACCGGGCGCCGCAACGGCAGCTCGCGTCCGTACTCCATGAATCCGGTGGTCTTACCCATGCTGCACCTGCCCGATCGCGGCCGGCATGGCGACTGACGTGGGGATGTAGGGGTGCTCGGTGCGCGCGATGCCGAGCACGCGCTTGTACTCGTGCGGGAAAATCTTGATGAAGCGCGGCAAGAGCTCGGCGAAATTGTCCAGGACTTCCTTCGCCTTGCGACTGCCGGTGGCATGGCAATGCTTGGCGATGACGGCGCGCAACAGGCGGGCGTCTTCGGCGTCGAGCACCGGCTCCAGGTCAACGCCGGCGAGATTGCAGCGGCGGCCGGCAAAATCGCCTTTTTCGTCGAGCACGTAGGCGATACCGCCATTCATGCCGGCGGCGAAATTGCGTCCGCA
>DASWAR010000145.1:0-9236 GCA_036391015.1 Terriglobales bacterium
GGGAGCGCATGCTTTCGAATCTTGCAATTACCTCGCCCGCTCCCGCGCCCGTGTCGCGCTCGCGCGAGCCGGACCTCCTGCACGTTACACCGACCGCAGCTAGAATAGGTGCATGAAGAGGCCCGTCCCGGTGGAATCTGCCTCTGCATTACTCGACGAGAGGATCAGGGAACTTGGCGACTGGCGCGGGAAGACACTCGCGAAAGTGCGCGAAATCATACACGAGGCAGACCCTGAGATCGTCGAAGAGTGGAAGTGGATGGGGACTCCCATCTGGTCCCACGGCGGCATCGTCTGCACCGGAGAGACGTACAAGAACGTCGTCAAGATGACATTTGCCAAGGGAGCTGCGTTGAAGGCCCCTTCAGGTCTATTCAACTCCAGCCTCGATGGGAATGCCAGGCGCGCCATCGACATCCACGAAGGCGACAAGGTCGATGAGGCGGCCTTGAAGGATCTCATCCGCGCTGCAGTGGCGCTCAATCTCAAGGGCAAGAGCAAGCCGAAGCCCCGGCGAGCGAGCAGCAAGCGGGCCGACTAGCTTCATCGCAGGTCCCGGCCATATCTCCTCCCATTGCTTGCATTGACGAAGACAAAAGTGAACGATGCCGGGACTCCGTTGATGAGTTCGCCGGGAACTATGTGCAGCAATACGTTCGGGTCAACTCGCACCGCCTTCTGCGCGAATGCGGGTAAGAACGCCAACACCAGCAGGATGACAGAGCGGCAAAAAGGCATGCACCCAGTGTAAAGCTATCAACTGTTGATAACAGCACATATCACTTCTTACGGGCCAAAACGGGACTCCCGGCCCGACACTTGCGATAAGGCGATTTAGCAACAGTTACGGCCGGTTGCTCCGCCACCTTGACTTTGCCCATTTCCTGCGTGCAGAATCCCGCCGCACAAGGAGGGATGATGCGAAGCAAACTTTTCCTGATCTTTGCGCTGGCTCTGATGCTAGCGGTCATGGCCACCGCCCAAACGAAGACAAGCGGCACCGTATCCTGCGCGAAGCCTGAGCCGGCGTACTCCATTGAGGTCGGCGACCGTCCCGGCCATTCCATTTCCATCAGCAAGTCCGCTTGCACCTGGACGACGCCGATGGACATTGCCGGCCTGCAAACCAAGGCCGGCTATGACGTCACCTATGGCGACGCCAGCGGCGCTAAGGTGCGCGGCTCTGGCTATCACGTATCCAACATGTCAAACGGTGACAAGATCTACGTTCGCTTCCAGGGTAACGACACCCCCAACACGACCGAGGGCACCTGGAGCTACACCGGCGGGACCGGCAAGCTCAAGGGCATCAAAGGCAAGGGCACCTACAAGGGCAAAGCCGACGCCAGCGGTAACATGATCGTCGCAGTTGACGGCGACTACGAACTACCCGCCGCCAAGAAATAGACCCCCCAGAAACTGAACCCGACCGCTGGTGCAGCATTTAGCCGCGACACCAGCGGTTGGTTCTTGCGCCCATCTTCTGACTAACGGGCGTGAACAGCGCTTATCACGAGTTACGCCCAATTGAAGACTGAGTCATTTGCGCTGATCTATTGATCTAACGGATTATGAGTTTTCTGCCTCGCGCCGTAATCGTTCTTACGCTCACTGCGACCGCTTTCGCCCAAACCGATGTCCACAAGATTGCCGAAGCCGTGGACCGCCGCTACAACAACCTGCAGTCGCTGGAATCGCAATTCACCGAGACTTACCGCGGCGCCGGCATGGCGCGCAACGAATCGGGCACGCTCTGGCTCAAGCGCCCCGGCAAAATGCGCTGGGACTATCGCGAGCCCCGCCCCAAGCTTTTCATCTCTGACGGCAAGACCGCATGGTTCTACGTTCCCGGCGACCAGCAGGTGCGGAAAGCTTCGGTCAAGAAACTCGACGACCTGCGCTCTCCCCTCCGCTACCTGCTGGGCAAGACGAAACTTGAAAAGGAATTCACCGCCTTGTCGCTGGCGCCCGACGCCGAGCCGCTCGACGCCGGCGACATCGTCTTGCGCGGCGTGCCCAAAGGCATGGAAGACCGCGTCATTCAGGTCCTGCTGGAGATCACCGCCGACGCCCAGATCCGCGCCATCACCATCGACGAGGCCGATGGCTCCACCACCCAGTTCCGGCTTTCCGAGCAGAAGCAGAACGTCCAACTCTCCGACAGTCGCTTCCGCTTCACCCCGCCTCCCGGCGTCGAGACGTTGGAAGCTACAGAAATCTCGCAGTAAGAGCCGTCAGCAATTGTGCTTCTGGTTCCCCTCGCCTTAATCGTAAGTAGCGGTGCTACACTGGTAAACAGCTAACTTCCCTCAACGCAAGTAGAATTAACAGTCTGGAATGGCTGAATTTGTCATCAGAATGGCCGACGAGCGCGGCCACGTGCTCGAACAGATGGAGAACGGAGTCTCCTCCGGCGAAGTCCGCGAGCGCTTCGCCCAGCAGGGCTATCTTGTTTACTGGGTGAAGCCCCGCAGCATTCTGGCGGGTGGGCAGTTCCGTCTTCCCCGGCGCCGCAAGATCAGGGTGGACCAGTTCGTGGTCTTCAATCAGCAGTTTGTCACGCTGATTCACGCCGGCCTGCCCATCCTGACCGCGCTGGACCTGCTGATCCGCCGCCAGCGCAATCTCTATTTCCGTTCGCTGCTGGAAAACGTCCGCGACCGGGTCCGGGCCGGCGAACTGCTCTCCGAAGCCTTTGCCGCGCAGGGGGCATTCCAGCGCATCTACACCACCACGCTGCTGGCGGGCGAAAAAAGCGGCAACCTGGAAGAGGTCCTCAACCGCTACATCGGCTTCCAGCGGCTGGCCATCGCGTTTCGCAAGAAGCTGCTTGCGTCGCTGGTATACCCGACGCTGCTCGCCATCCTGGTGGTGGTGATGCTGGCATTCCTGGTGACGTACGTCATCCCGCAGTTCGCGACGCTGTATACCGCCATCGGGCGCCCGGAGGCCATTCCGCCGCTCACCCAGACGATGCTCGCGATTGGCGTCGGCGCTCAGCATTACGCCATTCCTGCCGTCGCCGTCCTGCTGATCGTGTTTGCCTTGCTCTGGCGGTGGGCCAATTCCGAGAGCGGCGGGATGTACCTTGAGCACCTGCGGTCCCGCATCCCGCTGTTTGGCGATATTTCCTTGAAGCACCAAGTCGCGGTGTTTGCGCGCATGCTGGCGACTTTGCTCTCAGGCGGCCTGCCGCTGGTGCCCGCGCTGGAGACCGCCGGCGCCTCCATGCACAGCCGGCTCTTGGCCAAAAGCATAGCCAAGGCCGCTGTCCGCGTGCGCGAGGGTGCGTCTCTTTCCAAGAGTCTGGAAGAGACCGGCACCATCCCCGACCTGGCCGTCGAGATGATCGAGGTTGGCGAGTCCACCGGCGCTTTGCCTGCGATGCTCACCTCGGTCGCCGAGTTCTTTGAAGAAGACGTGCAGACGGCGCTGGCCGCCGCCATGGCGCTGATCGAACCCGCGATCCTGATCGTGATGGGCATCATTGTCGCCTTCGTGCTGATATCGCTTTACCTGCCGATTTTCACCCTCGGCGCCGGAGGCGTGCGATGATGCAAGTTCAGGCGGTTCCGGCGTTCTTCTTAGCAGACGTCCTGCCCGGGTCTGTCATTCCGACCCCGGACGAAGTCGAAGGGGAGGAATCTGCTTTTCCTCGATACTCGGTGCTCGGTACTCGGTACTCGCTGACAACTGACAACTGGCAACTGACAACTGGTTTTCATGGCAATTGACAAGAAATCTCTGTTCGTCAACGGCGTCGAAGGCGTCGTCGCCGCCACGCCCGCGGAAGAAGAATCCCGCGCCCGCGACCTGGCCCGCCGCTACCGCTGCGAGTTCCTCGACCTGCGCAATCACCATATCCAGCACGACCTGATGCGCAAGGTCCCGGTCGAGCTGATGTTCCGCTTCAACTTTGTGCCGCTCGAGGAGCTGGCCGACGGTTCTCTCGCCATCGCCATGGCTGACCCCAGCCAGCTCATGATGATTGACGAGATCGGATTCCTGCTGCACAAGCGGATTCGCACCAAGGTCGCCACACTTTCGCAGATCAGCGACATCCTGAAGAAGACCGAGCAGTCGCAGCGCGTGCTGGAAGAGGCCAGCGAGGGCTTTACGCTCGACGTGATTCCGGAGGACGACGCCTCCGACGAGAACATCTCCATCGAGCGGCTCACCTCCACCGAGGGCGATATCTCGCCCATCATCCGGCTGGTGGACACCACCATCTTCACCGCCCTGCAGCGGCGCGCCAGCGACATTCACATCGAGACCCGCGACGACTCGGTGGTCATCAAGTACCGCATCGACGGCGTGCTGACGCAGGCCATGCAGTCCATCGCCAAGGAGCACCACTCCACCATCCTGTCGCGCGTCAAGGTGATGAGCGAGCTCGACATCTCCGAGCGCCGCGTCCCCCAGGACGGCCGTTTCCGCGTCCGCTACAACAGCCGCTTCATCGATTTTCGCGTCTCGATCATGCCCTCCATCCACGGCGAGGACGCCGTGCTCCGCGTGCTCGACAAGGAATCGATGAGCGAGAAATTCCACAAGCTCAATCTCGACGTGGTCGGCTTCGACGAGGACAGCCTGCGCCGTTTCCGCCGCTACATCAAAGAGCCCTACGGCATGGTGCTGGTCACCGGACCCACCGGCAGCGGCAAGACCACGACTCTCTATGCCGCGCTCAACGAGATCAAGACCGACGAAGACAAGATCATCACCATCGAGGACCCGGTGGAGTACCAGATCCGCGGCATCACCCAGATTCCGGTGAACGAGAAAAAGGGGCTGACCTTTGCCCGCGGCCTGCGCTCCATCCTGCGCCACGACCCCGACAAGATCATGGTCGGTGAAATCCGCGACACCGAGACCGCGCAGATCGCCATCCAGTCCGCCCTCACCGGCCACCTGGTGTTCACCACCGTGCACGCCAACAACGTGGTGGACGTCCTCGGGCGCTTCCTCAACATGGGCGTCGAGCCGTACAACTTCGTTTCCGCGCTCAACTGCATCCTGGCCCAGCGGCTGGTGCGCATCATCTGCGATAGCTGCAAGAAGCAGTTGCGTTACCCCGCCCCGGTGCTCGAAGCCAGCGGCCTGGACCCCAAACTCTGGGGCGGCGTTCCCTTCTATGAAGGCGAGGGCTGCATCGAGTGCTCCGGCACCGGCTTCCGCGGGCGTACCGCGATTTCCGAGCTTTTGGAACTCAGCGACCGCATCCGCGAAATGATTCTGGAACGCAAGCCGACTTCCGAGATTCGCCGCGCCGCCCGCGAAGAAGGAATGCATTTCCTCCGCGAATCGGCGCTTGATAAAGTAAAGGCAGGCATTACCACGCTGAAGGAGATCAACAAGGTCACGTTCATCGAGACCACGAGGTAGTCTGAATTTCTTATAGAACAGACACTCTTAGGATTGTCATTCCGACCCTGAGCGAAGTCGAAGGGAAGGAATCTGCATTCGCTAAGAGCTAAGAGCTAACAGCTAATGGCTTCTTCCGACAAACCGCGCATCGCCTGCGAACTCACGCCGGAGCGCGTGATCGCCGCCCGTGCCGCCGACTCCGGCGCGGTGGAAGCCGTGTCGGCGCGTACCTTGCCGGCGGGCAGCCTGACCCCTGGCCTCGCCATCCCGAATGTGGGCAACAGCGGCGCCCTCCGCGAAGCCATCTCCGATTCCCTCGCCGCCGTCGGTTCGCGCTCGCGGGACGTGATTGTCGTGGTTCCCGACGCCGCCGTGCGCATCGTCCTTCTCGACTTCGAAGAGCTACCCGAGCGCCGGCAGGACGCCGACTCCGTGGTCCGCTTCCGCCTCAAGAAATCCTTGTCCTTCGAGGTTGATGACGCTGCGCTTTCCTACGACGTCCGCCGCAGCAATGGCGCCATCAAGGTGATCGCCGCGGTCGCGCCCTCCGGCGTCCGTGAGGAATACGAATCGCTGTTCCGCGATGCCGGCTTCAATCCCGGGGTGGTGCTGCCCTCGATGCTCGCCTCGCTCGGCGGCGTCGAAGCCAGCGCGCCCACGCTGGCACTCAAAGTGGACCTCAGCAGCACCAGCGTCGCCATCGTTCAGGGCGAAGACCTGCTTCTCTACCGCACCCTGGAAAACGTGCACGGCGACCGGCTCGACGCCGCCGCTCTCGCCGACGACATTTATTCCTCGCTCGTCTTCTTCCAGGACAACTACGGCATGAAGGTGGAGCGCATACTGCTGGGCGGGCTGGCTTCGTCGCAGGAGATCGGCCCGGCATTGGAATCGCAGACCGGGGCCCGCGTCGGCGATCTGGTTTCCGCCTCGCAAGCCGTCGGCCAGAGCGGCCTGGCGCCAGCGTTGTTGGCAGGTGTGGTGGGAGCGTTGCTGGGATGAAGTCATCACACGTGCGAAGTCGACGAGGGGCTGAGAGCCGACAACCGATAGCTTGATGACATGAAGATCCGCATCAATCTCGCTTCCGAGCCTTACGAGAACGCCAGGCGGTTTTATCTGCGCTGGGGCTCGTTGCTGCTCGCCATGGCGGTACTCACCGGCGCGCTGGTTTTCGGCGCGGTGTCGGGCTGGCGCAACGCGCACGGCCTCAGCGGCAAGATCGCCGCCGAAAGAGCCAACCTCGACAAGCTCAATCGCCAGGAACAGCAGGACATCGCCATCCTCAACAAGCCCGAGAACCGCGACGTGCGCGACAAATCCCGGGTACTCAACGGCCTAATCCGCAGCAAGGAATTTTCCTGGACCCTGATCTTCTCCGACCTCGAGCACCTGATGCCGACTCGCCTGCACGTGCTTTCCATTGCCCCGCAGCTCGATCAGAACAACGACATCGAGGTGCACATGGTGGTGGCCGGCGATTCGCGGGAGAAGGCCATCGAGCTGATTCAGAACATGGAAAAATCCCGCGAATTCCGCCACGCCCAGGTGCTGTCGGAAACCGAAACCCGCCGCGAACAAGGCGGCACACAGGCCGGCGACACGGTGCAGTTTGAAATCATCGCCCAGTACGTGCCGGTCGCGCTGGTCGCGGCCGCCGCGCAGGAAAGGAGCGGTCGGTAATGGCCAACCTGCGACAGGCCCGCCGCCGCATCTACGTGGTTCTCGGAGTGCTGCTCGCCGCGGATATCGCCGCCGCCGTCGTGCTGCTCACGCCCATCGCCGGATCCGGCGCCGTTCGCCAGCAGGAATTCGACGCCGTCCGCCGGCAGTTTAAGCAGAAAATGCAGGTCGTCATCCCGCCCGACCAGGTGCAATCGCGCGTGGACCAGGCGCGCACCCAGATTGATGCCTTCTACAAGGACCGCCTCGCCGGCGGCGCTTCGGCCCTCAGCGCCGAACTCGGCAAGCTGGCCGCCGCCAGCGGCGTCCGCCTGAACTCCGCCCATTACGTTGAGCTCGAATCCGACCTCCCCGGCCTCGTCCATGTCCGCGTAGACGCCAACATCTCGGGCGACTATGTTGCTAGCGTCAAGTTCATCAACGCCGTCGAGCGTGACAAGATGTTTTTCATCGTGGACCAGGTCAATCTCGGCGAGCAGCAGGGCGGAGCTGTCCGCCTCGCCGTCGGCCTGGAAACTTATGTGAAGGGTGCAGCGGAATGAAGCTGGGCGCTGAAAACCGGACGGCGGCCTTGGTGGCCATTGCCCTCATGGTCGTTGCCGCCTTCATGATCGTGCGCATGTGGAGTGGCGGAGGCCAACCCGCGGCTGCCGCCAATCCCACCGCGGTTCAGCCGGAAGCTGCCGCCACGCCCGCACCCGCCCGCGGACGCCGCGTCGCCCGTGGTGGCCGTGGCGCCGCCCGCAACGCGCCCTCGGGCTCCGCCGTCACCCTCGACCCCCGTCTCCGCCTCGACCTTCTCAAGCTGAGTGAAGGCACCGAATACAAGGGCGCCGGCCGCAACATCTTCCGCGCCGAAGCGGAAATTCCCAAGGAGATTGCATCAGCCATCAAGCCGGGCCCGAAAATTCCAGAGCCTCCACCTCAGCCGACGGGCCCGCCGCCGCCACCGCCGATCAACCTCAAGTTCGTTGGCTTCGCCAGCGGCACCGGCGCGCCCACCAAGGTGTTTCTCACTCAAGGTGATGACATCTTTGTCGCCGCCGAGGGCGAAATCGTCAACCGCCGTTACAAGGTCTTGAGGATCAATCCCAACTCCGTCGAGATTGAGGACGTCCTCGGCAACAACCGCCAGACCATTCCGCTCACCGCCGGATAGATCATTCACCACCGAGCCACCGAGTTCACCGGGATACACCGAGCGAAGCTGCGGCCGCTAGTTGCTGCGCATTTCTCGGTGATCCTCCGTGCCTCGGTGGTAAATGAAACGGTAGTTGCAAACCTGTCGGAACGATTGCATCCTGATAAACTACAGCCAATGGCTTCCCGCTTCCGCCGCCGGTCCCACCAGTCAGGTTACGTCCTGATGGTCATCATGTTCTTCATGGCCCTCCTGATCGTGGGCTTGCTCGCCACCGCGCCCGCCATCAAGACCCAGATCCAGCGCGACCGCGAGCAGGAAATGATCCATCGTGGAGCACAGTACTCCCGGGCCATCAAGAAATACTTCAAGAAATTCGGGCGCTATCCCGGCACCCTCGATCAGCTCGCAAATACCAACAACATCCGCTTCCTGCGCAAGCAGTACAAGGACCCCATGTCGTCCGACGGCAAATGGCGCCTGCTGCACGTTGGCGACGTGAAGCTCGGTACCCCTTCCAATGTCGGCACGCCGGTTTCCGCCATGGGCACACAGGGCGGTGCCGGCGGTAACCTCGGCCAGCCCGCGGCTCAGTCCGCTTTCGGAGGATCGTCAGGAACCCTGGGCGGAGCGGGCGGCAGCTTTGGCGGAGCGGCGGGAGCCTTCGGCGGAGCGGCAGGGGGCCTGGGTGGAGCGGGAGGCACAATGGGCGGTCTGGGCGCCATGGGCGGATCGTCGCCCTCGGCTACGAGCGGCGCCACCGGCACGCAGGCATCTCCCGGGGGCGCGGTCGGATCGCAGGCATCAACGACCGGATCCAGCAGCATGACCTCCAGCACCAGCGCCATCGGCGGCGGCGTCATCATCGGCGTCTCCAGTCTCAGCGAAAAGGAAGGCCTGCACGAGTTCAACGAAAAAACCCACTACAACGAGTGGTTCTTCTTCTATGACCCGACCACCGATCGCGGCGGCCTCATCACCGGTCCTTTCACCGGCAAGACCTTCGCGGCCGCCGGCGGTATTGGCACGCCTGCCAGCGCCCTCG
>DASWAR010000146.1:0-13118 GCA_036391015.1 Terriglobales bacterium
CGCACCGGGCGCTCTTCCAGCGACAACCTGCGCCGGAAGAAATCGATCATCTGCGCCACCGTGACCCGGTCCTCGTCCACGTCAATCATCGGCCGCGTCTTGGCGCGCTCCACGATCTGCTGGAACACTCGCACCAGGTCCACCACATCGGCGGCCAGTTCCGGCTCGGCGCCGGCATCATCCTTAAAGTCCTTGAGCGAGGGGTTCGACCACACCGCGTCCTCAATCTGCGACTTCTGCAGCAGCATCTGCGCCGCAGTCTTGAAGCGCTCGTGTTCCAGCAGCCGGTTCACCAGCTCCATGCGCGGGTCTTCCTGCTGGTCTTCCGCGAGCGACGGGTCCCGCGGCAGCAGCATGCGTGACTTGATCTGGATGAGCACCGACGCCATGTAGATGAACTCGGCGGCCACGTTCACATCGAATTGCTTGATCCGCTCCACGTACGCCAGGTACTGCGCCGTGATCTGCGCGATCGGAATGTCGTAGATGTCAATGTCCTGCTTGCGGATCAGGTCGAGCAGCAGGTCCAGCGGCCCGTTATACACCTCCGCCACCGACACCGCGAACGGGAACTCCGTGTCCTTCTGAGTGCGAACCTGCCCGGGTTGTGGCGTTTCTGGCATTGTTTTCTTAGCCACAGAGGGCACGGAAGAAAGAAGGACAAACTGATGAACGGGAGTTCAAGTTACCTCGCTTTGTGTTCCTGTAATCCTCTGTGTCCTCTGTGGCTAAACGGTCTTATTTCACACTCGCTGCCTTCGGCGCAGCCTAGAACTCCCTCGTCAACCCCATCGATTGCCGCACGAAGCTCATGGTTGCGTCGCAGATCTTTTGTGCCTTTGCGCCCCCGGCTTCGATCACGTCCCAGGCCAGCTTGGGGTTCTCCTCATACTTGCGGCGCCGCTCCTGCATCGGCGCCAGCACGCTGACCAGCGCATTCGCTGCCCACGTTTTGCACTCGATGCATCCGATTCCGGCGCTGCGGCACCCCGCGTTCACTTTCGCCAGCGTCGCCGGCTCGCTGAAGATCTTGTGCAGGTCGCCGACCGGACAAACATCAGGATTGCCCGGATCGCTGCGTCGCACCCGCGCCGGATCGGTCACCATGGTTTTCAGTTTCGCGCGCACTTCGGCTTCAGGATCGGTGAGCATGATCGTATTGCCGTACGACTTCGACATCTTCCGCCCGTCGGTTCCCGGCAACTTTGGGGTCGGCGTCAGCAGCGGCTGCGGCTCCGGGAAGACGTACGTTCTCTTGCCGCCGTAAAACATGTTGAAGCGCCGCGCGATTTCCCTCGTCAGCTCCACGTGCGGCACCTGGTCCTCGCCCACCGGAACGTAATCCGCCTTGTAGATCAGGATGTCGGCCGACTGCAGCACCGGGTAGCCGAGAAACCCATAGGTCCCCAAGTCCTTCTCCTTGATGTTCTCGCGCTGTTCCTTGTACGTCGGCACGCGTTCCAGCCAGCCCAGCGGCGTGATCATGGACAGCAGCAGGTGCAATTCCGCGTGCTGCGGAACGTGCGACTGGATGAACATGGTGCAGCGCTCAGGTTCGAGCCCGGCGGCCAGCCAGTCCAGCAGCACCTCCATCGAGTTCTGTTTGATACGGGAGGTGTCGGCGTAGTCGGTGGTCAGCGCGTGCCAATCGGCGACGAAAAAGAAGCAATCGTAGCGGTCCTGGAGGTTGACCCACTTATCCAGCGCGCCCACGAAGTTTCCCAGGTGGAGCTTGCCGGTGGAGCGCATTCCGCTCAGGACCCGCGGTTTTTGGGGGGTACGGTCCGCCATCAGATTCCCGAGAGAAGATAACCGAAGAACTTGAGGAAGGGATACTCAAAAGCGCGGATCAGCGGCCCGCCGGCAAAAAACAGCAGCAGGATGCCGACGTACCCGATCATGTCGTACACGCGCCTGCCCGACTCAGGCAGCATATGCCGGACGACGTGGCTGCCGTCCAGAGGCGGAATGGGAATCAGGTTGAACGCCGCCAGCAGGATGTTAACCTGCAGAAACGCCCAGCACAGCAGCGTGATCGGCTGCAAGATCGAGTTCGGCCCCTGGCCCGGCACTCGCGACACCACGAACAATCCCACCACCGCAAGGATTCCCAGCAGGATGTTGCTGGCCGGGCCGGCCACCGACGTCAGAATGTCGTCGCGCACGGGGTGGCGCAGATTATGCGGGTCCACCGGCGTCGGCTTGGCCCAGCCGATGAAGCCGATGCCGGAAAGCATTCCCAGCAGTGGCACCAGCACCGTGCCGATCGGGTCCACGTGCTTGATCGGGTTCAGCGAGATTCGTCCCAGCATGCGCGCAGTCGGATCGCCGCACCGGTTTGCCGTCCAGGCGTGCGCCGATTCGTGGACGCAGATGGCGAACACAAACGCAATGATCTGATACAGGATTTCCAGGTGCGAACGATTCATGCGGATACTCCAGCGATGGTACCACGCTGGAAGAGTCTTCAGTCGTCAGTCTTCAGGCTTCAGGCCTTATGCGCTGACGACGGAAGCCTGGCGACTGGAGACTACGTTCACGACTTCCTCTCCGCTCCCTGCATTTCCGCCGGCGCAATCGTTTTCACCTTCACCGTCTTGGCCGGAATGCCCACCACGATGTGGTAAGGCTCCACGTTCTTCGGTACCACCGCCATCGAGCCCACCATGCCGTGCTCGCCGATTCTTACTCCGCTCAGCACGGTCGCGTGATACGTGATGCGCGCCTTCGGGCCGATCTCGGTGGTGACGTTGCTCACCAGCATGGCGTCATTGAGGTCATGCGAGTGGGAATAAACGTTGGCGTAATCGGAAACCGACGACCCCTCGTGAATGATGATCTCGCCGCGGTCGTCCAGCAGCACGTACTTGTGGATGACGCAGTTGTCCTCGATGGTCAGGTTGTACCCATACGAGATCTCCACCCCGTGAAAAATCTTGACGTTCTTTCCCAGGTGCTTGAGCACATGCGAGGCAATCATGTAGCGCATGCGGAAGCCGAGCCAGTGGTTCAGCCCCAGCGGCGAGCGGTCGAACATCATCCACAGCCAGATCAGCGGCTTGCGCTCGTTATATTTTGCGGCGTCCAGGTCGCCATAGTATTCGGGCTCGAGCGTGGCATTCCGCGGGTCAAAGGAGTGCAATTGCGCCAGCAGCACGGGCGAGTGCTTCTCTGCATCCGGCGCTTCATACTTCCGCCCGGTGTAGATCTCGTGCAGCGTGTCGCGCACGATCACGCTGCGGCGTTCGGCATCGCGATCGGCGAATTCACGGTGCAAGCGCTCGATCCAGCCGAGGTAGGCCTTCTCGGCATCGGGCGTGGGCATCAGGTTGCGGTACTCGAAACGCTGCATAGCGATTGGATGTCCTTGGCGCGTGAAAGCCTCAGGCTAATCCAGAGAGTGTAAACGCGACCGGCCTTCGACCGCTACTTCTGCGTGAGGATGAGCTGGTGATCGCCGATGGTGGCGGTATCGATCCGCTCCGGCAACGCGAACACGCTGTCCATGCCGACCTCGGGATGCTTGGGGCGGACGTAGCGGTCGAGGAAGTACTGCAACGCCATGCGGGGGACGTTCACGCCGTCAATGTCGATGGAATCAATTTGCACGCGTCCCTGGCGGCCGTTGCCCGAAGCATGCGCCACGGCGTGCACGTCGTGCATGCCGCTGAACAGCGACAGCAGTGGATTCTGCGATCTCGACTTCGCTGTGATGGCGTCAAAATCCACCCGCGCCGTAGCGCTGACCACGCCGTTTTGCCCGGTGAAGCGCACCGCGCGTACGCCGGTGGGAAGCTGTACGCGTCCTGAATTCAAATAGGCGTTGATCTCGCGCTCGGTGAGCACGGTGGGGCGCTGGTCGGGTGGATTGCGGCGCGCGTTCTCCTCGATGTGCCGGAACTTGGCCACGGCGCTGGCGGCTGCGGCGTTGTACATCGCCTGCGTTCCGGACGCCGGCGGTCGTTGCTGCGCATTCGCCAAGGTGATCAGCGCAACAATGATGACAAAAATGAGGACAGCCCGTGTCATGGCTTCATCGCGGTCGCCTGCGTGGCCGGCAGCGCGGCGGGCGCCACCTGCGGGTTTTCGACGGTGCCGGTGATGTCAAAGCCTTCCGTCTTGCCGCGCATCAGCTTGAGCCCGAGTTGCCGGTCGAAAGAAGCGGTTCCGCTCACTACATAGATGCCGCCGGGAGTCTCCATTTTGCTTGGCTTAAACGTGAGTTGGCCGGAGGCAACGGCTAGTTCGCCATGAAATTGGCGGATCTGCAGCGGCGCCGGCGAGCCATTCAGTGCGACATGCGCCAGGCTGCCATCGCGCCAATCGAATCGCAAGGAGCCGTTGGCTGACCCGCGAAGCTGCGCCGCGTCCCACCCCGAAGCGATAATCTTGTAGGTTGCATTGGCCTTGCCGGTCGCCCATGCGTCGCGCATCAGCGCCGCGACTGCTGCCATGGATGCCTGCTGCAGCGAGCCATTGATGGTGTACGCCGGCTCCGCGCCGGTGAAGTCGCCGCGGAACTCGCCCGTCGTCGAACCGCCGAGCACCTCGGCCCGCAGGTTGGTGACCGTCAGCACGCCGGCCTCGAGCCGGACGTTGCCGCTGGCGTGCTTTGCCACCAGGGTCTTCACCTCCAGGCGTGCCGCCGAAACGGTGCCGGCGGCGCTCAGTCTCGGGAGCATGGATGGCTGCGGACTAGCCCTCAGGATGTTGTACCACGACCGCTTCTGTGCCCGCGGATTCATTACGGAATTAAGCTCGTCGGTGGACAACCGGTCGGCGCGCAACTGGAATGCGATTGGACAGGGAATCGCCGGACAAACTCGCGGCACCTGCATCGATCCGGTGAAACTCAGGTGCGTGCCGGAAAAGCCGGCCGCCAGATCGTAAACCGCGGCCGCATCGGGCGCGAGATGCAGTGCCGCAGTCGTAATCTGCAACGGCGCGGCGATGCCGGGAATCGTCGCCGTCACCGAATGCAAGCGCAGGTTGCCGGTCACCACCGGTGCGGCGAATCCCGTCCAGTTGCCGGCGACGTGGAGGTCGGTTGTGGCCATGCCGGTAATGGCCGCTTGCGGCGCGTGTACACCAAAGGCATGCGCCAGCTCCAGCAGGCGGTTGATGCGCGTGTCGCCCTGCAAATCAATGCTGTAGGCATCGTGGCTCAACCATGCCTGCACCTTGGCCGGCGCGGCGCCGCCAAGATCCAGCGGAAACTGGCTGACGCGGAGCATGGGAACTTGCGGCAGACTTGGCGCACTGCGCCTGCCTTGCGGCGGCGGCGGAACGCCCAGCACCAGCTCCAGCCGGTCCAGTTCCAACGGCGCGCTCATCAACTTTGAACTCAAGCGCACGCCCGAGGTTGTACCGCTTCCCGTCCAGGCATTGGGCTGCAAATCAAATGCGGTGTTCACCGAACCGCTAGCCTGCAAGTCGTCGGGCAGGTCTTTCTTCATGCGCCGGGAGAGGGCGAGCAAGCTCGCAGCAGGCAGGTCCTTGGCGGTCACCGACAACGCATAACCTCGAACCGGCAGAATGCCATCCACCGTGCCGAGCACAACCACCGCCCCGCCACCGACCGGCGCCTGACACGCGACGTTGGTGAATTGCTGCGTGCTGGTGCTGAATGCTCCGGTGCAGTGCGCCGCCAGCCGAAGCGGGCCGCTGGTAGCGATGTCATAACGGCGGAAATCATCCACGGCGGCGTCGCCGGCGATGTTCAACGCGGCCGGCGTACCGCGCAGCGTGGCGGACACCTTCACGCTTCCGCGCCAGCCGCGATCACGGCCATAGAGCAGCGTCGAGAGCTGGCCCAGTTGCGCGCCATCGAGCGCCACCCGCAGGTCCAGCGGCGTATCGGCCAAAGTCGAGCCACGCTGGATGCTTCCGGAAATCCTGACGCTGCCGGTATCGCCAAGGTTGGCGTCGGTCCGCATGGGACGCGCCGTCAAGCGAAGCTGCCACAGATTTTCCGAGGGCAGCGAGAGCGCGAAATTCGCCTCGCTGAGCGCGTACACCGTTTTTTCCTGCCCGATTTTCAGGTTGATCCGCCCGCCTTTGGCTTCCAGGTAGGGAAATCGCGGTCGCGCCTCCGCGCTGCGCAGGGGAGTGGGCGCGGTCGGAATCTGGCGCACGCGTTCCAGCAGCGGCTCCAGGTTCCAATGGCCATTGGGCGCGCGCACCAGGTTCAGGCTGGGATACGACAGGCTGAGGCTGGCGATCTCCAGCCGCCCGCGCCATAACGAGGTCAGGCGCAGTGAAGCTGTGACTTCGTCGGCGTGCAGCAGCGGCTCCGCGCTGAATGCCGGTTCATCCTGCACCACCAGCTTCTCGATATCGAGCCCCGGACGCGGGAACAGCCGCAGGTGCACCGCGCCGACGCTTACGCTCCGTCCCAGGGCGCTGCCGAGCGCATCCGCGACACGAAGGCGAAAGCGGCTGAAGTTGATCAGCGGCGGCACGAACGTGCCGAGAAGGAGAATCAGGACAACGCCCAGAATGGTTCGCCGGTTGATGTAGCGCGACATTCAGCGCACCAGGTGCATCATGCGTCGCCAGCGGGTCAGGTCAAAGAAATGGATGACCACGCGCCCCATGAATGCCAGCCGGTCGCCGATGCTGGTTTTCAGGTATTGGCCGGGAGGCGTCTCGAACGACCAGTAGATGAACATCGGGCGCCCGATGATGTTCTCCCGCGGGATGAACCCCCAGTAGCGGCTGTCGTAGCTGACGTCACGATTGTCGCCCATCGCGAAGTAGCTGTCCGGCGGCACCACCAGTTCGCCCTTCTCGAGGTAGTTGTTCATCGCCAGGTGCCACTCGGGCGTGACGCTGTTGACCTCACCGGGAGGAATCGCCGGAAAGTTGTCGCGATACGGGTTGTAGCTCCCGTTGTGCAACACGTAAGGCTCGTTCAGCTTCTCGCCGTTGCGGTAGACCGCGCCGTCCTTCAGGTGAATATGGTCGCCCGGCTGGCCGATAATGCGCTTCACCACGTACAGGCCCGGCTCGGCCGGCGAGAGGAACACCACGATGTCCTGATGGCGCACCTGGTGATAGGGGATCAGCGGCATCCAGCGCGTTTTCGGGCCCATGGTGTCGCGGTCCACGAAAACGTGATCGCCGATCAGCAGCGTGTTTTCCATCGAGCTGGAGGGAATCTCGAACGCCTGCAGGCAGAACGTGATGATGAACAGACCGACGGCCAGCACCAGCGCCATGGACTGGATGAATTCCGCCTTGGTCTCGCCCTTCTTCTCCTTCACCGGCGGTTCTTCGATTTCCTCGGCAGCTTTTGCGTGCTTCGCCACGTGCCTCCGACCAGTTTCAACTTCGTGCCCCGCATCTGCCGATTGGCGGATGTGAGTTTTTCGTTTCAGTGCACCACGCGAAAAGCGCGGTCCCAGCGCGTCTCCTGCATGAAATGCGTGATCATGTACGCCAGGCGACTGAGTTTACCATCCTCGGCGCGCGACCCTGCCGACGGCTCCGGATTGCGGAACGACCAGTAGATGAGCAGCGGACGGCCGATGACGTTCTGGCGCGGAACCAATCCCCAATAGCGGCTGTCGAGGCTCTCATCGCGGTTATCGCCGAGCACGAAGTACTGGTCGGGCGGGACCACCAGTTCGCCGCCGTGTACCAGCGCGCGCAACTTCAGCCACCAGCGCGCCTCCACGTTGGCCGAAAGGTAGTTCAGGTCGGGGAAGTCGTCGCGATAGTGATCGCGCACCGGCGAGCGGAACACGACATACCTCTCCGCCACCGGCTTGCCGTTCACCCAGACCTGCTTGCTAACCAGGCGGACGTGGTCGCCGGGCAGGGCAATGACGCGCTTCACGAAGTGCTGCGACGGGTGCACCGGGTAGCGGAAGACGATGATCTCTCCGCGCTGGATCGCGGAGTAGGGCAGCATCTGGCCCCAGCCGCCGGGGATGGCGTAGTGCACTTTGTCCACCAGCAGGTAGTCGCCGATGAGCAGGGTGTCCTCCATCGACTCGGAGGGAATCTGGAATGCCTGCACGATGAAGGTGATGACGAAAACCGCGATTACTACCGTGCCAGCCAGGGACTGCGCCGACGACAGCCACCCGCCGCGACGATCTAGCCCGTGCTGCTGCCGGACAGAGCTTTCCGCCGGCACGGACGCGGCTGAATCCGGCGCCGCTGTTTCCGCCACGGACCCCATGCTGTCCGGCGGCGTTACGGCTTCGCTCAGTCCTTCCGGATGCGCGATTTCGGGTCGGGGCTGTCCAGATTCCGTAGGTACTCCAATGCTTTCCTGGCCGCAACTTGCTCGGCCTGTTTCTTGGTCTGACCCTCACCGCGGGCGGTGTATTCCGGGTCAGAGTAGTTCCCTGGCGTGCGCACGCGCGCTTCCACCGTGAAGGTCTTCTGATGTTCCGGCCCGCGTTCCTTCACCAGTACGTACGCGGGTTGGGCCCAGCCCAGCGAATGTGCCGTCTCCTGCAGCGCCGACTTGAAATCGGTAACCGGCAGAACGTCGCCATCGCCGCTGCCCTCAGTCATCCGCCGCAGTTCCGGGTCCAACACCTTGTCCAGGATGAGGGCGCGGGTTTTTTCCAAACCGGCGTCCAGGTACAGGGCCGCCACCACCGCCTCCAGCGCGTCCACCAGCAGCGCAGTCTTGGTGCGCCCGCCGCTTTTTTCCTCCCCGCGTCCGAGCTGGAGATAGCGGCCGATTTGCAACTGCTTCGCCGGGCGCACCAGGTGCTTCTCGCTCACCAGGTAGGCGCGCAGCTTGGAGAGCTCGCCTTCGCTGAACTCGGGAAAACGCAGGAACAGTTCCTGGCTGGTGACGAATCCCAGTACGGCGTCCCCCAAGAACTCAAGCTGCTCATTATCCGGTACGGGATTCGGCTCGCCACCGTTCCTGGATTCCGCCTCGCGGGCGTGCGAACTGTGGGTCAGCGCCTGCTGCAAAAGTTCCGGACGCGAAAAATGGTGGTCCAGCACTTCTTCCAGAGCGCTGATGTCTCGCGCTTTCATCATTCCGTTATCGGTTTACGGTTCTCAGTACTTTGGGATAGCGATTCCTGGACAATACCAGGGACCGACAACCGAAAACCGAAAACCTCCTATTGCGGCGGTTTGGAAGCTGGTGGCGTTGCGGGCGCCGGCGAACTCGGCGCCGGAGATGCTGCCGGCGCAGCAGTGCCGCCCGCGTTCACCAGTTTCTGCAGCCGGTCCCGCTCTATCTTCGCCAGGTTGTTGGCCTGCGGCGAATCTGCCGAATACTGCACGGCCTTGTTGGCGGCATCGAGCGCCGGCGCGTACTTTCCCTGGTGGTCAAGAACGATGGAAAGGCGCAGCCACGTCACCGGGTCGGGCTGCGGACTTAGCTCCGCCGATTTCCTGAAGTTCGTTTCCGCCGTGGCGTCATCTTTCTTCGCCATAGCGACCGTGCCCAGCGCGTCATAGGCCATTGAGCGCAGAGAATTTTTTGCGGCCTGCACGCGCTCCGCCGGGAAATTGGCCGGGATGAGCAGATCGGTATCAATCGTCTGCAGCGCCTTCGAGGCATTGGCCGACGCCTCGTTCAAGCGCTCGTCCCGGTCCAGGTCGGTTTCCCGCGTGCTCTGCGCAGTGATCACAGCGGCCATGACCAGCGCCTCGGGGTTGTTCGCATCGAGGGTCAGCATCTTCCTGGCCATGGCGACGGTCTTCTCCCCGTTGTTCGCGTTCTGGTAGTCGTACATCGCCTTGCGATATACCAGCAGCCTCAAATCGCTTTGCGCGTACTGGGTGGCGAAGGTGGCAGCGGCGGCTTCAACCTCCGCCGGGGTCGCCTTGGCGACGGCTTCCGAGTAGGCCTTGAATTCTTCCTGTGTTTTGGCCTCCGGCATGGGACGGCCGTTCTGTCCCGCCGGCGCCGGCGGCTGAGCAGCGGGTGCGGCCGGCTTCGCCCCCTGATTTCCGGTTTGCGCAGGTTGCCCCTGCTGTGCCTCGGCGGTAATGATCGCCGCAGCCATGATTACCGTCAAAACGAACAAGCGCTTCATCGATTCTCTCTCCTAAACGGGCGCGCGGGAAATCGTTTCCGCCTCCCGAGATCTTATGGACGTTGCGGCTCGTACGGCTTTTGCAGACCGCGCTCCGCCGCCGCCCGCGTGTCTGCCGGAATGCCTGCCACTGCCAGCGCCGCCTTGTAATGCTCCAGCGCCGCCGGGCGGTTTTCCTGGATGTCGGAAATCCGCCCCAGGTAAATGTGCGCCCAGGCACGCAGGCGTGGGTCGCGCGCCACCTGCACCGTGCGCTCGAAGTAATCGCGCGCGCCGGGCATGTCCTTGTTCATGCTGGCCGCCCGCGCCAGGATGAACAGCGCGCGCCCGGCATCTTCCGTCTTCTGATCGAGTGCGCTCTCCGCCAGCTTGTGTGCGCCGTCGTAATCGCCGGCATCCAGCCGCTGCTCAGCCAGCTCCAGCAACCCGGACTTGGGATTCGATGCCGACAGCACGTCCGGTGCAGCCGCCGGGGCAAAGCGGACATTCTCGGCGCGCTTGGTCTCGCGGCTCACGTCCAGGTAGTACAGCCAGTCCGGCAGCGCGTCGCGCAGGCCGGTGGGCTCGTTCTCGAACTTCACCAGTTGATCGTAAAAGTAGCGGGTCAGGACGTAGCCTTCCGACATCGCCTTGTCGGCTTCGCCCTGCCGCACCGGTTCGGCGTTGCGCCCGCTGGCCGCCAGGCGCGCTTCCACCGCCCGGATCAGCGATTCGGTCAGCAGCAGCGACACGTCTTTCTTGTGACTTTCGTCCAGCGGCGCGTTCTGCACCGTCTTGAGAATCGGCACCATGCGCAGCATCGTGTTGGCGCGCTTCAGCAACAGCGGGTCGAGGATGAAGTGCAGATAGGTGTGGCGGACCTGGTCCATGCGCAGGTTGCTGCCCGCCGGAGCGGCCACCATGTAGTAGTCCGCGCCGTAATTGCGCGCGTTCACCTGGCCGGACGACGCCATCGGCTCCAGGTACACCGTGAAGGCACGTCCCACGTACCCGCTGAACGGCAGGCGCAGGTAAACGTCGGTGGTAAGGATCATCTGCGAAACCGGTTCGTGGAATCGACCGATCAGCTCCTCGAACTGATATCGATGCTCCTGCCAGATGCGATGAAGATTGGCCGTCTCCGCGAAGCGCGCCAGCAACGGCACGAACCCCAGGACGTAACTGGCGTCCGGCGGGAGATCGGCCTCCTTCACCTTCAAGGTGAATTTCGGGGGCTCGCCGAGGAACAGCGCCAGCGAGACGTATTGCGCCAGGTCGCGCGCCGAGTCCGCCTGCTGGTGATCGCGATAAAACCTGCACATCTCCGCACTGGCGGCCTGCGCTTCCCGCGACGCGCCCACCGCCTGCGCGATTTCGCGGCTGACCTGCGCCCGCAACGGATCCGTGGATCCAGCGTCGTAGCCGCAGTTCCGCATCGCGGCCACCACGCTGAAGATGGCCTCGCTGGAGTCCAGGCTGACCTTGGACGTGGTCTGCGCCGCGGCGGACACCGCAAACAGGCACAGGGCCGCAAGCACCAGTTGTCGGGAAAATCGCGTTAACACAAAGCTCCTGAAGCTCTCCGGGGTCCCAAGGCGCACCGACGCCGCGCCTCGAGCTGGCCTAGGGCGGGGGCTGAAACTTAAGTTTACGGGCTACGCAGCGGACGGGTCAAACCGGGCTGGGGGATAGCTATTGGCGCGGGAAAATTCCTACACCCAGCCCCAACATGTACTGATTGGTTAACGGGCGCGCGAGGGCGGGCGCGCGGGGGTGGCGGCGGGTGCGAGCGGGCGCGGGGGCGGGTGTGTAATTTGTGCTAAGGCGATTAATGAGATGGTCCGCCGCGCGATCCCTTGAGTCTGGTCGTTCGAGTGTGTGCGATAGATGTAACACCGGTTTTGGACACAATGCGGCAGTGGCGCCCTGGGAAACACGAACGGTGGTACATGCCCGACGGAGTGAAGAGCTACATACGGGGCACACCCAAAAGGCCGGCAACTCTGCTAGACTCGAGTCCGCCCGCCCTTCGTCAAGCGCCGGATCCTCACCGGCCCCTGGAGGTTCGCATGAAGTCCCGGTTCCTACTGATGTTCCTGCTCCTTTCCTGCTGTGTAGCGTTCGCTCAAAGCCAAGCCGACCGGCATGCGGTTGTCATCGTTCCGGATTCCTCGGTCTCGCGGCCCGAGGATGTCGGGTTGCGTGCGCATACGAATCATTTGATTTTGGTTCGCCCCGAATTCACCGGTACAGCTCCCGGCGGCGAAACTCCGGCTTCGCTCGCCTGTGTGTACAAGACCGTATCCACGCAGGTCACGGGCTGCCCGATCAGCGGCACGACAGTATTGGCGAGTGGTGGTGCGGGCGTAATCGCCATTGTCGATGCTTTTCATTTCCCGACCGCCGAGAATGACCTGAACGTCTTCTCCGCGCAGTTCGGTCTGCCTTCGTGCACAACCCAGAACGGATGCTTCAAGCAGATTACGTTGGGAACTCGCGCCAGTTGCGGCTGGGGGCAGGAAGCGGCGCTCGACATCGAGTGGGCCCACGCTATGGCGCCAAACGCCAAGATCGTCTTGGTGGAAGCTGCCACCAATTCGTTTGCTAATCTTTTCGCAGCCGTGGACCGCGCGACCCAGGAGGTCACTGCCGGCAGTGGACATGGCGAGGTTTCGATGAGTTGGGGAGGCAGCGAGTTCTCGAGCGAAGCCAGCAACGACGGCCATTTCCAGAACCTCGGCGTCGCTTACTTCGCGGCCAGCGGCGACACGGGAGGCGTAACGATTTATCCCGGAGCTTCGCCCTACGTGATCTCCGCCGGCGGCACCAGCGTCAACCGTGATCGCCAGCACCTGTTCACGACAGAAACTGGATGGAGTGGCAGCGGCGGAGGTCCCAGCAAGTACGAGCCTCGGCCGTCATATCAGGGTGGAATCTCGGCAATTGTAGGTTCCCAGCGCGGCGTGCCTGACTTCTCATTCGACGCCGATCCCAACACCGGCGTTTCTGTATACGACAGCACCCGTTGCCAGGGCTTAAGCGGGTGGCTCGTGTTTGGTGGAACCAGTGTTTCGTCGCCATCTCTTGCCGGAATCGTGAACCTCGCCGCACATTTCG
>DASWAR010000147.1:0-17198 GCA_036391015.1 Terriglobales bacterium
AGATCCACTCGCGCGTTGTCTTCTGGGCGATGTGCCCCAGCGACGGAGGATCGTCGGTTCCCTGCATCAGCACGCCGTCCGGCTGACGAACTGCGTGGCAGCGCACGCAGCCCTGGCGCGCCAGCAGTTTGCGGCCGTAGTTGAGTTGCGGCGTTCCGGGCAGGTCGGCGAGATGGCACTGGCCGCAGGAAGACTCGATGTACTTTGCCGGCAGGATCGGCTGTTCCCAGGCGAGCGTGCTGCGATGCGCCTCCTCTACCGTGGTGGCCGGGCCCTGGCCGCGATGGCACGTGGAACAGCCAAACTCGGTGAGCTTGTGTGGAATCGGCGGATGCGGGCGGAATGGCTGGGTGCTGACGGTGGAGAGGCTCGTCTCGCGCAACGCGGTATGACAAGTGGTGCAACGGTCCACTACGCCGTATTCGGGAATCCAGATCTGCTGAATGCCGGTTTCCAGATGGCGCTGCAGAGTGACGGCGTCGGCGCGCGTGCGGATGAGCTTCACGTACTGCTTCTGATAATGGCGCCACTCGCTGAAATAATTTTTGGCGGGCGCGATGGCGAGTGAGACCAGGAACACCACGCTCACGATGCCGAAGGCGCGGGCGCTGTCGCCGAAGATGCGGCGTCGCAGCGATGTGAGTTTTTCTCGCGCGCTCATCTCAGTACCCCTGCCATGGCCAGACCCAGGACCAACCCGGGCCGCGGAAGAAGGTTCCGACGGCGGTCAGCACCACCAGTTCGCAGAGGAACCAGGTCATGATCCAGAACGAGATCGACTTCGCGACCAGCCAACGGCGGAAGCGATCGGGTGGATGGGGCGCAGCCAGCGCAGCGATCACCATGAAGACCGCCACCACAATCGTTGGCGCCAGCGCGACGAAAACGTCGAACACCGCCAGAAAAATCGAGAACGCGACCACGACGGCGCCAAAGATCCGGAGCCGGCGCGTTTTATCGTTCATCCACAGCCCTTCGGATTCGATATTGACGTTGAAGTACGGAATGATGATGAGCGCAATCACCACCAGCGTGGGAATCAGCACGCCGGCAACCACCGGCGGGAAATAGTGGAGGAGTTCCTGCAATCCGAGAAAGTACCACGGCGCCTTGGCGGGGTTGGGCGTGTGCATCGGGTCGGCGAGCCCCTCGAGCGGTGCATCCCACAGCAGCGACATCCACACCAGGGCGATGGCGCCGGCCATGACGGCCACCGCCACCCGGAAGAATACTTCCGGGTAGGTCATGACCCGCTCTTCGTCCTGCACCACGACCGCCGGCGAGGTGCGGCGGGTGACGAACGCTACCCGCACCGGCGCCTTGCGCGCATCCGAGTTCATGCCGGCAACGAAATCCTTGTCGCTCATTTCGCCTCCGGCTTAGGCGGCGCGCCGGCGTAGAGTCCGCCGTCCTTGCGAATGCGCCAGAAGTGAATCGCGATGAATGCGAGCGCCGTCAGCGGCAGGATCATGCAGTGCAGCACATAAAACCGCAGCAGGGCGTTGGCGTTCACCAGGTTCCCGCCGAGCATGAGGAAGCGAATTTTCGCGCCGAACACCGGAACCGCCGACGCGATGTTGCTGCCCACCGTGACCGCCCAGAACGAAAGCTGGTCCCACGGCAGCAGGTAGCCGGTGTAACTGAGCAGCAGGGTGAAAAGCAGCAGCACCACGCCGATCGCCCAGTTGAATTCGCGCGGCGGCCGGTACGCGCCGCGATAAAACACCCGGAACATGTGCGCGAACACCAGGAACACCATGGCGTGCGCCGACCAGCGGTGCAGGTTCCGCAGAAAGACTCCCGAAGACACTACGAACTGCAAGTCCTTCATATCGGCGTAGGCCTGCGGCACCGAGGGGTGGTAGTACAGCATCAGCAGGATTCCGGTGATCACCAGAATGACAAATGAGCCGAAGGTCAGCGCCCCCAGATACCAGGTGACGCTGAAGTCCAGCGCGCGCCGCCGCGCTTTTGCCGAGAACAGGTGCAGAAAAACGTTTTGCTGGATGGCGAGCACGTCGTGCAGCCGGGTGCCGCCGCGCCCGCTGCGGAAGATGGAGCGCCACGCGCGGCTGGCGCGAACGGTTTCGAAATAAGTGCCCAGTGTCTTCGCCATAACTAGACCTTCACCAACTGCCGCGACGAAAGCAGGACGGCGCGGTCCACCATCAGGTCGCCTTCATCGCTGAGCCACATGCGAAGCCATGGCAGCGGCCTGGGAGCGGGGCCCTCGATCTTGGTGCCGTCGCGTTTGAACTTGCTGCCGTGACACGGGCAGGCGATGATGCCGAGTTCCGGCTGCCAGGCGGTCAGGCACCCCAGGTGCGTGCAGGTGGCCTGCAGAGCGTAATAACCTTGCGCGCTGTTGACCACGAAAATGCCTGTCTGGGGGTCGAGCGTGACCGAATCCATTGGGTAATGGTCGGGCTTGCCCGCGTTCACCACCGGGGACGGCTCGTAGAGCACGTTGGGCGAGAGAAACTGGTAGGCGAATGCCGCCGTGCCCGCCGCAGCGACGGCAACCGAGCCGAGACCGATCTTGACAAAGAACTGGCGCCGGTCGAGGCCAGCCTCTTTTATTTTCTCGTTCTCCGACATAACTATCCTTCACTTACCTGCTGTTTGCGCGCCTGCCTGTTTCACGTCCATCGTTTGTAGCGGGATGAGGCCGCTGGGTTCCGCCGACGTGAGCCGGTACGCTTCCATGGTGATCGTGTTCGCCGGGCAGCGGAGCGCACACAGTCCACAGCGGATGCAGCGCGTCTCGTCTTTAATCATGGCCGAGCCGGTGATGACGCCGAGTTCCTCGGCCGCCACGTCGTCCAGCTCGATTCCGAAAACCTGGGAGTTGTCGCGAATCGCCTCCAGCACGCCCGGCTCAAAATCAATGCGGTCGAGCGATACCAGGCTGAGGCAGTTCTCGGGACAGACATCCACGCAGCCACCGCAGAGAACGCACTCGGTGCCGTCTTCCGGGTTACCCTCGAACACGGTGTTCACCCAGCAGCGCAGGCAGCGGCGCGCCTCGGCCATCGCCGATTCTTCGTCAAAGCCGATCTCGACTTCCGTCACTCCGGTGCGCCGGTCGATCGGGAGCATGGGCACATCCTGGCGAGGGATGTCCATGAAGTCGGCAAACATGCGGTGCCGGTCGAGAATGCTGACTTCGATCAACGGCTCGGGATGTCTGCGGCCGCGCAGGAACTCGTCAATCGCAATCGCGGCCCGCTTGCCGTCCCCTACGCTGTCGATGATCAGCCGCGGGCCGAAGACGCAATCGCCGCCGGCGAAGATTCCGGAAGCGCTCGTCATCAGGGTTTCGCGATTGACTGCCACCAGCCCGCGCGGCGAAGTTTGCACGCCGTCTTCGGGGCGCAGGAAATCGAGATTGGCCGCCTGCCCGATCGCCATGATGAGGGTGTCGCACTCGAGCTGTTTTTCGCTGCCTTCGGTGAACGCAGGATTGAAACGGCCGGTCTGGTCGAAGACCCACTTGGTATCCAGCGTTTCCAGTCCGACCACCTTGCCGTCGCGGCCGAGGATGCGCTTAGGCCCGAACCCGGGGTGCATGATGATCCCCTCGGTCTCGGCTTCCTCGATCTCCTCCAGCGCCGCCGGCATCTCGTGCCGCTTCTCCAGGCAGACGATGTGGACCTCGCTGGCGCCCATGCGCAGTGCGGAAAGCGAGACGTCCACCATCTCGCGCGTGGCCACGGCGGCGATGTTGTCGTCGTCGGGAACAATGTCGCCCTCGGCGTGTTGTTTCACCACCTCGCGCGCGGCCGAACGGGCAACGTCCATGGCGACGTTTCCCCCGCCGACCACGATCACTTTTTTCCCGATCGTGAATTTGTAGACGAGGTTCACGTTGAGCAGGAAGTCAATGCCCTTGTGCACGCCGTCGAGGTCCACGCCCGGGATGCTGAGGTCGCGGCTGCGGTGGGCGCCAACCGCGATCAGCACCGCGTCGAAACCCTGGCGCCGCAGGTCTCCGACCGTGAAATCGCGCCCCGCCGCGTGGTTCAGCTTCAACGTGATGTCGCCGGTCTCCAGGATCTCGCGCACCTGCGCTTCCACCACGTCGCGCGGCAGGCGGTACTCGGGAATCCCGAGATACAGCATGCCGCCCGGCACGGGCGCGGCTTCGAAGATGGTTACCGAATACCCCAGCAGCGCCAGGTCGTGCGCCGCCGACAGCCCAACCGGCCCGCTGCCGATAATAGCCACCTTGAAACCGTTCGGCTCGGCGGCGGCTGGCGCCAGGTCGCTGCGATGCCGCGACTCAGGCCCATAGCGCTCGGTGAGAAATCGTTTCAGGGCGCGGATTGCGATCGGCTTGTCAATCTCGCCCCGCCGGCACGCGGTTTCGCACGGGTGCGCGCAGACGCGCCCGCAAATGGAAGCCATCGGGTTGGGATCACGGGCGACGCGGTAGGCTTCGGCGAAACGGCCTTCCGCGATCAGCGAGACGTAGCGCCCGGCGTTAGTATGCGCCGGGCACGCCATCATGCACGGGAAATTGGTGTTCAACCAATCCCGGTCTACTTTCTTTTCGCTGAATCGCTTCTCCATCGCCGTCGCCCGTTTCGCCTGGCGTTCCTACTTGGTGACCGTGAGGTCCGCCTTGGCGTCGCCCTTGACGGCAACCTGTTTCGAAGCCGGCTTCGCGCCCTCGTGCCACGCCACCACCTTGTAATCGCCATCCGGCACGTTGGCGATCTTGTAGTTGCCTTGCGCGTCCGTCTCCGCGTAGTACGGCGTCGGCGTCACGATGACGTAGCCGGACATCTCCGGGTGGACGTTGCACAGTAACGGCACCACGCCGGCTTTGTCGAACTTGTAGGACTTCTTTTCGCCCTTGGGCCAGGTGCCGAGGTTGTGGCCGGCCTTTTTGTCGCCAGAGATGTTAGGCCAGAAAACGTTGTGTGCGACGGTGTCGCTGTTGAGGAAGTCAACCGTCGTGCCTACCAGCACAACGGCGATGTGCGGCTGGAACACCAACCCTTTCTGATCGATGAGCACGTGTTTTTCCGGCGCGGGGAACGTCTTGCCCGCGATCGTGTCCACGTAGACAACCGATACGCCAGAGGCGCCGCTCACTTTGCCGCTCAGCGTGCCTGCCAGAGCGACCGCGGAAACCATCAGGACTGTCAGGACAATTGCAAGAGTACGTTTCATGCGATTCATTCCTCCAAACTTTGTGTGAGGTGTGGCGCACACGTGGCGCGCCACACCTCTGCGGTTCAGTATACGAAATCCAGGCCGAACGTAGCCGTGTTGGTGCGGAACGGAGCGATCGTGACCGGCGAGCCCGTGATCGGGTCAAAGCCGGCCGCGACCTGCTGCCGCGGGCGGAACTGGTATTCGAAAGCCGCCTTGATATTGGAGTGAATTAGGAACTGCACGCCGGGAGTGAAGCGGTTGCGCGTATGCCGTACCGGCCCGAAGAAGTTCACCCCTTGGTCGAGTGCGCCGGCGGTGATGGACTCCTGCCCGTTGGCGAAGTCCGCCCAGGAATTCACCCCGTCATAGCGCATGATCAGCATCATCCAGGGCAGGGGCATGTAATCGGCTTGCAGGAAGCCGCCGCTGAAGGTCGAGGGCCTGCCGTGCACGAACCTGATCGGCACCGGAGACTCTCCAGCCACCACGGGTAGAGGGACCAGCCCGGTGGAGCAATTCGGGTCGGCTGTCTCGACTGTGCTGCAGGGCAGCAGGTTGTGGTCGCGGCCGTACACGAACTGGCCGAAGAGGTTGAAGTTGCGGTAAGTGAAATCGAAATCGCCGCCTACGCGATAAAACGGCTCGCGTGCGGTCAGAGTCACAAGGTTGCTGTTCTTGTCTTCACCCACGAACCGCTGCACCGAACGCCCGTAGTAGTAGAGACTGCCCAGCGTGAGATAGGTGTGCGTGCGTGGCCCCGTCGCTCCCGCTGCCTGGATTGCCCGCCGGCTTTCGCGATCCCGCTCCAGGTTGAAGCGGTACGCGAAACGCCCATAGACATCCTTGAAATTCGCGTCGGAGAAGAATCCCAGGCCGCCGCTGTTGGCGCCGAGGGCAGACGGAACCAGGCCGCTGCCATCGATAGCCTGCGAACCGGTGGTCTGGTTCACCAATGCCAGTGCCCAGAAGTAGCCGCCATAGTGATGCCCGCCGCTGAGTTCCACCCCCTGGGCGCCACTCGACAGGGCAAACCCGTTGTTGACATTGTGCTGGTTGAGGTTCGGGTTAATGGCGCCGATCGCGGCCTGGTCGTAGATATCCCACGGACTGAGATTCCAGCTCCTCGCCGGCGAGAACGGCAGTTCCAGTTCGAATTGGCCTGCGCGCAGGTGGAGAGCGTCTTTAGGCAGATGCAGGAAGCGCCCGATGTTGACGAATTTCAGGTAGCCGTCGCCCAGCCCGCTCGGGGCGCCGGCCTCGCTGAGGTCGTCGTCCACCCAGAAGGCGATGTCGCTGCCGAAATTGCCCGCCGTGAAAATGCTGAACAGGCCGGGCTCGAAATCGGTTCGCGGAACAAATCCTGCGCCCACCGGGGCAAAGTTGCCGCGATTTTTCCCCACCACCTGGAAGAAGTTGTTCATCCGAAGGCCAATCGGCGGCATGCCGGGTATGACGCCGGGCCAGACGGTTTTCGGCCAAAGTTCCTTCTGCGCCGGAGCGCCCAGCAGCACCGGCGGCACCTTGATGAAGCTCTCGTCATCGGTGGGAAACTTGAATCCCGCATCCTTGAACGCCTTGCCAAAGTCGTTCAGGTGCGGAAAGTTGTCGTGGCACGTGGTGCAGGAGGTCTGGTATTTGCGGGCGAACGCCGGAATCCCGTTCGCCTGCGGTGGTGTTACCAGCGCCACGGTCACGAGCAGGGCAAATACGACCACAATCATGGTTGCCGCAGGTTGTTTGCGCATGAGCGCCTCCGTTTGCGACCTGACCCAACCGCTACTTCCGCGCCCCGGGTTGGATTCGTCGCTTGCTTGCGTTACTTTTTTCCGCTTACGTAGGTGTGCGTCTGCACCGGCGCGCCGTCCTTGCCGTGGCAAGTCCCGGTCGTCTTGCAGCCGCACAATCCGCACTCGCCGACACAGCGCGAGCACTGCACTTCCCAAACTCCTGGTTGCAGGCGAATGCTGCCCACGTGGTGTCCGCAGTCGGGGCAGTACAGGTAATCCACACCCGGCAGCAGTTGCTGCGGATTGAGCAAAACCTGCCCCTCACTTTCGCTATGCTGCGGTTCGCGTTTGTGACTCTCCGATTTCATCTCTGTTCCCGCTCAATCCAGGCTGATCGTTTTCCTGGTTATGCCCGCCGCCGCCACCACGACGTCGTAGCTCCGCTCGTCCATTTCTTCGTGCCAAATGCGCACCCGATGGCGCCCCGCCGGCACGCTGTCAATCCGAAAACTTCCGTCGGCCGCCGTGCGCGCGAAATACGGGCTCTTCACCACCACGATGAACGCCGACATTTCCTGGTGCACGTTGCACAGCAATTTCACGACGCCGGGCTGGTCGAACCTCATGCGCCGGCTCGTTCCGCGTCCGTATAGCCCGAGGTTGAAGCGCTTCGGGCTGGAGATGGAGAACACGTTGTGCGCCAGCGGGTCGCTGTTGGCAAACTCCACTGTCGTACCCGCCTGGATCGCCAGCACGTGCGGCACAAACCGCAGACTTTTCTGGTCCATGACGACCACCCGGTCAGGGGTAGGAAAGGGCCCTGCAACGTCGTCCACGTACGCTACGAATCCCGCCAAGTCGAGCTTCGCATCGTGCGTCTGCACGCGGCCCTCAAGGGTCCCGGCGGTTGCGGATCCAGCAGCGAGAATCAGAATCACTGCCCGCCAGAAACCGCGTTGCTGTCCGAATCGCATCCAGCCCTTTCCTGTGGGGTTGTGTTTCAAGAAGATGAATTGCACGTTGCGTGCCGGGCGCCGCCGCCGAGAGGAACTTAATATCGGGCTACATTTTCAGTAGCTTGCAGCGATCCCCGGAAACACGCACGCCTCCCCGACGATGGGAAGTGTTACGTGGAGGTAACAGCCCACGGTGGGTGTTACGAGGAGGAAACACCTCGTGCGGGCGTATCGGTGCTAGGCTGCCGCGGCTCGATCTCGAACCGGTGCAGCAACTCGTAGAGCGACTTGCGGCTGATCTGCGCTTCGCGTGCCGCTGCCGATACGTTCCCGTTATGCCGCAGCAGCAGTGACACCAGATACTGCCGGCCCTGAACGTCGACCCACTGTTCGCGCATCGCCTTGTATCCCGGCCCGGCGTGCGCGTCCTCGCTGGGTTGACGCAGCGTTTCCGGCAAGTCGCGCAGGCGCACCGCATGGTCCTCGCACATCACGATCGCGCGTTCCACCACGTTGCGTAATTCGCGCACGTTACCCGGCCAATCATGATGTTCCAGAGCTTGCAGGGCGTCCGGGCTGATCTGTACCGGACCCTTGTTCGCGGCCTGGCAGAATTTCTGCATGAAATGTTGCGTCAGGATGGCGACATCGCCGGCGCGTTCCCGCAGCGTCGGCAGCGCGATGGTGACCACGTTGAGCCGGTACAACAGGTCCTGGCGGAAACGGCCCTGGCGCGCTTCGGCTTCCAGATCGCGATTCGTGCAGCAGACAACGCGAATGTTGACCTCGATCAGCTTCTCGCCGCCGACGCGCCGGAACGCGCGCTCCTGCAGCACGCGCAACAGTTTTGCCTGCAGCTCGGCATTCATTTCGCCGATCTCGTCGAAGAAGACGGTGCCGCCGTTGGCCATCTCCAGTAGCCCGCGCTTGGTCTGGTTGGCGCCGGTGAAGGAACCTTTTTCGTGGCCGAATAGTTCGCTTTCCAGCAGGTTCGACGGCAGCGCCGCGCAATCCACGGGGACAAACCCCTTGTCGCGACGCGGGCTGTTGGCGTGAATGGCGCGCGCGATCAATTCCTTCCCGGTTCCGCTCGGGCCCGTGACCAGTACGTCGGCTTCGGAGGGCGCTGCTTTGGCCACGGTGGCCAGGACCTTCTGCAGGGCTTCGCTGCGCCCGATGATCTGGTGCAACGGGCAGCATTGCTCCAGGTGTTGCAGCTCCGGCGCATACCCCTGCAGGCGCCGCCGGTGTTCCAGCCCCTTTTCGACTTCTGCCAGAAACTGCGCCGACGTGAACGGCTTGGTGATGTAGTTGAACGCGCCCTTCTTCACCGCCTCGACCGCCGATTGAAACGTGCCGTGGCCGGTGAACATGATCACCACCAGCCCGGAATCGATCTTGCAGGCGCGCTCCAGCACCTCCAGGCCGCTCATGCCGGGCAGCTTGAAGTCGAGCAGCACCAGATCGAACCTGTTCTCGCGGATTAAGTCCAGCCCCGCTTCCGGCGTGGACGCCAGCGACACCCGGTGACCCGCGTCTTCCAGGATCGTTTCGCAGCTCTGCAACACGGCTTCGTCGTCGTCAATGATCAACACATGCTGATTCATACTGATTCACCCTTACGGAGAGCGAAACCACCACCGTGGTGCCCACTCCCGGTTCACTGCGAGCCCAGATTTCCCCGCCGTGGTCCTTGACGATGCCATGGCTGATCGACAGTCCCAGCCCGGTACCGCGTCCCGGCGCTTTGGTGGTAAAGAAGGGATCAAAAATTCGAGGCAGGTTTTCGGGGTCGATGCCCGACCCGGTGTCTTGCACCTCGACGCGCACAGCGCCGTCTTCCGCGCAGTGCAGTGCGCGCACCGTGAGCGTGCCCCCACTCGGCATCGCGTCAACCGCATTGGTGAGCAGGTTGACGAATACTTCCGTCAGCCGGCTGGCGTCGCCTGGCACCGCCGGTAAGGAGGGAGGAATTTCGCGCACCACTTTGATGGCGCCGCTTTCAATGCGGAAATGCACCAGGTCGAGCGCCGTGTCCAGCAACTCGCGCACCTGGAGTTCGCCGATGTGCAATTGCGATTGACGCGAAAAACTCAGCAGTCCTCCGACCAGGTTCGCAACCCGCTCCGCCTGCTTGACGATGGTTTGCAGACTCTTGCGACTGCGTGGCGTCAGGGCGCCCTCTTCCCGCTCCGCCATGTGACTCGACAGCGCCAGGATGCTGGTGATCGGATTATTGATCTCGTGCGCCATTCCGCCGGCAAGTTCGCCGATCGAGGCGAGCTTCGCCGCCTGCGCCAGTTGTTGCTGCGTCTGCTGCAGTTCGGCATACTGCCGCTTCAGTTGACGGTCGGTGTCCACCACGATGATCCCGATGATCGCCGTCCCCAGCCCCAGCATAACCGTGAACGCGCAGTAAATGAAAATGATGTATTTGCCGATATAGTTGTTCACGTAATCCAGCGTTCCCACGAACTCGATGTGCTCGCGCCCGGCTCCTTCGCGGATCGGCAGCCAGATCATCTGGAAGCTGTTGCGCAGCGCGCTGTCAGCCTGTGCGCTGGTGGACCCATCGTCGGTGGTGATGGTTTCCTTCACCTCCCAATCCGGCAGGTAGCGGAAGGCGGCGCGCTGCCCGTTCGCATAAACGTTCACCTCGCGCAATTCCGGCAGGCTGCCGAACTCCGCCACCACCCGCCGCAGCACTTCGGGATGATCGAAGATCTGCGGCATGGTCTCGCCGCGCTCGTGGTAGTAGATGTAGTGGCCGCGCAGGAACTCGGCCAGGTTCACCGACCTTTCTTCCGCCAGCCGGAAGTACTGGTACTTCTCCATCCCGGCGGTGATCATCATGATCAGGCTGGCCAGGATGAGGAACGTAAGGTTGAGGCGCACAAACACCCGATCCAGCAAATGTTGCGAGCGCTCGCCCACCGCCCACGTAAACGCAAACAGGGAGAGCGACATCAGTTGCTCCTGCAGGTTCCACAGGAACACGCTGTAACTCGCTGGCGCCACCGTCGGTGCCGCGTGCAGCACGAAGACCATGGCCAGGCTGATCAAAGCCACCAGCCGAAACACGCGGCCGTTCCAGCCGACATCGCCGCGCAGAACCGCCCGGATTGGAAGCAGCAGCGCTGCTATGGCGAGGCCGTCGCTCACCAGCGTCGCCCAGGAATGTGTGCCCTCAGCCGCGCCGTTCGCGGCTCCAGCCGCCACCAGGTCCATCACCACCAGGCCGAGCACCGCCACAAGCCCTGCAATGAGTCCGGGAAAAACCTTGCGCTTGGCTGCGTCCAGGTAGGCGGCCACCATGATCAGAGCGCCGGCGACCAGCAGTCCGTGCGAGAACCGCTCGACGCCTGCCAGCCGCACCTGTTGATGGAGAAAGAATGCCACCGCGAAGCGCAGCGTCAGCAGCGCAAAGTGCAGTACCAGGGTGGCGAACGCAATCGTGATCAGCCGTTCCGGCCGGCCCCGGACCCCCCGGTTAATGCGCTGGTGCACCAGCACCATAAACGCCAACCCGGCCAGCAGCAGGTGAAAGAGGTTGAAGATGAGCAAGGTTTCGGCTGTGCGGTTGGTCACGTGCCACAGCAGAGATTGCATAGCTTCACCTGCTCATTGGGCGCTTGCGCCGGCCGGCATCAGCCTCCAGCCGGAGCTGCGGCAACAGTTGATCTGGAGATGGATGGCCCTCACCCTCACCGGCGGCAGCGAGGCCAGTTTTGCGTACCATTTTCACCGAAGGCTGTGATGGACGCCACACATTTCTGTGAGGACGGTCCTGTGCCCTCGGATGGGCTTGGTTTCGGCGGCTTATTTGGAAGTGACGACTGACGTCGCGTTTGCCGTGTTGTTTGAGCCATCGAAGGCTGTTGCCTTCAAAGTGTATCGCACGCCCCTTTGGGACGGCACGGACCAGTTGCAGGAATAGGGGCTTATCGTGCTAGTACCCTTCAGGACGTTGTTGACATAGAACACGACCTTCTGCACGCTCCTGTTGTCCGAGGCGGTCGCGGAAATTGTAACGGTTGTGCTTCTACTCACGTAACTCCCGTTCGCCGGGCTCGTGATCGCCACCGTAGGCCGTGTTGTGTCAACAACGTTGACCGATGCCGCAGCGGACGTAGTGCTGTTACCGGCCTGATCGTTCGCCCTCGCCGTGAGCGTATGACTTCCCAGCGCAGCCGGGTTCGTGTTCCATGTCGCCGAATAAGGCGGCGAAACATCAGTCGTGAGCAGCGCGCCGTCCACATAAAACCCGACCTTGACCACGCCGACGTTATCCGAAGCACCAGCGGAGATGGTTACAGTGCCCGAAACGGAAGCTTTGTTCGCTGGGCTGGTGATCGCCACGGCGGGCGGTGTCGTGTCTTTGATTGCTACGGTGACGGCCGAAGAGGGGGCCGTTTTTCCGTTGATGCCGTACGCCACTGCGGAGATAGTGTGGCTGCTACCCTGGATTAACCCACTTGTATTCCAGTTCACACTGTATGGACTCGAAGTGGCCGTTCCTATGAGCGTCGCGCCATCAAGGTAGAATCCTACCTGAGAAACCAGCGCCGAAGCGCTTCCGCTGACCGGGACTACTCCGGTCACCACCGACCCGTTGCTCGGAGATGTGAGCGACACCGTTGGGGTGCTATTGTCCACCGCAACCGTTACGGGGCTTGAAGTTGCCGTATTGCCGGCCAAGTCCCATGCGGCAGCCGTTATGCTGTGGTTTCCGTCCGCGACGGTGGTGCTGTCCCAAGCCATTGTGTACGGTGCTGATGTTACTTGGCCGCCCAGGTTTTGGCCGTCCACGGCAAACTGCACTCCGACTACACCGACATTATCGGATGCGCTCGCGACCAGCGTCACCGTTCCGAAGATGGTGGCACTCGCCGAGGGGCTGGTGACCGATACCGCAGGAGGGATGGTATCCGGCGGCGGGGCGCTGAAATCGAACAGAAACATCTGGCTGCCGGATGAGCTACCGTAGTCAATATTCCGTTGGGCCTTCCACGTCGTGCCCGCGTCAGTGAACGTGATGAACACTTTGCCGGGCATGGAATCGGTGCCGCCGGTCCGGGCATCGGGGATGCCCGTCCAGTTTCTCGTGCCCACAAAAGCGCCGTTGACCAGCGGAATTCCCGGTTCTGTCGCGAGGCCTTCATGGTCGAGATAGATCGTGCCGTTCTGGTGGCCCAAGACACCGCCCCACACTCCCGAGAAGGTGTTCGCGATCTGCGAACCCATGACACGATAGAGTTTGTCCGTCGTCGTCGCACCGGTCGTAGAATCGGTAAAGCTGCTGTCGAACCTATACAGCCCAAGAGTATCCAGGTTCATGATGTAGGTGCTGGGGTCGCCGCCCGGCCATGGCTGCAACGACGATGCCGTCGTGAGCCCCATGGGCGCAGACCCAAAGGCATAGTATCCGGCGGATGGGTTCTGGCTCGGTTGAATCGAGAGGCTGCCCGTCCAAACGGTGTTGCCGTTGCCATCAACCAAGTCCCCGTTGCCCTGCGAGCCGTTCAGATCGTAGTACACCCATTCTGAGCCGTCCCAGCATGCCCATTCGCTGCCGCAGAACATCGTATTCAGGAAATACATATTCTGAAACGCGAAGAATTGCGTCCACTGATAATCCTGAATCCTATGGTAGATCTTCTCCCCGTACACCTTTTGGCAGTAAAAGATGTATTGCTGGTTGATCCATTGGTCGGCGGGCACGCCTTCGATCTGTGGCACCAGGGTCTTCACAATGCCAACAATCAGAGCCCTGGTGGGCCGCACTGGCATCGGGTTGGCGTTGATGAGGCTGTAATACTGCTGGTTAAACGCCTTGTAGAAGCCCGGCGATTCCAGGTTGATCTTTCTAATCGCGGCAGCGCCCATTTCGTATTTCAGCCAGTAAAGCCCCGTTCCCCCGCCGTCGCTCCAGAAATCCGTGCCCCGCAATACCAGCATGTTCTGGAAATCGTAGTCCCAATCGTTGCTCGATCCCCACAGGCTGTTCCCCGGCACGATGGGGTCGTTGAGGTAGGCCGCCACGTATTGATTCATCGCCTCGTAGCTCACCCCTTGGGCGAATCCTTCCTCAAATCCGTCCAAAGTCGGATCGAAGTTCCAGTTTTGGTCCATGGCCAAGATGTAGGTGTCCCGGAAAGCATGTACCAATTCATGCGTGAACAGTTGCGGATAGAAGCTGTCGTCTTTGAGCATCTCATTAAGAGAGGGGACGAACTCGTTCGTGTTCGCGTAACGCAGGTCTCTCACAACAGTGAGGGTGTAACTCACTGCCGGGGGGCCGTACAACTGAACAAGGATCGGGTACATGTTGTTGAAGAACGACGTCATGACCGCCTCCTCGTCGGCGGTGAAGGTCGAGGTCGGGTTGCCGTTCTTGTCATATCCCACAGCACCGAACTGAAGCTGTATGACATTCCCCGGCTGGCCAAGGTTTTGCCATATCGGTTGAACCGGATTGCTGATGACGACGGAACTCCACAAACCCGCTCCGTTTACGGCGTACACCGAAACATAGTAGATAAGGCTGGGATTAAGGACGATGTGGGCGGATATGCTATTGGTGTACACAACCTGCCACCACCGCACGTTGGCCAGGGTGCTATAGCTACCTGAGCTGTTGGTGCCGATGCCGAAAATGTAGTAGCTAATGCCGGACTCCGGATCTGAGCCGCTGTCCCACTGAGCGTTAAGCGTCAGTATTCCCTGGGCGCTGGCTGTGACCTGCGGCGGGGCTATGGGAGGAGTGGTGTCGGTGCTCGCTGTTGCAGGCGTGGCAAGGGCAAGCGATTGGGATACTGACAACTTGCTGCGCTCCTGTCGAATCGTTTCCCCGGTGCGATCAACCGGCTTCGATGGCATGACTACCGGAGCTTTGGTCCTGTGCTGCGGGGAAGGGAACGAGGAATCCGGTTTAGCGGTCTCCACCGGCTGCTGGGCTGCGGCGCAGAGGGCGGCCAGGAGCACCATGAAGAATCCAGCTCCGGTCTTCTTCAGCGCGCTCCTCATGCTGTTTCTCCTGATGACCTGAGCATCGGAACTTCCGGTGTGGAACGCCGCTGTGGCAGCGAAGCCTGATTCCCTGGCACCTCGTCGGCTCGTGCGAACTTCGGCGGCATTGAGTCGGCGGTGGAAGAGTGCTGTACCGCATACGAGAGATAGCACGCACCGAGTGAGAGGGGGCGGAGTAAAGATGCAGGGATCTTAGGTGTTGCGCCGTTTTGGGTGCACGTTCCAAAAAAGGCAATGCGAGCATTCATGTCGTGACCGTAGTCGGCGGCGCTCGCGCAACTCTTATGAGGCACAGTAGTCATCCCGGCATTTTGGTGGTGCCTGCAACTGTTAACCGTAGGGTTGTAGGTTCGAGTCCTACCTGAGGAGCCATTTCTATTTGCAGCCGTTTTGACCGGCTTTTCAGCGCCTGTTGCGGGCTTGGCACATCAGGCCAATTCCAGTTGAATCTTCTTGGCGGCGGGATCGAGCTTGGCGATGCGGAAGCTGCGGATCTGCCCGGCGCTGGCGGCTTCCGCTTTGGACGCAACCTTGCTCGGAGCCGAAGTGCCCTTCCAGCACGCGTTCAGCATCGATGTAAGCGAGCTAAGGTCCGGCTTGGCCTGATCTGGAACTTCTGGGTTTTCCCCGGCTTCTCTCTTTTGTTTTTCTGTTTGATTCTCCACCTGCGCGGACACAGGGATGCGGCAAATGGCATGGATGCCTTCGCCGAGCTCGACGCGCGCGTCGGGGCCGGAAATCTCCACGATGCGGCCGCTAACCAGGTCGCCGGGCTTGTGCTCGGCGAGGTATTCGTCGAGGCCGGTGGGCACCAGTTGTTTCATGCCGAGCGAGATGCGGCGTTTGTCGCGATCGAATTCCAGCACCTGGGCGCGAACCGTTTGACCGACCCGGAGCACGTCCTGCGGGTGGTTAATGCGTTTTTCGGCGCTGATGTTCCCGACGTGGATCATGCCCTCGACGCCCTCCACAAGCTGCACAAAAGCGCCGAAGTTGGTGAGGCTGGTGACTGGGCCTTCGATCACCGACCCAACGGGATAATTCTGCGCCGCCAGCGCCCAGGGATCGCCCAGCGCCTGCTTCAGGCCGAGGGAGATGCGGCGGTCAGGGAGGTTGACGCCGAGGATGACGGCTTCCACGGATTCGCCCTGCTTCACCACGTCGCTGGCTTTCTTGATTCTTTTCGCCCACGACATCTCGGAAATGTGAATCAGCCCTTCTACGCCGGGCTCCAATTCCACGAAGGCGCCGAAATCCACGATGCGGGTGACGGTGCCGCGCACGCGCTCGTTGACCTTGTATTTCTCCGCGGCGGAATCCCAGGGATGCGGCTGAAGCTGCTTGAGTCCGAGAGAAATGCGCTGCTTGCCGGGATCGATCTTTAAAACGCGCGCTTCGATCTGCTGGCCGACGGTGAGCACGTCAGCGGGCTTGTTGACGCGGCTCCAGGCGAGGTCGCCGACGTGCAGCAAGGCGTCCACGCCGCCGATGTCCACGAAGGCGCCGTAATCGGTGAGGCTGCGGACCGTGCCGGTAATGACGTCGCCTTCTTTGAGTTCGGAGTATCGGCGCTGGTTGGAAGCACGCGCTTCATCCTGGATGACGGCGCGCCGGTCCACCACCACATCTTCGTCGGTTATATCGAGCTTGGTGATGCGGCAGCGGATCTCCTGGCCCACCAGTTTTTCCAACTCGGCGGCGTCGCGGGTGCCGCTGCGGGAGGCGGGCATGAAGGCGCGCACCCCGACATCCACGCTGAGCCCGCCTTTGATCACGGCGGTCACCGTGCCCATGATGGCCGCCTGCTCGGTGAAGGCCTGCTGCAGGGAAGACCAGTCGGTGGGGCGCTCCACGCGCGAGCGGGAAAGCTGGTAGTAGCCCTCGGGGTCGCGCCCGGTAACCGAGACCGGGAACTTGTCGCCGGGCTTGACGGTTTCAGCGGCATCCTGAAAGGCGGCCAGAGGCAGAATGCCTTCGGTCTTGAATCCAATGTCGAGCAGTACCGAGTCCCCGGTGACGGCAATCACGGTGCCTTCCAGTTGCTTGCGGCCCTCGGCGGGCTTGTGGGCATGGGCCTGCTCGAATTGCGAGAGGAGATCGTTGAAGGATTCGGGTTCGGACATCGTCACTACGATAGCACCGCGGAGGGATTTAGTGATTTGCTGATTGCGTGATTGGCCGAACGATTCGCCATTCCGTTTTCTCCCAATCCCGACATCGTCACGGCGAACTGCTAACCGCGGATAACCGCCGGTCGAGCGGATTGTTGATCACTACGGGCACGGGTCTCTACCGCAAACAGGATCAGCCAGATGCCGGTTGT
>DASWAR010000148.1:0-1655 GCA_036391015.1 Terriglobales bacterium
GTCATCTTCATCACCGGCGACATCGTCAACGAGGAGACCGCCGCCACGCTGCGCCGCACCGGCGCGCCCTGCGTCGAAAAGCCGTTTCGCGTGCAGCAGCTTCTCGGGGTGGTGGAAAAAATTTTTGGGGGCCCGAAATGAACGACGACTTTCGCGTCCGCTTTCTCATCGTGGATGACGAGCAGAGCATCCGCAAGTTGTGCATCGCGATCGGCGCCTCGCTCGGCTTTGAATGTGGCGAGGCGGAGAGCGCCGAGGCCGCGCTCGCCTACCTGGAAACCGAATCGCCTGACATTATCGTGCTGGACCGCCAGCTCGGCGCCATGAGCGGCGACGACCTGCTGCGGCAGATCAAGGCCATGCTGCCGCGCACGGAAGTGGCCATCATCACCGGCCACGGTTCCATCGAGTCCGCCGTCGAAGCCATGAAGATGGGCGCCTACGACTACATCACCAAGCCCTTCGGCGCGGGACAGTTGAAGCTGGTGCTGCAGCGCATGAAGGAAAAGGTTCGCCTCGTCGCCGAAAACGAGTACCTGCGCGACCGCGTCTCCAACCTGCAGGAGCTGAACGTCATTGACGGCTCGTCGGCAAAAATCCAGGATGTGCTCCGCATGGTCTCGCGGCTGAAAGACACACGCACCCCGGTGCTGATCACCGGTGAGAGCGGGACCGGAAAAGAGCTGGTGGCGCGCGCCATTCATTTCCGCGGCTCGATGCAGAAGCGCCCGTTCGTCGCCGTGGATTGCGGGTCGCTGGTGCCGACGCTGATCGAGAGCGAGCTCTTCGGCTACGAAAAAGGCGCCTTCACCGGCGCCATGAAAACCAAGCAGGGCCTGTTTCAATCGGCCAATACGGGCACGATTTTCCTGGACGAGATTGGCGAGCTGCCGCTGGAGATGCAAGCCAAGCTGCTGCGCGTTCTGCAGGAAAAGGAAGTTCGTCCGGTCGGCAGCAACGACAAGATCAAGGTGGACGTACGCATCATCGCCGCCACCAACCGCGATCTTGAATCGTCGTATCGCGCCGGCACCTTCCGCAAGGACCTCTATTTCCGGCTCAACGTGGTCACCGTTCACCTGCCGGCGCTGCGCGAGCGCAAGTCCGACATGGTGGTGCTGGTGCGCTCGTTCCTGGCGCGCTACGCGCCCGAGGAAAATGTGCAGGTTACGCCCGCGGCCATGCACAGCCTGTTCCAGTACGACTGGCCGGGCAATGTGCGTGAACTGGAAAACTGCATCGAGCGCGCCATCGCCCTGGGCAATCACAAGACGATTGACGTGCAGGATCTGCCCGCGGCGATTCGCATGGCCGGTCCGGCCCTGCCGGTTCCGGCGGAAGCGCCCGCGGCGGGTGCATCTGCGCCGACGACGAATTCCACCGACCTGGAAGACATCGAGCGGCAGACGATCGAGCGCGTCTTCCAGCAGGTGGGAGGGGATAAGGCGCTCGCCGGCAAGATGCTCGGCATCAGCCGCGCGACTCTATACCGTAAGCTGAAGCGCTACCACATTGACGCCGGCCCAGGCGTCGAGACAAGTACAGCCAGCGCGGCACAGAACAACTAGACGTCCGTCGTCGGCTCACGGGCCAGGAATTCTGCTGAGTTGAGACTGCGTTTCAGGGTGAGACGGAGACGGCACTCCACCATCCTA
>DASWAR010000149.1:0-4069 GCA_036391015.1 Terriglobales bacterium
AGCAGATTCCTCCCCCTTCGGCTTCGCTCAGGGTCGGAATGACAAATACCAAAGGATGATCAGTTCAAGAGGCGTGCAATTCCACGCTAGTCGCCGCTGGCTTCGGTGGCGGCGAGGGCGTGTTCGGTGACGGTCTGGGACCCTCTTCGCATGGCACGGAGAATGGTGTAGACGGCGGCATAGCCGAGAGCCACGCCCAGGGTGAGCGCGGCAGCGATGGTGAAGAGAAGCGTGACAACGACCAGCAACGGGTTCACGTCCGACCGACCTTTCCTGTGATGCGGGAACCGGCAACTCCGGATGTGCCACCCCGGACGCCTCCGTCCCGCTCACGGGAGAGCGGGAAGGCGCCGCACAATCGGTTGTCGGAACTCTTGCTCATCGTCTTCCACCAAGAAACTGTGGAACTATTTTTTCTTTTCCGCGTTCCAGATGGTCCGCGATACCGCTCGTCCACAAAACGGACAGAAGTCGATCGGGTAAAGATTGGGCCGGTCCTCGGGCGAGCGCACGGCATAGTCGGAATCGATTTCGTTGAGAATGCGGCCGTGCATGGTGCGCAGCGGCTGGTTGAGGAGCGCGTCTCCGTCCACCGCTTCGCGCAGCATTTCGCAACAATGTTCGGTCATAAAGACGTCGATGGCCCGATGGCCAAGAACCGGCGCTGCCTTGCCCGGATTTTCCGACCGACCGAACACTGTAGCTCCCGTTGACGCTGGCTAGTGTTGGCAACTAAGATACGGAGTAGAGTTGCGCCTCATCACTCTGGGACCTTTTAGGGGAACCGTCCACATCTCCAAGGGACATGGTCCGCAGGTCAGGCGGGGACTTCGCGGGCGAGGGCGCCCGCGCCACATATGTCATTCATGGCCATTACCAAGATTTCGGTGCGCGGGGCGCGACAGCACAACCTCAAGAACATCGACGTCGAAATTCCACGCAACACCCTGACCGTAGTGACCGGGCTGAGCGGCTCGGGCAAATCGTCGCTCGCCTTCGACACCATCTACGCCGAGGGCCAGCGGCGGTACGTGGAAACGCTGTCGGCCTACGCGCGGCAATTCCTCGACCAGATGGAGCGGCCGGACGTGGATGCGATTGACGGCTTGAGCCCGTCCATCTCCATCGAGCAGAAGACCACCAGCCGCAGCCCGCGATCCACGGTGGGCACGATCACGGAAATCTACGACTACCTGCGGCTGCTGTACGCGTCGGTCGGGGTGCCGCATTGCCCGAAGTGCGGGCAGCCGATCTCGCGGCAGTCGGCGGACCAGATCGTGTCGCGGGTGATGGCGCTTTCACCCCAGCGCGCCAACGGCGGGCGCGCCGGGGACCCCGACAAGCCGGAAGACCGGGTGATGATCCTGGCGCCGATCGTGCGCGGACGCAAAGGCGAATTCAAGAAAGAGATGGAGAAGCTGGCGCAGCACGGATTTTCGCGCGCGCGCATCGACGGCGAACTGGTCAACCTGGAAGACGACATCCGGCTCGACAAGCGCAAGAACCACACGATTGAAGTGGTGATTGACCGCCTGCTGGTGAAGCCGGGGATCGAGAAGCGGCTGGAGCAATCGGTGGCGCTGGCGATGAAACTGGCGGGCGGACTGGTGCAAGTGTCGGTGGTGGGCGGCGAGGAGCACCTGTATTCATCGCGGCTGGCGTGTCCGGATTGCGGGATCAGCGTGCCGGTGCTGGAGCCGCGGTCGTTCTCGTTCAACAGCGTATACGGCGCGTGCAAGGCATGTAACGGGCTGGGCAGCAAGTACGATTTCGATCCCGCGAGGGTGATCGTGGACTGGTCGAAGCCGCTGCTGGACGGGGGACTGGGGCCGGGCTCAGGTTCAGCGAATCTGCAGCACATGCTGCAGATTGCGTCCGAAGCGGCGGGCATTGACCTGAGCATGCCCTTCGAGCAACTTCCGGCAAAAACCCAGAGCTATCTTCTTTATGGCGCGGAGGCCAATGGAGCGCGGCTCGGCTGGCGCGGCATCCTGGCGTTTTTGCGGCAGACGCTGGAAGAGTCCACCTCGGAAAGCTATCGCGACTGGCTGCTGAACTACATGAGCGCCACCCAGTGTCCCGCGTGTCAGGGCAAGCGGTTGCGGCCGGAAAGCCTGGCGGTGAAGGTGAATGGAATGTCGATCGCCGATTTCACGGCGCTGCCGGTGTCGCGTTCCAAGGCCGCGGTGCCGCAGATCAAGCTCAGCGAGCGCGAGACGCAGATTGCCGGGCGCGTGGTGAGTGAAATTGGCGAGCGCCTGCAATTTCTGAATGCGGTCGGGCTGGGTTACATCTCGCTGGACCGCTCGGCGGCGACGCTGTCAGGCGGGGAGGGACAGCGCATCCGGCTGGCCACGCAGATCGGATCGAAACTCCGCGGCGTGCTGTACGTGCTGGATGAACCGTCCATCGGACTGCACCACCGCGACAACGACCGGCTGCTGCAGGCGCTGGAATCGTTACGCGATCTGGGCAACACGGTGCTGGTGGTGGAGCATGACGAGGAGACCATCCGCCGCGCCGATTACGTGGTTGACCTGGGGCCGGGCGCGGGGCGGCACGGCGGGGAGCTGGTGGCGTGCGGCACGCCGCAGGAAATCATCGAGGCGCCGGAGTCGCTGACGGGGCAGTACATCTCGGGCAAGAAAAGCATTCCGCACCGGGCGGAGCGCCGCCACACCAACGGCACCGCCCTGGCCGTGCTGGGCGCGCACGAGAACAACCTGAAGGGCTTCGACGTAAGCTTTCCGCTGGGCGTGATGACCCTGGTGACGGGCGTTTCGGGCTCGGGAAAATCCACGCTGGTGAACGACATTCTCTACCGCGCGCTGGCCAAGCAGCTCTACCGGTCACGCGAAGAGCCCGGCGAACACAAATCCATTGCGGGCGCGGAGAGCATTGACAAGGTCATCCGCATCGACCAGTCGCCGATCGGCCGCACGCCGCGCTCCAACCCGGCGACGTACACCGGCGTGTTCACGCATATCCGCGATCTCTACGCCATGCTGCCGGATTCGCGCGAGCGGGGGTACAAGGCGGGGCGCTTCTCGTTCAATGTGCCGGGCGGCCGCTGCGAAGCGTGCCAGGGCGAGGGTCAACGCCGCATCGAGATGAATTTCCTGCCCGATGTTTACGTCCAGTGCGAGGTGTGCGGCGGGCGACGCTACAACCACGAGACCCTGGCGGTGAAGTACAAGGACAATTCCATCGCCGACCTGCTGGAGATGCCGGTCTCGGACTCGCTGCCGCTGCTGGAGAACATCCCCCAGGTGCGGCAGAAGCTGCAAACGCTGGTGGACGTTGGGCTGGGGTACATCCACATGGGGCAGTCGGCGGTGACGCTGTCGGGCGGCGAGGCGCAGCGCATCAAGCTGGCGCGCGAGCTTTCCAAACGGCAAACCGGGCGCACGCTCTACCTGCTGGACGAGCCGACCACCGGGTTGCATTTCGATGACGTACACAAACTGCTGGACGTGCTGCACCGGCTGACGGACCTGGGCAACAGCATCATTATTATCGAGCACAACCTCGACGTCGTGGCCAACGCGGACTGGATCGTGGACCTTGGTCCCGGGGGCGGCGAGGACGGTGGACGGATCGTGGCGCAGGGCACGCCCGAGCAGGTGGCCAAGCTGAGGAAGTCGTACACCGGACAGGCGCTGGCGGAATATTTCGCCAGGCGGGCAGCGCTGGTTTAAGCCGGCGAAGGGGAAGCGGCGGCCGCGCGCAACTCGCGATCAATCTCGATGCCGCGCAAGCCCGTAATGTGGCCGCCGATGGAATAAAGCACGGCGCGGCCCATGATGCGGCGCGGCTCGGATCCTTGCACCAGGACGCGGTATTCAGCTTCGAATTCACCGTCCACCAGCGCACGGTCGAGGGCATTCTTGACGCGGACGCGGTCGTCGGGATGGATGGAATCCAACCAGCTTTCCAGCGGCTCCTCGCGACGCAGCACCACCAGGCTGTACATGTTCGTCCAGGTGATGCGATGGGTCTGTAAATCGTATTCCCATGACCAGATCTTGGCGGTGCTTTTCAGGAATTCCATCTCATGCTGCTGTTCGGT
>DASWAR010000150.1:0-10005 GCA_036391015.1 Terriglobales bacterium
CGTCAGTCGTGCCTGTCAGGTTCGGCGGCGCCAGGCTTACCATCCCGAGCGCGTGCGCGTCCCGGCCAAAAAGCTGCAGACCGAAGTTGCCGGTGAACGTGCTGTTGGAGAACGGGCCGTCTTTCTGCAAGTATGCTTCGCCGTAAGATCCGTTTTCGGTCACGAACAACAACCTGCCATCCGAAGTCGTAAACCCAAGTTCACTCCCGAGGGACACGCCTCCGATGCTCAGGGTCAAGATCGGTTCGCCAAACCCTCCTTTTCCTATCCCCCCGGTAACTGGAACATCGAGGTTCACGCCGCCATCTTGGACTTCGTCTTGAACCCCGCTTATGACAACCGTTCCTGGGTCGGCACCTGGAGTGGCCGTGAAGCGTCCCGCGGCCAAGCTGGTGGATGTGACCATGTAGTAGGTGTAGTCTCCGCGTAATTCGGAATTAGCATACGCGTCCATGCTCCCAAAAAGCCGGAGCGAGGGGTGGCCAATATCGCCGAGCATGAGAGCGTGAGTAGCGTCTACCGTGTAGAAGGCCATGTGCGGCGCCGTCGAAAACATCGCGTCGGTCGGTTCGTTCGGTACCAGGGTGCCTCGCCCGGTAGTGCTATCGATGGCGCAACCGGCGAAGTAGCTGTACCAATAGAACGCGATAGCGCCCCCATTGCCGCTGCTATCCCACGACGCGTCACCGACTCGCGACGTGAAAGTGCTTCCACTGGTTCCGCCAAGCGCGAAAGAGCCGCCTGTCATAATCGCAGGGCTAAACGCTGTCTCATTCTGCTTTTCAAACCAGCCATTGCCATTGCCGGTACCGGAGAAATCGAGCAAGCGGCCGAAGTTTCCCGTCACCACTACCATGCGCAGTGTGAGCGTGACGCCCGCGCCCGTAATCTGCATCGTGCCGCGACGGTCGGCACCGAGGGCGTAGGACCCGGTGAACGGCTGGTTGGCATGTGCTCCGGATGCGGTGACGAGGTCGCCGATGCCGCTGAGATTGCCCTTCCCGTCGGCCACCAGGCTGGCGCCAAAGACTGTGGCGCTGTCGGAGGCCCGGAAAAGGAACGCATAGCGGCCGTTCAAGGGTTCGGAAATCGGCATCAGGTTGATCTTGACCAGCTGCGACTTCGTGGCGTCGGCGACCGAGGTTGCGGTCACCATCGCAGTAGCTGCGGCCGCAAACGTTGCCGGCGCGTTGTACGTTGCCGAACTTGCCGTCACATTCGTCAGCGTACCGCAGGCGCCGCCGGTGCATCCCAACCCAGAGAGGCTCCAAGTCACATTCTGATTCGAGTGTTTGTCGATGGACGCGGTGAACGTCTGGGTCGCACCCGCAGCCATCGTCATCGCCAATAACGGCCAGACTCGGACGGAAAGCGGCACATGGTTCACAGAGGCGTCGCCCTTTTTCGTCGAGTCGGCCTGCAATGTTGCAGTCACCGTTGCCGTAACTGCGCTGGGAATCACAGGTGGTGCGGTATACAGCCCGCTAGCGCTGATCGTGCCGCATGGGGCCGATGAGCAGCTCACCGTCCAGGTCACAGCCGTATTGGTGGTGTTGGTGACAGTTGCCGTGAACTGCTGGGTTTCGGAGGCGCCCAGGGAAATGCCCCTCGGCGAGACTGTCATTGTGATCGCCGACACCACCGGCTGAGGTTGAGACTGAACGACCGTTGTTGGCTGCGAGCCACTCCCGCAGCCCGGCAAGATGAGGAGTAGAACAAATCCAAGCACTGAACTCAGCACGATCGCGCCTCGCTTCATAAGCCACCTCCTGGTGCTCTCGGCCACGGCGACGACACTTAGTAGCGGTGCACCGGTCCCCTGGTCAGGTGACGATCATCCAGCCAGTTCCAAAACGGGAATCAAGCCCGCAGATGGCAGCCCGAACCTTGCCGTAGGCAATGCTGCATCGCGCTACACTTACCCAGCAGACCTTTAGAGCGACCCCATCATCGTCGCAGAAGGGGCGCCTTACCATGGATAGCGGCTTGATTGCTCCTTGAATTTGCCTTGCACCGCAGCCCTATATAGGCGAGCCACTTGGGGCAGCCATGGGACCACGAGGCTCGGTTCAGAGCCGCGACCGGGAGCAGGACCATGTCCAGCGTCGTCCGCTTCGGAAGCTACGAAGTTGATCTGTCCGCGGGCCAGCTGCGCAAACGGGGAATCAAAATCAACCTCCCAGATCAATCTTTCAGGGTCCTGGCGTCGCTTCTCGTGAACCCCGGAGAAGTCGTCACTCGGGAGGAATTGCAGCGTCGTCTCTGGCACAACGACGTGTTCGTCGACTTCGAAAACAACCTGAACACCGTCGTCGCCCGCCTACGCGAGGCGCTATGCGACTCGGCCGACCATCCGCGTTTCATTGAGACCCTGCCCAAGCGCGGCTATCGCTTCATAGCAGATATGTACGCGCTCCCGGCGAGAACGGCAGAATCGCAAACAAACAGAGCGCGGCTAATGCTGTTGCCGTTTGTGAACCTGAGCGGCGATCCGGCGCAAGAGTACTTCAGCGACGCGATGACCGACGAGATCATCACCGCGCTGGCGAGCCTTGCGCCCGAGCAACTGGCGGTCATCGCCCGCACCACGGCCATGCACTACAAGGGCAGCCACAAGGATGTCGCTCGCATCGGCCGCGAGTTGAACGTGGAGTACGTAGTGGAAGGCGGCGTCCGCCGCACCGAAGACCGGGTTGCTATCAACGTGCAGCTTATTCAGGCTAGCAATCAGACGCACCTGTTTGCGAAGAAATATGACGCCGAGATGCGCGATGTGTTCAGTCTGCACAGTTGCATCGCGCAAGCCATCGCGAGGCACGTCCCTGCTATCGCCCACGGAATGCGCGACGGGATAATGCTACGCGAGCAGGTTCGGCGAAAACCCACCGAAGATCTCGCCGCGTATGACGAGTACATCAAAGGACGCTACGAAATGTGGAAAATGACGCCCGAGAGTGTGGCCAAAGCAAGACAACACTTCGAGGCGGCGTTGGACCGCGATCCTGAGTTCGCGCTGGCCTGCGATGGCCTCGCCGAGCTCTATTGGTATCTGGGCTTCTGGGGATATGCCCCGTCCAGAGAAACCGATGCGGTGGGGAGGTTTTACGTGGTGCGCGCCATCGAGACCGATCCCACGCTGGCCGACACGCATGCCTTGCTGAGCTTCTATCCCAAGAAGCGCCACTACAGCGACGAGTTCGATTACTACGACTGGGCGGAGATGCAGAAGGACCTGGCACATGCGCGCGAGTTGAACCCAAGTTCACGGCTGGTTCGGCTCAGGTACGCGATCGTCCTGATGATTCTCGGGCGCATTGAGGACGCCGCCGCAGAACTGGAAAGGGCGCTCGAATCCGATCCACTGGCTCTCGATGTGCGCTTCTGGTTCGCGACAATGCTCTACCTGGGGCGTCAATACGACCGCGCACTCGAGCAATGCCTCCGACTGGTCGAACTGGAACCGGATCGCTTCTTGCCTTATTACGCGCTTGGGCACATTTACATGGCGATGCAAAGGTTCGATGAGAGTGCCGCTGCCTTGCGCAACGCAGTCGAAGCGTCGCGTGAGTTGCCCCTGGTGCTTGGCTTGCTCGGCCTGTCGCTGGGATTGGGCGGGTGCACGGCCGAGGCGCGGACGGTGCTCGATCGTCTGCGCGCGCTCGCCAGCAAACGATACGTGCCCCCCACGTGTTTTGCCTGGACACATCTTGGGCTCGGAGAAATTGATGAAGCATTTGTGTGGATGGACCGAGCCATTGACGCGCCCGACCGCATGATTAAGCCAATCAAAACCTATCCGTTCCTAGATCCGCTCCGCACCGACCCGCGCTTTGCTGCACTGCTGCGCAAGATGAACCTGGAAGCCTGACTGAGCCGAAAAGTGTTTTCGCGTGCGCTGCGCCACAGGCGCGCATGAAATTAGCCCGGCACTTCAGTGCCGAGAACCGTCGCCTCTCGAAATCCAAGTCCCGTAGGGATGGCTGAGCTACCCGCGGCTACAAGGTGATAGCTGATAGCTGACAGCCTTTGTTATTCTTTCCCACACGCCATGCGCCAGCGCTACCAAAACTGGATGCACACCTGGGAGACCCGTCTCACCACCCGCGACACCAATCGCGTGGTGCGTCCTTTCGATTGGGGCATGGAATGGACCCGCGGCTGGCCCGGCGTTAACGGCGACCACCAAACAGCGCCTGAAAACTTCTTCCACCACCTCAACCGCCACATCGTCGCCCACAGCGACCAGTTTTTCTCCTACCGCACTCCCACCGACTTCCGCATCGAGCGACATCCGGTAAAGCTGCACGCTTCCGGCGGCAACAACGGCGACGATCCAGAGCGCGGCACCGGCGAGTTCCTGCGTTTCACCTCGGCCGTCGAGACACCCTATGCCGAGAACAACACCGTCAACGCGCGCTGGTTCCCGGCTCGCGGGCGCCGCGCCGTAATCGTGCTGCCGCAGTGGAACGCCGACGCGCTCAGCCACAACGCGCTCTGCCGCATGATGAACTTCTGCGGCATCGCCGGACTTCGCCTCAGCATGCCCTATCACGACGTGCGCCGCCCCGCCGAACTGGAGCGCGCCGATTACGCCGTCTCCGCCAACATTGGACGCACCATCGCCGCCGCGCGCCAGGCCATCCTTGACGTCCGCTGCTGCCTCGACTGGCTCCAGTCGCAGGGCTACCGCGAGTTCGGCATTCTCGGAACCAGCCTGGGCTCCTGCTATGCCTTCATCGCCAGCGCCCACGATCCCCGCCTGCGCGTGAACGCCTTCAATCACGCCTCCACCTATTTTGCCGACGTCGTGTGGACCGGCCAATCCACCCGCCACGTCCGCGCCGGCGTCGAGCGCGAGATCACCCTGGAGAGCCTGCGCGATTGCTGGCGGGCCATCAGCCCGATGTCGTACTTCGACCAGTACAGCCGCTTCCCCAAGAAGTCGCTGGTGGTTTACGCCACCTACGACCTGACGTTTCTGCCCGAGTTCTCGCGGCAGATCGTCGCCGAGTTCAGCCGCCGCCGGCTCGACCATCGCATTGCCGTGCTGCCCTGCGGCCACTACACCACCGGCGAGACGCCGTACAAGTTTCTCGATGCCTGGCACCTGGTGCGCTTCATCAACGGCGCACTCTGACGAAAAGGGCCCGCCCTGGGCGCGCCCTCATTGTCTGTTGGGGATAGATCCTTCGCGACCTGCGGTCGCTTAGGAAGACGGCGCACGGCTCAGACGCCGCGCAGGCGCCGTCACTTGTTCTTCCACACCGGCTTGCGCTTCTCCACCACCGCGCGCAGGCCTTCGGCAACGTCCTCCAACGCATAGAGCTGGTTGAGGTAAATGTCCTGCGACTTTTTCATCGCCTCGGCCAGGGGCAGGCCGATGGAGCTGCCGATCACGCGCTTGGTCATTTCCAGCACCGGGCCGCTGAACTCGCCGATGCGCGCCAGCACCTCGTTCACCGTTTTGAGAAGTTCCGCCTCGGGAACCACCTTATTAACAAAGCCCAGATCCAGTGCGTCTTCGGCGGTCAGCGGATTGCCGGTGAGGATCAGCTCGTAGGTCTTCTTCGGGCCGATGAGGGCGGGCAGCATGATGGCCGCGAAGGGCGGGAACACGCCCATCTTCACTTCGGGCTGCGCGAAACGAGCGTTGGTGGTGGCGATCACCATGTCGCCGAACGCGACCAGCTCGGAGCCGGCGCCGATGGCGGGGCCATTCACCACCACGATCAGCGGCTTGGAAATATCCGCGATCGCCTGGAAGACGCGGTTGAAGGTATCGAGCGTCTGGAAAACCCGCTCCGGGCGCGAGTCTTCGACGGAGATCCCGGCGGAGAAGGTCTTCTGCGATGAATCAAGAACGATGCACTTCACCTCGGGGCGGCTGTTCAGACTTTCGATCGCGTCGGCCAGTTCCGCCATCATGGGCACGGTAAGCACGTTGTAGGGCGGGTAGTTGAGCGTGATGCGCGCGGCGAAGGTGCTGTGGTCAAACTTGATGAATTTGAATTCTTGCGCGGCACTCGGCGTGGTGGCCATGGTGCGTCCTCCAGAATTTCTTCCGCGGCGCGCATTATGTGCCGAAATCCGGGAGCGGACAAGTGCGGTTGATTGCCGCATAATGTCCGGCGGCAAGCACTGAGGACCCGAGTCGCGAGTCCCGAGCCGCACAAAGTCAATGCTCGGGACCCGGGACTCGGGACTAGAATACTGATTATGAAAATCGCACTTGGCGCCGATCACGCGGGCTTCCCGCTGAAGGAAAAAATCAGGCACTGGCTCACCGAACAGGGCTTCCAGGTGGACGACAAGGGCACGCTGTCTCTCGATTCGGTGGACTACCCGGACTACGCCCGCAAGGTCGGCGAAGAGGTCGCGGCCAAGAAGGCGGACCGCGGCGTGCTGGTGTGCGGCAGCGGCATCGGAATGTCGATCGCGGCCAACAAGGTGCCGGGGGTCAGGGCGGCCAACGCGCACACGGTTTATGAGGCGCAGATGAGCCGCGAGCACAACGACGCCAATGTGCTCACCCTGGGCGCGCGCGTGCTCACCGACGACGAGGCGCACAGCATTCTCGACAGGTGGTTGCGCACCAAGTTCGCCGGCGGGCGGCATCAGCGGCGGGTGGAGAAGATTGCGCAGATCGAGAAAATGGAAAGAGTACCGAGTGCCTAGAACTGGTCTCAAAAATCGGTTTTTGGGGTAGGGCACGGCTTCAGCCGTGCCGCTCGAGGCCGCAAAGATAGTGGGCTTTAGCCCCTGAGGGACATTTTTCCTGAGGCGAAAATGTATTCTTGAAACCAGTTCTATTACCGAGTTACGGAGAGTCCAGGTTGGGTTTCGTGCGCACAGCCGCGTGTTTGATGCTGCTGATCGCCGTTGGAGCCGCCGGGCAGACGCCGCGGGATCGCACGGCAATTGCACACACCAAAGCGATCTTGGTTTCACAACTCGACCCGAAGTTGCCGGCCGTTCCGTTTGAGCGCTGGTTGATCAAAGAGGCCGGCGAAGGCGCGCAGATCAGTTGGGAAGTTAACGATTGCGGCGAACAGACGGGTACGGCCGAGGATCGTGGCAGCGATTTCCCGCTCTGCGTGGAAGCCGAGGCGCACATGCGCGACAAGCGTGTGATTGTCGTCAGCATTGCGGTGGGCACATACCAGAGCGGCATAGCCGGCAAACCCGTGACTTGGTGGATCACCGTCGGACACGATCCCTACTCCGACCCGCCGCTGAAGACGTTGAGCGACGTACCGCTGCGGCTGATCGGCACCCACGGTGTGCCACCACCCGCTCCCATCCGCGACCTGCCCATCGGTAAGCCGCCCGGTAAGTGAGGTGTTATGGCATCGGCACGAGTTACACCGCAATTCCAGGAGTATCGTAACGGCGAGTACGTGATCAGCACCGATCCCCGCCGCCTGGACTTCAACGCCATCCACAAGTTTCTTGCGAACTGGCCCGGCTGGGAGACCGACGGTATCCCGCGCCCGACACTGGAGCGCGCGCTGGCAAATTCGCTCTGTTTCGGCGTGTACGAGGGCGAGCGGCAGATCGGCTTTGCGCGCGTCGTCACCGACTATGCGACGTTCGCATTCATTCTCGACGACTACATCGAGGAGAGCCATCGCGGCCGCGGCCTGGGCAAATGGCTGATGCAGACCATCCAGCAGCATCCCGATTTACAGGGTCTCCGGCGCTGGATGTTGTACACCCACGACCAGCGGATTTACGCCAAGGTCGGCTTCAAAGCGCTCGCCGACCCGGCAACCTACATGGAGATCTTCGATCCGGGAATGTACACACGCGGATAGGCCCGCGCGCATGAATCCACGCTGACTATTGCAACTTCCTCCAGCCCTCGGAGGCGCGACACCACCAACGCATTTCGACAATTTTCGTCGAAGTCGGGCCGAAACCTCTTACTGCGTCTCAGTGTCGTTTCGATGCGATTGCCGTGGATCGCCCACCAGTTCTGGACCGAAACGAAAGTCGTACGTCGTTTTTGGTATGGCCAATTGACCCGGTGCGGGGGCAAACCATTTGGTCCCTCCGGCAGGAACGCGCACCGTGAACGGGCCGTTATGGATGTCTTCAAGGTAGAGATCCACATAGCCGGTGACCGTACCCCCGGGGCCAATCTCCTGCGAGACCAGGTAGGTTTTTTTCACCTGTTCGATGTACCTCTTGAACTTGCGACGTTGCACGGCACTTCTAATCATGGAACCGAGCGCCAGACGTCTGGCGGACCATGCTTCGGTCGATATATCCGGAGTAGTCGGGCAGGAGGCGCTGTCGCCAATTACTGAGCAGCCTGCGCCGGCGCTGATCTCTGATGGCGCAGTGTGCGCAGCCGGTTCCCTCCTCCGCTTGGGATTGGCCTTCACCTCGTAAGCTTGCGCCAGCACATCCACTTGGCTAAACGGCCGATAGGAATGTCCATTCGGCAAAATCACCACAATCTCGCTCGGAGAAAAAACACGCGCCTTGGTTGTTGCATTTATTACTTTCAGGGGCAGGCTGACGGTTGAGTTGTCCCCCGCGATCATGCCGGCGGATATGGCGAAGGCGATGCCCGCCTCACTGACTTGAAACTCACTTTCACCATCCTTTTTCCTGTCCGACGAGGAGAGACTCTCTTGACGACCTTGGGCGTGCGCCACGATCTCGGTTTGGTTCTTCGTTTTAGCTTCGCTCGAAAGTGCCAGCAGCGGCAGACAAACCAAAATCGCTAATGCCTTTTTCATCTTCGGATTGCGCCTCCTCGTCGTGATTCGTGGTGGATGTTAGCAAACGGGAACTTTAATCGCCCATCAGGGAAACCCCCGAGGGCAACGGCGAAGTCGAAGCCCCGCCGCCGCGCGGCATGCCGGAACCTAGCCATAACCCAGTCCCGCTTGAGAATGCAACCTCAAAGTCTTTTGATGCCGCTTGGAGCGCCCTGCGGCGGGGAGTATCCTTTATTCTTCGAATTGCCGCCCGGCTGAGAGCTGACGGCTGAGAACTGAGACCTTCTATGAAAAACCACATGTCCCGCCCTCTTTATGAAGTTGATCCCGACGTAGCCACCGCCATCTACAACGAAGAGCGCCGCCAGCACGAAGGCCTGGAGCTGATTGCCAGCGAGAACTTTGTCAGCGAGGCCGTGCTCCAGGCGGCGGGCTCCGTCCTGACCAACAAGTACGCCGAAGGCTATCCCGGCAAGCGCTACTACGGCGGGTGCGAGTTCGTGGACGTCGCTGAGTCACTGGCAATCGCGCGCGCGAAAGAGCTCTTCGGGGCAGAGCACGCCAACGTGCAGCCGCACTCCGGCGCGCAGGCGAACATGGCCGTCTACTTTGCGCTGCTGAAACCAGGCGACACGGTGCTCGGCATGAACCTCGCGCACGGCGGCCACCTGACCCACGGTCACCCCCTGAACTTCTCCGGCAAGCTCTACACGATCGTGCCCTACGGCGTCCGCAAAGACGACGAGCGCATCGACTACGACGAGCTCGAGCGGCTCGCGCGCGAGCACAAGCCGAAGATGATCATGGTGGGCGCCAGCGCGTATCCGCGGGTCATCGACTTCGAGCGGTTCGAAAAGGTGGGGCGCGAGGTCGGCGCGCCGGTCGTCACCGACATGGCGCACATCGCAGGCCTCGTGGCCGCGAAGGTGCATCCCAGCCCTGTGCCGCACTCCGACTTCGTGACGACGACCACTCACAAGACGCTGCGCGGGCCGCGCGGCGGCCTCGTGCTCTCCCGCGCGCAGTATGCAAAGGATCTCGACCGCGCGCTCTTCCCGGGCGTGCAGGGCGGCCCCCTGATGCACATCATCGCCGCCAAGGCGGTGTGCTTCAAAGAAGCGCAGGAGCCGTCGTTCATCGACTACCAGCGGCAGATCGTCGCGAACGCGGCGCGGCTGGCGTCGGCGTTGACGTCGCACGGCTTCCGTCTCGTGAGCGGCGGCACCGACAACCATCTGATGCTGGTGGACACGTTCTCGAAGGGCGTCACGGGAAA
>DASWAR010000151.1:0-8008 GCA_036391015.1 Terriglobales bacterium
CGTGCGCTGTCGTGGAGAGGTGTTCAGCTTCGTGTAGCGGTCAATGCGCCGCTTCCGCGGCGCGGAATGCCGGAACCACCATCGCAGTTTCCACGGTGGGCAGATTGAAACGGGCGAGTGCTGCCCGTTGCGTCGCGGCCATTTCTTTGTCGCCCGTAAGCTCGTAAGCCTTAACGAGCAATTCCAGCGAGCATGCGTCCTTGAAGTCCTCGCGCAGGTAGGGAATCGCCTGCAATGGCTTGCTCTTGGCCATGAGTTGAGCTCCGACAGCGGCGTTGTAAGCTCGCTGAACGACTTCACTGGGATTGTGGTCGGCAATGGTTCGGAGCTGCTGAATGGCGTACTCAGCGGTGTTGTTGTCGCCCGCGTGCATGGCACGAGTGACGCGCCAGCGCAGGATTCGCGCCGTCTCATCCTGATGGTCGGACTTGGAAACGCTGGCGTGTTCGTTCAAAGATGCGGCAGCGCGATCGAGATGCTTCAGCGCCACGCTGTCGTCCGCCTGGTACATGGCCATCATGCGATGCGCCTGCGCTTCGGCGAAGCCGAGATCGTGCTCGTGCGCCCACTGAGCGACGCTGTCAAACGCCTGGTCGGCAGCGCGATAATTCTTTTCCCACACGTAAGTGACCGGGTATTGCAGGCGGCACAGAATCTTGTCTTCCGACATTTCCGCCTGCTCGTTGCAACGCAGGTATTCGGCGCGGGCGCGCTCTTCATCTCCTTTCAGGGCGTAGGTGTCGGCCAGGCCCATGATGGAGAATCCGGGCGCGATCTTCAGCGCCGTTTGGTAATGCTCCACGGCGGCATCGAACTTGCCTGCCTGGCGCAGGATCTCCGCGTACGAATCCTGGGCATTGGGTTCGTTGGGCAGCACCTCGGCATAGTGCTCCATCGTCTTGATCGCTTTTGCGAAGTCGCCCATGCCGGCGTATGCGTAGGCCACCGAATTCAAGGCCGGCGGGTAATTGGGGTCCACAGCCAGGGCTCGGTTCAACAATTCAGCGGCGCGATCGTAGCTGTAGCGCACCATGAGCCAGTTCCCGGCAAGCGACAGCAGTTGCTTGTCGAACGGATTCCTGGCGATCAGGTCGTTCATGGCGGCGATGCCGGACAGGAAATTTCCTTCGCGGATGCCGGTGATCCAGCGCACGAACAGGCGCTCGCCGGCGCTGCCCTTGCGGACCGCCGTATTGGCCCGCTGCAGCGCGGCCTTGGCCTCTTTCGGGTCCTGCGAGCGGAAGGCGATCATCAGGTTGGCGAGCGCGAAGTTGGGGTCAAGCTTCACCGCCGCCCGCCACTGCTCGAGAGCGCGGTCCAGGTGGAAATTCATCGAGTCGGTCATCGCCTGCCGGTACATGGCGCGGGCCTTGGGCGAGGTGGTGGTGACCGGCAGCATGGAAGTCGTGCTGGCCTTCGGGCGCGCGGCCGGCCGCGAGGAATGTGCGGGCGCGTTCTGCGCAACTCCCGCCAGCGACAGGCATAGAAATACGATCAGCAATGAGCGTTGCATCGGCTGTGGTGTAACGCGAATTTCATTGGAATGCAATGCGTCGCCGCGGCTTTCTGCACCAACGTACCCGCAAAGGTACGTGTTTGCGATTGCGTTCTGCACCTGTTCTGCGTTTAAATCGCGGCGCAGGAAGGAGGGAACTTATCCTGCCACCGGTAGGTACTCTTCGTGTGCTTGCGCTCGGCGCGGTGCTGCTGAGCGCCGTCCTCCCATGCGCTGCGCGCGATCTGGCGGTGATCGTCAACAAGGCCAGCCAGGTCAGGACCCTGAGCTCAACCGATCTCGGCAAGCTGGCAAGCGCGTCGTTGGCGACGTGGCCGAGCGGCGGCAAGGTGACCCTGATCCTTCGCGATCCCAACGCGCCCGCGATGAAGATTGCGATGGAAAAATTCTTCGGCGCGACAGCGGAAAAAATCAAGGCGGTCATGGCCGCCAACCCCGGCTATTTCGTGGTCGTGAATTCCGACGCCGACGTTATCCGCATGGTCGAGAGCCTGTCCGGGGCTGTCGGCCTCATTGATATTTATTCCATCACCAGCGGCGTCAACGTGGTCAAGGTCAATGGCAAGCTACCGCTGGAACCCGGCTACGCATTGCACGGAAACTGAACTAAGGTGGTCGGTTATCGGTCTTCGGTTCTCGGTTGTGAATGCTGTCGGCGATAGCCGGTTTTGCTACCGACGACCGTAAACCGACGACCGAGAACCGAGAACCTAACGACTCTTGCCCGCAGACCGTTATAATCGTCACGTGCTGAAGTACTCCATCGTCATCCCACTGCACAACGAGCAGGAAAACGTCACCGAACTCTATGACCGCCTGAAAGCGGTGATGGAAGCGCAGCCCGACCCGTTCGAACTGGTGTTTGTGGACGACGGCAGCACCGACCGCACCTTTCACCTGCTGCGGGAAGTCGTTGCCGTGGACAGCCGCGTGGTGGTAATCAAGCTGCGGCGCAATTTCGGGCAAACGCCCGCGCTGGCGGCCGGCTTCGATCATGCCGGCGCCGAGTACGTCATCGCCATGGATGGCGACCTGCAGCACGACCCCGCCGACATCCCGCGCTTTCTGGAAAAGCTCGCCGAGGGATTTGACATCGTCAGCGGCTGGCGCAAGCAGCGCATCGATAACCTGTGGCTGCGCCGCATTCCTTCACGCTGTGCCAATTGGCTGATGGCCAAGCTCAGCGGGGTGGACATTCACGACTTCGGCACCACCTTCAAAGCCTACCGTCGCGATCTTCTCTCGCAGGTGCCGCTGTACGGCGAACTGCACCGCTTCATTCCCGCGCTGGCGTCGTGGCATGGCGCCACCATCTGCGAGGTCCCGATCAAGAACACGGTGCGTGAGCGCGGCGAGTCCCACTACGGCCTGGGCCGCACCTTCCGCGTCTTTTTCGACCTGATCACCATCCGCTTCCTGCTGCGCTACCTGTCGCGCCCGCTGCATTTTTTCGGCACCATCGGCATGCTCAGCAACCTGGCTGGACTTGCCATTGCGGTGTTTCTGGTCATCGAAAAGCTGGTCAAGCACGAGGCCATCATGGCGACCCACGGTCCGCTGATGATCTTCGGCGCTGTGCTCATCATCGCCGGCGTGCAGATGCTGGCGCTCGGTCTGCTCGGCGAATTGCAGGTCCACCACTATCACGGCTCGCGCGTTGCGCCCTATTCCGTGGACCGCGTCTTCCGCGCCACCGATCAATCCGCCGTCACCGAATAGTGTTGTGCTGCACCCGCTACTCTGATTCACTTCTCCGCATACCCGGAACTATAGTTCGTACGCGAAAGGAGTCAGAGCCATGCCCCAGATAGTCTCCTTCGATGTGCCGTTGGCAACCGGCACCGTTCCGGCCGCGATCAACCGGCCGGGAGCCATCACCGGGAGCTACACCGATAAAACCGGCAAGTCTCATGGGTTCCTGCGGAAGCGCAACGGCAGTATTGCAAAATTCGATGTGCCAAATGCCACCAACACGTTTCCGGTGGCAATCAATCAGCGAGGCCAGATCACCGGTTGGTACACGGACGCCGGTGGCGCCGGCGCCAAGGGCTTCTTGCGGCGGCTCCAAGGCTCCATCGTAACCTTCGCATTACCGAATTCGACGCAGACCGTACCCACCGCCATCAATGCCAAAGGGGAAATTACCGGGCACTACGGCGATGCCAGCGGACCTTCCCACGGTTTTATTCGCAAGGCGAACGGCTCGTTTGTGACCTTCGATCTGCCCAATTCGACCGAGACTGCCTCCAACGACATAACGCCGGCTGGGGTGACAGTCGGACAGTGGGGCGACGCAGGTCACCATATCCACGGCTTCCTGCGGCGAAAGAACGGCACCGTTACCACGTTCGATGTGCCCAACTCCATTTCTACAACCGCGATGGCACTCACGCCCGCCGCTCTGGTCATGGGCCGTTACACCGACGTGAATGGCCAAGCTCAGGCCTTTCTGCGGAAGCCGAACGGCACCATGATCAGCATAACGATACCCGGCGCGACTTCCGTGACCGCCTGGGCTCTCAATCCTGCGGGCAAGACGGTGGGCGTTTGGGCCGACGCCGCCGGCCTTCACAGCTTCTTGCGGTCGGCTGCTGGCGCCATCACCCCCATCGACGTGCCGGGTGCAACCTACACGCAGCCTGTTGGATTGAATGCAGCCGGCAAGATTACCGGGTCTTACGGTGATGCTAGCGGTAAGTCCCACGGCTTCTTGCGGAGCTAAAGGACCGCCATGACCATCGACCCCGTGACGCCCATCACTGCACCCCTGCCCGCCTTAGCGGAACATTGGGGGTTTCCACGAATGCCGCCGAAGGGGACTATATAATGGCTACTCCCGTTATGGAAAAAACAGCTCGTGTCACTCCCGCACTGCGTCTGGCCAAGCGGATGTCGCGGCTGGGCACCGAGACCGCATTCGAAGTGCTGGTCAAGGCGCGTGCCCTGGAAGCGCAGGGGAAAAGCATTATTCACTTGGAAATCGGCGAACCCGATTTCGATACGCCCGCCAACATCATCGAAGCCGGCAGCAACGCCCTGCACAAGGGCTGGACGCACTACGGCCCTTCGCCGGGCCTCCCTGAACTCCGCCAGACGATCGCCGATTACGTCTCGCGCACCCGCAACGTCAAGGTGGCGCCGGAAGAGGTCGTCGTCGTTCCCGGCGGCAAGCCGATCATGTTCTACGCCATTACCGCACTGGCGGAGGAAGGCGACGAGGTTATCTACCCCAATCCAGGCTTCCCGATTTACGAGTCCATGATCAACTTCGTGGGCGCCAAGGCGGTGCCCATTCAGTTGCGCGAAGAACTGGATTTCCGCCTCGACGTCAAGGAACTGGCCGCGAAGATTACCAACAACACGCGGCTCATCATCCTCAATTCGCCGCACAATCCCACCGGCGGCGTGCTGACGAAAAAAGATGTGCTCGAGATCGCTGCCGCCATCGGCGACCGCGACATCATGGTGCTCTCCGACGAGATCTACAGCCGCCTGCTGTTTGAAGGCGAGCCCTTCTCCATCATGTCGGTGGACGGTTTCAAGGACCGCACCATCCTGCTCGACGGTTTCTCCAAGACCTACGCCATGACCGGCTGGCGCATGGGCTATGGCGTCATGCGCGCCGATCTCGCCACCCACCTGGCGCGTCTGCAAACCAACGCCGTCTCCTGCACCGCCAGTTTCACGCAGAAAGCCGGAGTGGAAGCACTCACGGGCGACCAGACGGCTGTGACCACAATGTGCGCCGAGTTCAAGCGCCGCCGCGACTATATGGTCGAACGCCTGAACCGCATCAAGGGCTTCTCCTGCCGCATGCCCAAAGGCGCGTTCTACGTTTTCCCGAACGTCACCAAGACGGGCTGGCCGTCGAAAAAGCTCGCCGACGCATTGCTGGAGGAGGCAGGCGTTGCCGGGCTCAGCGGCACCTCGTTCGGCGCCTTCGGTGAAGGCTATGTCCGTTTCAGCGTCGCCAATTCCATGGAGAACATCCAGAAGGCGCTGGACCGGATTGAGGAGTGGACGAAGAAGAATTTGTAATTTGAAATTTGTAATTTGAAATTTTCAGGGCTGCTCTTGCAGCCCTTTCATTTCGTCCGCCATTGCATGCCGTCACAGGCAGGCCAGGGGTCGTCAATTGCAAATTACAAATTGCAAATTACAAATTACTAGATCGCCAAATCCCTAGGTCAGCCTTTATCACTCCTCCCTGTGACTCCTCTCACTGACCCCTCTGTCTCCAGGCTCTACTCTCGGCAGTTAACAATTCCGGGGCGCTGGTGTGTCCAGCCTTGAGCCTTGGGCCTTGCGCCCAAGCAGGGGGAGCTTCCATGGCAATCACGGATTCCAAGACCGGCGCGGTGGTGCGCGACTACTCCATCGAACAACTCAAAGAAGCCGCCAACCTGATGCGCGGCTACGACCTGGCCGCGCTGTGCGCTGCCGGCAGCGGCCATGCCGGTGGGACGCTCTCCATCATGGATATCGCCGCCGCGCTCTACCTCAAGGTAGCCAATCTCGATCCGAAAAACGCCGAATGGCCCGACCGCGACCGCATCATCTTCTCCACCGGGCACAAGGCGCCCTGCCTGTATCTGGGCTTGGCGTTCGCCGGCTTCTACCCGCCCGAGGACGTGGTCACGCTGCGCAAGCTCTACTCTCCCTACCAGGGCCATCCCCACTGGCTGAAGCTGCCGGGTGTGGAAGCATCCACCGGTTCGCTGGGGCAGGGCCTCAGCATCGCCGTCGGCATCGCGCTCGCCGGACGCCTGAACAACAAGACCTACACGACGTTCTGCATCATGGGCGACGGCGAACAGCAGGAGGGCCAGATCTGGGAAGCCGCCATGGAAGCCGGCCACTACAAGCTGGATAACCTGGTCGGCATCGTGGACTGCAACCGGCTGCAAATTGACGGCCTCGTCTCCGATGTCATGAACATCGATCCCATTGAGGACAAGTACCGCAGCTTCGGATGGGACGTGATTCGCATCGACGGCCACGACATGGAGCAGGTGGTGCGCACGCTGGAGCAAACGAAGGCGCGCATCGGGACGGGCAAGCCGCTGGCCATCATCGCCGATACCATCAAGGGAAAGGGCATCAGCTTCTGCGAGAACGTTGCCGGATGGCACGGCAAAGCCCCCAACCTGGAAGAGACCAAGAAAGGTCTCGCCGAACTTGGCCTGAGCGAACAGATTCCTCTCGACGCGCTGCTGGCGAAAGCCAAGGCGTACCAGGCCGTCGTTGATTCCAAGCTCTTCGACAAAATGCCGCGCTTCAAGCGCGATTACTGGTGGAACAGTTCGGTGGACATGCAGGCGAAGATGAAACCCACGCGCATGGGCTTCGGCGAGTCGCTTGCCAAGAACGGCGCCGACGAGCGCGTCGTCGCCCTCGGCCTCGACATTTCCGGTTCCATCACCATCAGCGAGTTTTACAACGGCAAGCCGGAGCGCAAGCCGCGCTGGCTGAGCATGGGCATCGCCGAGCAGTCCGCCACCGCGGTGGCCGCGGGACTGGCGCGGGAAGGCAAGCTGCCGGTGTTTGGCACCTACGCGACCTTCGCCGCGGCGCGTAACCTCGACCAGATTCGCACTTCAATCTGCTACGGCAATTTCAACGTCCTGATCGCCGGCGCGCACGGCGGCGTTTCTGTCGGTCCCGACGGCGCCACCCACCAGGCGCTGGAAGATCTGTTCGCCATCTGCGGTCTACCCAACATCGTTGCCGTGGTGCCCTGCGACAGCGTCGAGACCCGCAAGGCCACCGACTACCTGCTGATGCAGCACGTCGGCCCCAAGTACATCCGCTTTGCGCGCGAGGCTACGCCGGTCGTCACCCGGGAAGACACGCCCTTCGTTTTCGGCAAGGCCAACGTGATCCGCTTGCGCCGCGAGTCGAAGGAATTTATCGACGCCTTCGATACCGTGCTGGCCTCGCAGTACCGCGACGAAGAGGAAGACCTTTCCATCATTGCCTGCGGCCCGATGGTGCCGGAAGCCATGCGCGCCGCTTATATCCTCAAAAAGGATTTCGGGTACGAAACGCGCGTCCTCAACCTGCACACCATGAAGCCGGTGGACGAGGCGGCCATCATCCGCGCGGCCAAAGAGACCGGCATCGTCATCACCGCCGAAGAACACCAGATCGGCGCGCTGGCGTGGCGCGTCAGCGGCGTCATTACCGCCAGCCCCGAACTCTATGGCCGGCCGATTATCACCGGAGCGATTGGAGTCCAGGACCGCTTCGGCGACTCCGGCGCGCCCTGGGAGCTGATTAAGGAATTCGAGGTCTCGGCCGAGCACATCGCGCAGAAAGCCGCCGAGCTGATGAAGATCAAGAGACAAAAAATCCCGGCGCGCATTGGCCTTGGGGTCCTGACCGGCAGCCGCAACTAGGTAGGGTGGAAGCGCCGGGCTTTAGCCCGGCGAATAGCAGCACCATAAGTGCGGGCTTTAGCCCGGGCGCTGCCGTGACGACAGTCGACCGCGC
>DASWAR010000152.1:0-3089 GCA_036391015.1 Terriglobales bacterium
GCATCCCAGCACGCCGAATTTCTTGCCCTGCTTCTGGAGGGCCTTGTAGTCGGCCAGGCGATGGAACACCTTCTGCTCAGCCTTGTCGCGGATGGAGCAGGTGTTGTACAGCACCAGGTCGGCTGCCTGGACGGTCTCCACCTGGCGGTAGCCCTGAGCGAGGAGCGTGCCGATCACCTTTTCGGAGTCGTGCACGTTCATCTGGCAGCCAAAGGTTTCCAGGCAAAACGTTTTTGGGGAAACAACTGACATTCCCTTGAGTATAAACGACGGCGGCGTGGGAGAGGTCTATCCGCCGTTGCGCACCAGGTCGAGGAAGTACTGGTGGACGCGCTTGTCGTCGGAGAGTTCGGGGTGGAAGGTCGCGGCCATGACTCTTCCCTGCCGGATCAGCACAGGATCGTTCCCTTCCCTGGCCAGCACTTCAACTTTGGGGCCGACGTTTTCAAACTTCGGCGCGCGGATGAAGACCATTTCCAGGGCCTCCGGCCCCAGCTTTGACGCGCCGTAGCGAATCGAGCTATGCACCTGCCGGCCGTAAGCGTTGCGCTTGATGCTGACGTCCAGCGCACCCAGGCCCGGCTGCGGCGGGTTGTCCACGTCGTGCGCCAGCAGGATTGCCCCCGCGCAGGTGCCGAAGGTCGGCTTCGCCCGCACGAATTCCTGGAGCTTCTGAAATCCTGGTTCGCCGAGCAGCGTGAGAAATGTGGTGGACTCGCCGCCCGGGATGACGAGCGCCTCCACTTCGTCCAACTGCTCCGGCTTTTTTATCAGGACAACCTCAGCGCCCAGCTCTTGCAGCCGCCGCCGGTGCGCGTCGAAATCGCCCTGTAATGCCAACACGCCGATTTTCATGGCTACCGCAATTTTATCGCGCCTGAAGCCTGAAGCCTCTCCAGCACCGCGCCGACCACCAGCGGCAGTCCGATGGTCGCGTCCACAAAGACCTCGGCAAATTTTCCGCCTTCTTCCGGCGGCACGAACTTGCCCCACGACACCGCTTCGGTGTAGGGGCTGCCCGACAATCCGCCCCAGTACACCGGCTCGGGACAGATGCGCACGCCGTAATGAAAGCGCTTCAGCGGCACGTCCTCGCCGCCGCGCCGGTGGCGCAACTCCAGGTACGGCCCCAGTTGCTGCGTCCAGTTGCGCGGCACTCCGCCGCCGATGGTGAACACGCCCATGCGCGGCGATGCCAGCATGGTGTCGGCGTACTTGTCCACGTCTTCGAAGGGATCGTAGCGCAGCTTCGTCCTTTTCTGCTTGGCGCGCATGCGGTTGTGCAGCGCCACGTCGAGTCCCAGCTCGGAATCGGTGAACGCGGGGACAAACACCGGAACATTTTTTTCATACGCCGATTTCAGGATTCCCCGCCCCTTCACGTGCTTGCTCAAATGCTCGCCGATGGCGCGATTCAGCTTCCACGAGCACAGTGTCTCGTCGGCGTTCCACTGGTCGAGGATGGGCGCGACGATGCGCTCCACCTGATCGAGGTTCTGCTCCGGCTCCAGCGTGTCGTACACGCGGTTGTAGCCCGCCTCGTAGAGCTCGACATCGTTCATCTTGGGATCGTAGACGTAGTGCGAGCGCCCGATGCCTTCCACCAGCCCGTGCGCCATCAGCGCGCCGGTGGACACCAGCGCGCGCACGATGCCGCGGTCGATAAGCTCGGCGATGATCAGTCCCTGCTTCGCCACCGTCATCGCGCCCGCCAGCGTCATCACCACCAGGCACTCTTTATCGCGCGCCATGGCTTCGAGCACGTCGGCAGCGTCGCCAACCTGCCGCGCCGTAAACGCAGTGCGCCCCATGGCCGTGACGAGGTCGTTGATGCTGTGGATGCGGCCCAGATCCAGCGGCTCCAGCGGAACCAGGTTGTCTTCTTCCGGAGTGTGCAGCCGCCGGTCAATGCCCGAGCCTTGCGGCGAGTGCGGGTGATCCTTTTTTTCGTGCGCGCGCTGATGTCCGTGCTTGTCCTTCAATCTTCACCTCAAGAGAAAATCGTTGCCGCAGATCAATGCGGAGGAATACTGATCGGGAAACAGCCAAAGTATATGGCGCCGCACATTGACGTCAACGTCTCGCAATCACAAGTCACAATCGCGAATCACGAATGTCGCTCTGGTATGCTAGTGCGTTCCCGGAGGAAAATTGTCCGCTCCCGAGCAGTTTCGCGTCGGCTTGATTCAGATGTCGTGCTCTCCCGACCCGGAAAAAAATCTTGAACACGCCGTGGACATGGTGCGCGACGCCGCCGGACGCGGGGCGCAGGTGGTGAGCTTGCCGGAATTGTTCCTCACCCAATATTTCTGCCAGCGCGAAGACGCGTCGCTGTTCGATCTTGCCGAGCCGATCCCCGGCCCCACCACCACGCGGCTGTCGCAGCTCGCACGGCAGCAGAAGATCGTGCTCATCGCGTCGCTGTTCGAAAAACGCGCGCCGGGCGTGTATCACAACACCGCTGCCGTGCTCGACGCCGACGGCAAGCTCACCGGCATCTACCGCAAGATGCACATCCCCGACGATCCTCTCTATTACGAAAAGTTTTATTTCACTCCCGGAGATCTCGGTTACCGCGCCTTCGACACCGCGGTGGGCCGCATCGGCACGCTCGTCTGCTGGGACCAGTGGTATCCGGAGGGCGCGCGCCTCACCGCCCTCAGCGGCGCGCACGTCCTGTTTTATCCAACCGCCATCGGCTGGCATCCGGCGGAAAAAGAAGAGCACGGCCGGGTTCAGCAGGACGCCTGGCGCACCATGCAGCGCGCCCACGCCATCGCCAACGGTGTGTATGTCGCGGCAGTCAACCGCGTCGGGCACGAAACCGGAAACATTCGCGGGAAGCAGACTCCCGGCGCCGGCCTGGATTTCTGGGGCACGTCGTTCCTGTGCGATCCCTTCGGCACGGTGATTGCCGAAGCATCGCCGGACCGCGAGGAGATCCTGATCGGCGAGGTGAATCTGCGCAAGCTGGAGGACGTGCGCCGCAACTGGCCGTTCCTGCGCGACCGCCGCATCGATGCGTACGCGCCCATTCTGCAGCGATGGCTCGACAAGTAGCGCCTCTTGCGACGGATGCCGCCGGCTTC
>DASWAR010000153.1:0-5440 GCA_036391015.1 Terriglobales bacterium
CCGCTGGTTGATTCACCACTGGCAATGGTGCGCCGGCCACCGCCTCCGGCACTCCGCCGAAGCGTCTCTCACGCCGGTGAAACTCTTCCACCGCCAAGGCCAGATCGTCGCCGTCGAAGTCCGGCCACTTGCGCTGGGTGAAGACAAACTCCGCGTACGCCGCTTCCCACAGCAGGAAGTCGCTGATCCTCTGCTCACCTCCGGTGCGGATCAGCAAATCCACGTCACAGGCGGCATCGGCGTACATGGCCTCGGCCATCGCCTGCGCGAAGGCCTGGTGGGTGAATTGCTGCGGCCGCTCGCCATCGCGCATGGCCAGCGCCGTTTCCATCGCCATGCGCCGCGCCGCCTCCAGGATGACCTCGCGCCCGGAATAATCCACCGCCAGCCGCACCAGCAGTCTCCGGCCATGGCGGGTTGTGTTCTCGGTAGCCTCGATTGCATGTTGCAGCAGGTCGGGCAAGCGGTCGCGGCGGCCAATGACGCTGATGCGCACGCCTTTCTCCGCGCATTCCTCCGCCTCCGACCGCAGGTAGCGCAGGAACAGCCGCATCAGCGCCTCCACTTCGGGACGTGGACGCCGCCAGTTGTCGCTGGAGAAGGCGTAGAGCGTGAGCGTGCCGATATCCAGGTCCGGCGCCGCCTCGATCACCCGCCGCACCGCTTTGGCGCCCTCGCGATGCCCGGCTACCCGCGGCTGCCCGCGCCCGCGCGCCCAGCGCCCGTTCCCATCCATGATGATGGCGACGTGCAGCTTGGCTTTGCCGTTTTCACCCGCAGTGTTCATTCGGCCCTCCTTCTCCGGTCCTGCTTCCGGTCAGCAGCTACCGGCAGGCGATCCTTGCCACAAACGACTTTGTTTTACAAAGCAACCAGCCAAAAAAAATCACCCTTGCCGGGTTGCCCGGATAATCTCTTCCATGTGGTCCAGGTAGCGCTGCAGCGACTTTCGTCCGGTGGCGGTCAGCCAGAACTCGGTCTTGGGGACCCGGCCGTCGAAGTACTTGTCGCAGCCCAGGTAGCCCGCTTCCTCCAGCTTGCGCGCGTGCACGCTCAGGTTGCCGTCGGTGGTGTTGAGCAGCCGCTTGAGCTCGTTAAAACTCAGGCGGTCGTTCACCGCCAGCGCGCTGACGATGCCCAGCCGGATGCGCTCGTGGATCATGGGATCGAGTTCGGCGAGTTCGGCGCGCGGACGCGCCACCGTCTCCCGCCGACGCCCTCGTTCTTCGCTGTTTCCGTGCCGCCTTGGTTGTGCCTTACCCACCGTGCCTCCTTGCGATCAGCCATCCAAACACCGCGTGCAGCCCGCAGAAGCCGCTCAGCATAAACCAGTTCACCCATGCGCCCGGTGCCAACAGCGCCAGCGCGCCCAGCAGCATGAAGCAACTGCCCATGGCGGGCACGATGCGCACCGAAAACGCGCCGCCGCTGACCACCGCCGTGCCGTACAGCAGCAGCCACATGCCGGGAATGGCGTGCAGCGAACCGCCGCGGTACATGGCCGCGGTCAGCACCGCGCCCACCAGCATCGGCGGCATGAAATTCAGTAGAAAACGACGGCCCGGTCCGGAGAAGAGAGGAACCTGCGCCCGCCGCGCTTTTTGCCGCATGGCAACCATCGCCAGCGCCAGCGCCACCACGCCTTCGGTCAGCCACACGATCATCCAGCGCTCGAACTGCGGCTGCCGCCAGGCCGCGCCCGCCGCCACCAGCGCGGTGGCCGCCATTCCCACCATGCCCCATCCGGGAACGGCGGTGAACGACGCCGAGTTCTCCAGCGTCTGGCGGATGAAATGCAGGTCATCCAGCGCGTTGCTGGTGGTGACTGCTGGCCGCACGCGGATTGCCCGGCATCGCCTTGCCTCTGCCATGGGGATAGAAATATCCTGGATTGCGGATGTTGTCAAGTACTTTGTGAGACAAAGTAAGAGTGACAAACGCAGGGGCTAAGAGCCCTTCTTCGTGCCGTCCCTACGGGACTCTTACCAATCTTGGGGGTGGCTTGCCCGGCACTCACGTGCCGGGCTATGGTGTGCCGCCCCCTGCGGGGCTGGGGTCACGGTGATCCTGAAGGCAGACGCAACACGCACAAGGAGGATCAGAGCAAGATGGTCTGATTGCCTCCAGCCACGGATCACTGGCCACGGACCGCCAGCCCCTGACGACTGAAGACTGACGACCGAAGACTATTTCTTCGATTTTTCCGTGGTCACCGTCACCCGGATGGGGCTCGGGTTCGCCAGCCGCACCAGCGGGTCGGCAACGTAGGCGTGGCTGACGAAGGTCGCCGTGCCCACCACGCCGGATGCATCCACCGGGTCGGTAATTGCCGTCTCCACGCCCCGGACGTGGTTTGCCGGGCCCACGATGGTCACCGACTGGGGAAGCGCCGTGACCTGCTGGATGCGATAGCCGGAGGCGAATGTCCCGATCACCCGCGGCTTCACTTCCACCTGGCGGGTCTCGCGGCGGTCGAAGCTGATGCGGATTTGCGCCGGCACCACCTGCACTACCTGCACGCCGTCGGGAACGTGAATACGCGCCGGCGAAAGATCGTAGGTGCGCTCGCCCGGCTGCACGCTGGCGAGGTCAATCACCGCGTGCACCTCCGCGGCTGACAGGTCGCGCACTGCGCGCACCGGCCCGCGTACCCGCACCTGCACCTGCGGAATCGCTTCCGAACTGATCTCCAGATGTTCCGGCGCGTTGTGGAATTCGATGGGCACGTTGAGCGCGACCTCCGCCACCGGATCGCGCGTCACCGCCATCCACAACAGCACCGCCACGGCGAGCGACAGCAGCTTCAGCGAGAAGTTATAGAACACGTATTTGCGGAGAAAATTCATCGATTCATTGGTGATTTAGTGATTTAGTGATTTGTGATTTGTGATTTCGCGATGTGTTATACCCTTCACCCAAATCACCGGTCCTCAATCACTAAATCGCCAATTCACTAAATCGCTAAATCAAAAATATGAACAACTCAGTCGTGGTCCGCCCTCTCCAGCTTGGGCGGCGCCAGGCGGCGTTCCGCCTGCTCCGCCGTGGTCGCAACCGGAGTCGGCAGCGTGGTCGGCGGCACGTAGCGCCGCAGCAACTCGCTCAGCCGCTCGCGCAGCGCCTCCACCGTGATGTCGCGCTCGATATTGCCGGCGACGGCGATGCTGATCGACCCGGTTTCTTCCGACACGATGACCGCGATCGCGTCCGTTTCCTCGGTGATCCCGATGCCGGCGCGATGCCGCGTTCCCACTTGCGTGGACAGCACCGGGTTCATGGAGAGCGGCAGGAAGCAGGCGGCGGCGGCGATGCGGTCTTTCTGGATGATCACCGCGCCGTCGTGCAGCGGCGCGCTCGGCCGGAAGATGGTGGCCAGCAGGTCGTAGGAGATCTGCGCGTCCATGGGCACGCCGCTTTCGATATAGGTGCGCAGCCCGATTTCGCGCTCGATCACCACCAGCGCGCCGGTCTGGTTCTGCGCAAACAGGTTGGCCGCCAGCACGATGTCGTCATAAGATTCCGCCACCGCCGCCGACATTCGCGAGAGCGTCAATTTTCGTCCGATCTTCGCCAGCGCGAAGCGAATCTCCGCCTGGAACACGACAATGAGCGCGAAAATCGCGTACGGCAGCAGCGTGCCGACCAGCCAGTTCACGGTCTTCAGCTCGAAGGCGTGCGCCAGGTAAAACGCCAGTGCCAGGCCGCCGATGCCCACCAGGATGGGCACCGCGCGCGTGCCCTTGATCAGCACCAGGAATTCGTAAATGAGCACGGCCACGAGCACGATGTCGATCACCGACACCGCCGACACGTGTGGCAACTGCAGCCAGGCTGGCGTCACTTACGCTCTCCCTTCCGTGCAATGCGCCGGAACACAGGCAAGTTAATTGTAATGCAATCCGAGCGATGCCCGCGGCCCGATGAATGGCCGAGCCTGGAGACTACTTAGGAGTTCTTCTTGCGTACGTGCAACACCTTCTGCACCTCGGCGATGACCTCGCCGCTTTCGTCGGTGACCTCCACCAGGAACGTGGGCTCGATCTTGGGCTGCGTCCGCAAGTCGCGCCGGATTCCTTCAATCTGCTCGTCGGACAAACGAAAGCGCGCCACGACCCTGCCTTTGCCCGGCTTGCGGAAGCGAATGTTCGCCGACTTGTCCCAGACGATGTAGTCGCGGCCCAGATTCTGGATCAGCATCAGCATGTAAAACGGGTCGGTCATGGAATACAGCGAACCGCCATAATGCGTGCCGACGAAATTGGCGTTCCAGAAATGGAGGTTCATCTCCACGTCGATCTCTTTCCAATCGGACTGCAGGCGCTTGACCCGGATGCCGGCGCCCAGCAATGGCGGCCACAGGTTCAGCAACCGCCGCATGTTCCGCTTGCGCAGTCTTGGCATGGGGTCTACTCCGTCGCCTTTTTCACGGTTGCAGCAATCGTGCCGCGGCTGACGCGCGCGCGGATTTCACTCCCCGGCCTCACCTGTCGCGCATCCTTAACCAGGTTTCCCTTGGCATCGAACACCAGCGCGTACCCGCGTTCCAGGATGTTTAAAGGCGAGAGCGCTTGCAGGGTTGCGCGCAGTCCCTCGAAGCGCGCCCGCCGGCGCGCCAAATCCGACCGCGCCGCCGAGGCCAGCGCCGAGGTCCGTGCCTCGATGTCGCGCCGCATTGCGTCCAGGGTCCGGCGCAGGTCGCGCGCCCGCACCCGGGCCGACGCCGTATCCAGCCGCGTCCGGTACTCCTGCAAACGCCGCCGCTCCGCCGATGCCAGGCGGAACACCAACTCATCGAAGCGCTGCTGGCGGCGCCCGATCAGATCGTGCATGCGCGCGAACGCCCCGTGCTGCGCCAATTGCGTGAGCGTCTGCCGTGCCATCAGCAACTGGTACCGCGCCGCCCTGGTCAGCCTTTGCCGAAACGTTTCCACGCGCTGCTCAAGCTGATGCTGCGACTCGATCACCAGCTCCGCCGCCGCCGAAGGCGTGGGCGCACGCAGGTCGGCCACGAAATCCAGGATCGTGAAGTCGGTTTCGTGCCCGATCGCCGAGATCAGCGGCAACTCCGACGCCACCGCCACGCGCGCCAATCCTTCATCGTTGAACGCCGCCAGGTCTTCCATGGACCCGCCGCCGCGGGCCACCACGATGACCTCCACGTTGCGGGCGCGATTGAAATATTGGATGCCGGCGCTGACCTCGCCCGCCGCCGCCTCGCCCTGCACCTGCGCCGGATAGATGAGCACGTTGAGGCCGCGGTGCCGCCGCTGCACGATATTGACGATGTCGCGGATGGCCGCGCCCCGGGGCGAGGTCACCACGCCGATCCTCCGCGGCAGCGCCGGTATCGGCTGCTTGCGCGCCGGGTCAAACAGCCCCTCCGCCGCCAGCTTCTGCTTCAGTTGCTCGAAGGCGATCTGCAACGCGCCCGCGCCTCTGG
>DASWAR010000154.1:0-11535 GCA_036391015.1 Terriglobales bacterium
CGTGGAATCTTTCAGGCTGGACCCGAAGGAGTCGTGTTCTTTGCCGAAAATGTCGATGATGAATTCCTTCACCAGCGCAAACACCAGCAAGGCTAGAAATCCATAAGTCCAGTGATGGAACCTGAACGCAGCGGTCAGCACTGCCCCATAACCGATGAGGGCGTGCACCCCTTGGTAAGCGACGTCAGGCGGCGGATAGTTCCCATTGCTCATTCAGGAGAAGCGCTCCGATGCGCCTTCTACGCCGCCTTCGCCCTCGGCTTCATCTTTCCCTGCGCCCAACGCTGCTTCATCAGCCGCGAAAGCTTCCTCCGCCCAGCGGCGCTCATGCGCCCACGCTTATTCCGACCGGCTGTTGCTTTTCCTGTACGGGCGACCGTCCGGCGTCCGGTCGAATTTAGGCCTTCCATTGCCGCGATTGCACGGTCAATGCGGTCGCGCTCCGCACGAAGCTCTGCAAGAATGCTATTGACGTCCATGAGTGCTCCTCTGAGGCATCCTAACTAGGTAATTCCTTACGCATTTTGCATAACTTGTCGACAAGGCATGGCGTGCTTATGGCTTCTGTGAAAAGAATCGCTATCAGCAAGCCTTTACGTATTTCGCGTAAGCCGTCGGATGCCAATCCGTCCGCACTGGATTTGTTGTAAAAACCGACGGCCGAAGAAAGGGAACAATGAGGGAATAATATCTGTTCCTACCCGTTCCCAGGGGCTATTTTCCGTATCTGCCGTTTTCCCGTAAGTTCTTGAAATTCCGTTTGCCGGTAGGTTCGAATCCCGCCCGGGACGCCAATTTATTTTCAGCCGCTTGCGACACCTTAAATTTTCTAAAGGTCAGAGCGACGCCCCATTCCCATTCCGGGAACGCCTCCAGCCAAGTCAGCCGTGTCCTGCGTCACGGAACTCAACCCTCTGCGCAACGTATAAAGAAGTATGCGGATGGTGGAGGATATCTTCGCGCAAATCTTCCGCACCTTGTGGGCGCACAAGCTGCGCTCCTTCCTGACCATGTTCGGTATCGCCTGGGGCGTGGGCTCGCTACTGCTGTTGGAGGCAGTGTGTCACAGCGGGGGGTGATGGCGGTCACAGCCGGGGGGCGGGAAGCCACGTAGCCTTGCCTAGATCGAACGTTCGTTCGAATGGGGATGACCATGGCTGCCGTCCGTTCTACGCAACCGGGTTGTGCCGCGCCTGCCGTCGTGCAAGGCCTGGCTTTAGTCGCCCAAGGAAAGTTTGCCCGCGTCGAGACAGCCCTGCCGCGCCTCGGTGCCGATGATGTCCTCATCCAGGTTGCCGGCTGCGGCGTCTGCCACACCGACATCGGATTTGCCTACGATGGCGTTCCTACCCGCCATGTCCTGCCTTTGATCCTTGGCCACGAGATTTCCGGGCGCGTCGTGCTCGCGGGGGAACAGGCCAGGGAATGGCTGGAGCGTTCGGTCATCGTGCCCGCCGTTATTCCCTGCGGCGCCTGCGAGGCTTGTAACCGCGGACATCCCACCATCTGCCGCAAGCAGTTCATGCCGGGCAATGATGGCGATGGTGGATTCGCCACGCACGTCCGCGTGCCGGCGCGCGGCCTCTGCCCGGTACCCGACCAACTGCCCGGCGGCATCACGCTGGAAATGCTGTCGGTGGTGGCCGACGCGCTGACCACTCCCTACGAGGCGATTCGCCGCTCCGGTCTGGGCGCGGACAACGTCGCTGTCTTCGTAGGCGCCGGCGGAATCGGCGGATTCGGGGTGCAGGTCGCGGCCGCCATGGGCGCCGCCGTGGTGGCGATTGACGTTGATAACGGGCGTCTGGAACTCGCCGCACAACACGGCGCCGCGCTTACCGTGAACAGCCGTGAGTGCGCTGACGTACGTTCCGCAGTGCGCTCTTTCGCCAAGCAGAGCGGCCGGCGCGGCATTGGCCTCAAGATCTTTGAAACCAGCGGCACCACCGCCGGCCAGCAGACCGCATTCAGCCTGCTCGATCCCGGCGCTCATCTGGCGGTGGTTGGATACACCGCGCAAAAAGTGGAATTGCGCCTCTCCAACCTGATGGCCTTTGACGCCACCGCACGCGGCAACTGGGGCTGCCCTCCCGAGCAGTACCCACACGCGCTCGCCATGGTGCTCGAGGGCAAGGTGCAACTGGCGCCCTTCGTCGAACTCCACCCCCTCGACGAAGCCGAGCAGGTACTAGATGCAGCCCATCACCATCAACTGCGTCGCCGAGCCGTACTGGTCTCTCAGCAACAAGGATCGAAACCATGAAGGACCACAACCTGGTCGAAAAGTTTTCTCCGAGCGAAATCCTGATCGAGCGCAAACCGGCGCGCGATCGTGACGGCAAGCTCGTCAACGGGCTTCATAACGTGTGGATCGTGCTGAACAACCCGCGCGAATTGAACAGCTACACCACGACGATGATCAAAGAGGTCATCCTCGCGCTGCGCCAGGCCGGCAATGACCGCGCCGCGGTGGCGGTGGTGCTGACCGGCGCGGGCACGCAGGCCTTCTGCACCGGCGGCAACACGCGGGAGTACGCCGAGGTCTACGCCGGCGCGCCCGGCGAATACCGCCAGTACATGCGGCTGTTCAACGACATGGTCACCGCCATCCTGCACTGCGACAAGCCCGTCATCTGCCGCGTGAATGGCATGCGAGTCGGCGGCGGGCAGGAGATCGGCATGGCCTGCGATTTTTCCGTCGCCAGTGATCTCGCCGTGTTCGGCCAGGCCGGGCCGCGGCACGGTTCGGCGCCCGACGGCGGCAGCACCGATTTCCTGCCGCTGTTCGTCGGTATCGAACACGCGATGTACAGCGCCACGCTGTGTGAGCCCTGGAGCGCGCATCGTTTCTATCGCCTCGGCGGACTGACGCAGATCGTGCCCGCGCTCATGCTGGACAGCAAATACGTTTCCAACCCGCTGGTGGTGACCGACCGCGAGTACGACGAGTTTGGCCGCCACGTGTTCGGTGACTGGAAAAGCGGTGACGCCCGCGAAGCCGGCAAGGCCGTGATGTCCAGGGGCGCGATTGATCTCGCGCTGCTCGATGACGCCGTCGAGCAGCTCTGCAGCAAGCTCCTGCACACCATGCCGGACTGCCTCACCAAGACCATCGAAAGCGTGCGCAAGCACAAGTTGGAACACTGGGACCGCAATCGCGAAACCAACCGCGCATGGCTGGCGCTGAACATGATGACCGAGGGCAACGCCGGCTTCCGCGCATTCCACTTCGGGCCGAAGCAGCAGCGCGAGGTGGACTTCGTGCTCCTGCGCCAGCGTCTGGCGGAAGGTGTGCGCTGGAGTGAGGAGTTGATCGCGGAAATTACGCCGGGCATAAAGAAGAAAGGAACGACCGCGTGAACCGGGAACTGGAAGAAATCCTCGGGCACGCGCAAGCGCTGTATGAAGATCTGGACTTCAAGGCGGTTGCGGAATGGAAATCCGCCGCACCCGGGCGGAAGGCAATCGGCTACATGCCAATGTATGTCCCGCGGGAACTGATTCACGCGGCTGGGATGCTGCCAGTCGGCATCCTGGGCGGCGGCGATCGGCTGGAGATCATCCGTGGCGACGCCTACTTCCAGAGCTACATCTGCCACATCCCGCGCAGCACGATTGAACTTGCGCTTTCGGGACGCCTGGATGCGCTCGAGGGCATGTTGTTCCCATCCATTTGCGATGTGATCCGCAACCTGAGCGGCATGTGGAGCATGCTCTTTCCCGGCCGCTATGTGCGCTATGTGGACCTTCCCCAGAATTACGACGCTGGTGTCGGAGGCGAATTCTGGCGGCGGGAATTGGCCGCGATGCGCGACGACATGGTTCGAATCGCCGGCCGTCCGATTTCCGATGAAGATCTCCGCAGCAGCATTCAGGTGTACAACCACAACCGCCGGGTGATCCGGGAACTCTACCAGGCACGCAGCCAATCGCCGTGGCTCTACCCCATTTCGCAGGTTTATGTGGTGTTGCGAGCCGGCAGTGTGCTTCCCCCGGAGGCGCACACCACGATGGTGCGCCGCTACCTCGATCTGGCTGCGCAGGAGTCGAGCCAGCCCGAAGATCGCAGCCGCGTTGTGCTGACCGGCATGTTCTGCGAGCAGCCTCCGGTGGCCTTGCTCATCACTCTGGAACGTGCGGGCTGTTGGATCGTGGACGACGACCTGCTGCTCGGGTTGCGATGGTTTACCGCCGACGTGCCCCAAGACGGCAATCCCATCGAGAACCTCGCGCACGCTTACCTGGCGCATAGCGTTTCCACCGCCTCGTGCTACGCGCCGGACGGTCAGCGCGGACAGTGGCTGGTGGATTCGGTACGCCGCAACCGCGCCGACGGCGTCATTTTTTGCGCGCCCAGTTTTTGTGATCCCGCGTTGCTCGAACAGCCCATGCTGGTTGCGGCGCTGGAGCGCGAGCACATTCCCCACACCCAATTCAAGTATTCCGAGGACACGGGACAGTTCGCCGTCATCCGCGAGCAGGCCGGCACTTTCTCGGATTCCATCCGGCTGTGGAGCGAGGCATGAGCGCAATGCAGGATACTTCCGTGCAGAAAGAGCGCAGCATGGTGCTGCAGAAAGAGCTCGTGGGGAATTACTACGAGTCTCTGGGCCGGGCGCGCGAAACCGGCCAGCGCGTCGTCTCCACCTTCGTTCCCGGCAACCTCACGGAATTGCTTCGCTCCTTCGACCTGCTGCCAATCCTTCCGGAAATCAACGCGCTGCAGTCCGGCATGCGCAAGCTCTCCGCCAACTTCATCGCCGAAGCGGAAAAGCAAGGCCATAGCGAAGATGTCTGCACCTACGTGAAGTGTGACATCGGCATGCTGAAGTCTGGCAACGTTGGCCCGACCGGCGTTGTACTGCCGAGCCCCGACCTGCTGCTGCTTTCCTACACCGGCTGTTTCACGTTTCTGAAGTGGTTCGAACTTCTGCGGCAGGAATATCAATGCCCGGTCGCCATGCTGCACGTGCCCTACCTGGCCAACGGCCGCATTGAACCGCACGATGTGGATTACGTCGTGCAGCAGCTTCGCACCGAGGTCATCCCCAAGCTGGAGCAGGTCAGCGGACGCCGTTACGACGAGGCGCGCCTTTCCGAGATGCTCGCCCTCTCCGCGCAAGCCGAGGACGATCTGGTCTGGGTGCTGGAGAGCGCGAAACACGAGCCCTCGCCGATTGACGCCTACTTCGGCGGCGTCTACTACATCGGGCCGATGTTCACCGCCTTCCGCGGCACTGCCGAAGGCGTCGACTACTACCGTGTGCTGCGCGAAGAAATCGCCGAGCGCATGCGGCTCGGCCTTGGCCCCATCACGCCCGAGGGCACGATGGGGCGGCAGCGCTACCGCCTGGTCGTCGAAGGCCCGCCCAACTGGACCAGCTTCCGCGAGTTCTGGAAAATGTTCTACGACGAAGGCGCCGTCGTCGTCGCCAGCACCTACACCAAGGTCGGCGGGCTCTACGACCGCGGCTTCCGCCACGATCCCAAACGCCCGCTGGAAAGCCTCGCCGAATACTGCCTCGGCTGCTATACCAACCTGGGCTTGCCGGCGCGCGTCGATCTGCTGGAGCGCTATATCCGCGAGTACCGCGCCGACGGATTCATGATCAACAGCGTCAAGAGTTGTAATTCCTTCAGCGTCGGCCAGCTGCTCATGCTGCGCCAGCTCGAGCAACGCACCGGCGTCCCCGGCGGCTTTATCGAGAGCGACCTGGTGGACCCGCGCTATTTTTCCTCCGCCAATATCAAGAACCGCATCGACAGCTACCTGCAGATGCTCGAGCAAAAGCGGGTGAGCGCATGAGCGCGGTGGAAATTGTGCTGGGCATCGATCTCGGTTCGACCACGACGAAAGCCGTCGCACTCGACCGCTCAGGCCGCGTCATCGGGCGCGGCATCACCAACACCCGCAGCAATTACGAGGTCGCATCGCAGATCGTTCGCGAGGAAGCCCTGGTGCAATCCAGATTTGAACTCGTCCGCCAGGCGCTCGCCGCCGATCCCGAACTCACGGGCATGGAGAACAAATTTCTCGGACCTCTGGCGCGCAATTTCCGCCGCCAACAGCACCTTGAACAACTTGACCACCTCGAGTCCGGGCTTCATCGCCATGCCGGCGCGCCGCGCTACGCCTCCAACCGCGACGCCATCCACGAAGCCCTGAATCGCATCTGCGACTCCATGCGCTCCCGGGTCGCCGAGCATTTCAGCGAACTGGCGGTGCGCAAGAGCGATTTCTTTCGCGACCTGGCCGCCGCCGACTACATGCAACTCGCCGAGCAATGCAGCGATCCCAAGCGCGTCTCCTTCGACGTTCTCTGCGGCTTGTTTGATGCCACTATCCTGGAGGTCGAAAACGCGGCCACCGACGATGCCTTTGGGCGCCACGCCGCCGCCGCTCTCGAACAGACCCTCGCCACTGCGCCGGCGGCCATTGGTGAGCGTGCCTCCAGTCTTCGTTCCGCCATCGCCGCGGTGCGCTCGCTCGAATTCCACATCGTGGGCATGGTCGGGACGGGATACGGCCGCCAGCGACTTCCATTTCCCAAAGATAAAATCCGCAGCGAGATCCTTTGCCACGGCCTCGGCGCGCACGCCATGTTTCCCGGCACCCGCACCGTGCTCGACATCGGCGGCCAGGACACCAAGGCGATTCAGGTCGATGCCAGCGGCATCGTTACCAGCTTCCAGATGAACGACCGCTGCGCCGCCGGGTGCGGCCGCTATCTTGGCTACATCGCCGACGAAATGAACCTCGGCCTACACGAACTCGGCACGCTCGCGCAGGAGAGCACCTGCAGCGTGAAGATCAACAGCACCTGTACTGTTTTTGCCGGCGCCGAGTTGCGCGACCGCCTCTCGCTCGGCCAGAAGCAGTCCGACATCCTCGCCGGCCTGCACCGCGCCATCATGCTGCGCGCCATGTCGCTGTTGGCGCGCTCCGGAGGAATTTCCAACGAATTCACTTTTGCCGGCGGCGTGGCGCGCAACCCCGCCGCTGTCTCCGCGCTGCAAAACCTTGTGCGCCAGAACTACGGCGAGCGCAGGTTGAACATTTCTCAGGAGTCCATCTACACCGGAGCGCTGGGAGCGGCGTTATTCGCTCTGCGCGATGCCGAAGGAGGCCGCGCCGCATGAGCGCCGGGACCATCATCGCCGCCGGCGTGGACGTTGGCTCCAGCGCCGCCAAGTTTGCCCTGGTCAAGGCCGCCGCGGACGGGACTGCGACTATCATGGCGCTGCACAACGAGCGCATTCGCCGCCGCGACCTGCGCAAGGTCATCCGCGAAGGCTATGAAGTTGTGCTGCAAGCAGCCGGATTACGCCGTGACGACATTGCTTACACCGCCAGCACCGGCGAGTGCGAGCTGGTGGATTTTCGCAGCGGCCATTTTTACGGTATGACCACGCACGCGCGCGGCGCCGCTTTCCTGATGCCGGGCGTTTCTGCCGTGCTCGACGTTGGCGCCCTGCACGCCCGCGCCATGTGCATTGACGAACGCAGCCGCGTGTTGAACTATCGTATGACCAGCCAGTGCGCCTCCGGTTCCGGACAATTTCTTGAGAACGTCGCGCGCTACCTGGGCATCATGCTCGAAGATGTGGGCCCGCTGTCGTGCGAAGCGAAGAATCCCGAGCAGGTCAGCAGCATTTGCGCCGTGCTGGCGGAGACGGACGTGATCAACATGGTCAGCCGCGGTATATCGCGCAACGACATTCTCAAAGGCATTCACCTTTCCATGGCGGGGCGCTATGTGAAATTGCTACGCGCCATCGGCGCCTCCGGGGACGTGGCGATTACCGGCGGTCTCGCCTCCGACATTGGCCTGACGCGCGCCCTGGAAGAAAAAATCGCTGAGGAAAAACTCAACATGCGGGTGCGCACTCACGCCGATTCCATTTATGCTGGCGCGCTGGGCGCGGCGCTCTGGGGAGCGTACCGCCATCGCGTCCTCGCGCGGCGCGCCGAGGTGGTGGCGTGAACGTACCTGTTCAGGACAAGATCGCGGTGGTCACCGGCGGCTCGGGCGCCATCGGTTCCGCCATCGTTGCCGCGCTCCAGCAGCAGGGCGCGCGCGCCGTTTCGCTGGACGTGGCGCAAGCGCCGTCAGGCGGGCTCTACCAGGCGTGCGACGTCGGCGACGACGCCTCGGTGTCGTCTGCCCTCGCTGCCGTGCAGCGCGACTACGGCCGCCTCGACCTGGTTGTACACGCCGCGGGAATTTCGCGCGAAGGCGTGCTGTGGAAACTTGCGGTTGAGGATTGGGATGCCGTACAACGCGTGAATCTGCGCGGCGCTTTCCTGTTGTTGCGCCATGCCATCCCCCTGATGCGCGCGAGCGGCGGCGGGCGCATCGTGCTCATCGGTTCCATCAACGGCTCGCGTGGCAAGTTCGGCACGGCGGCGTATTCGGCGAGCAAGGCGGGCCTGATTGCGCTGGCCAAAACCGCCGCCCGGGAAGTGGCGCGCTTCGGCATCCTTGTGAATGTCGTTGAACCGGGATGGGTGCTCACTCCCCTGACCAAATCCATGCCGCAAGACATTCAAAACGCCGCGCTGGCGGAAAGCCTGCTGGAAAGCTTTGTCGAACCCGCCGACGTGGCCGCCGCGGTCGCCTTTCTATGCGGACCCGGTGCGCGGCAGATTACCGGCCAGATCCTTCGCGTGGACGGTGGACAATTCCTCGGCAGCACGTGAAAAGGGAGATCGTGATGAATTCCAACCCTGTGGACGAATCCGGCATGCTGGAAACGGACAGCCTTCCTGTCCGCATCATGAACGAACGTGACCTGGAGGCCGTCGTCTCCATTGACGCCGCCGCTACCGGACGCCGCCGTCCCCGGTACTTTCAGCTGATGCTGGAGCGCGCCGTGAAGCAGGCGGCGCTGCAGGTATCGCTCGCCGCCGAAGTCGACGGCCGCGTCGTCGGTTTCGTCATCGCCTCGCTCTACTACGGCGAGTACGGCGTCCTGGAGCCCACCGCGTCCCTCGATGCCATCGGCGTCCATCCCGCCTATCGCGGCCAGCATGTCGCCAGGGCTTTGCTCCGGCAGTTGCGGATGAATCTTTCGGCTCTCCACGTCACCACCCTGCGTACCGAAGTTTCCTGGGACGATTTCGATCTCCTCGCCTTCTTCAAACGCGAGGGCTTCGCCCCGGCCCGCCGTCTCTGCCTCGACTGCGTGCTCGATCCCACGCGCATCGAGTGACTCGAACGCGCTCCTGGCAGCGGATCAAGGGTGGATTGATCTGAGCGTTGTACAATACCGAAAAGCGAGCGGAAAGAAGCCCAACACCGGCAAATTCACTTGCTGCATGGTGACAGCGCAGTGGAGTTGCCCAGGCTGCTCCCGTTAATCTCTGAACCCTGCCTGTTCTGGCTCGACGGACATACAGACAGGACACCCGTCATGGACGAGTTGCGGGCCATCTTCAACCATGGTCCCTACCGGCACGTGATCCTGATCGATGATGCCCATTGTTTCGGCTCAAGCACGTATTACCCGACCCTCAATGCAGTCAGGGACCTGGCTGCCAAGCACTACCCGGGAGCGACGCTGGAGGTGCGGAACAACATCATCAGGATCCACAAGTAATCTGCGATAAAGCAATCCCTCTACATGAGGTTGTAAGTAAGCATGAAAAATTTCAGGTTTGCCGTGCTGTCGGGAGATGGGATCGGCGCCGAGGTCATCCCCGCCGGCCTGCAGGTGCTGCGCGCAGTAGCCGAGAGGCAAGCGTCGTTCGATTTCAAGACGCAGGAGTTTGATTGGGGATCGGCGCGCTACCTGCGCGAGGGCGCGATGATGCCGCGCGACGGCATGCAACAATTGGAGCGCGGGGCTTCGACGCCATCCTGCTGGGGCCGGTCGGCGACCCGCGCGTGCCCGACCACATTACCCTGTGGGGACTGTTGTTGCCCATCCGGCAGGGATTCGATCAGTACATCAACCTCCGCCCCGTGCGGCTGCTGGCAGGGATCAGGACGCCGCTCGCGGGCAAGACTCCCCAGGACATCGACATGGTATGCGTGCGCGAGAACTCCGAGGGAGAATACGCCGGGGTTGGCGGCCGGGTACATCGCGGGACGCCCGCCGAGGTCGCCATCCAAAGCAGCGTGCACACCCGCCACGGCACCGAGCGCGTGATCCGCTATGCGTTCGAGCATGCGCGCGCTAACGGGCGCAAGAAGGTGACCAGCGCGACCAAGTCGAATGCCATGCAGTACAACATGGTGTTCTGGGACGACGTTTTCGCCGGTGTGGCGGCGCAGTACGCCGATATTGCCCATGAACAGCAGTTGGTGGACTCGCTGTGTGCGCGCTTCGTGTCCAAGCCGGAAAGCCTGGACGTGGTGGTCGCGTCGAATCTGTTTGGAGACATTCTGACCGACCTGGGCGCGGCGATCTCGGGCAGCATGGGCATCGCTCCGAGCGCGAATCTGAATCCCGAACGGAAATATCCGAGCCTGTTCCAGGCGATCCATGGGTCCGCCCCCGACATCGCGGGCAAGGGACTGGCAAATCCTTTGGGAACGGTGTGGTCCGTCCAGATGATGCTCGAGCACCTGGGCGAGGCGGATGCGGCCAAGGCGCTGATGCGTGCCATCGAGGAGTTCGCCGCCAACGCAACCGCCAAGACGCCCGACCTGGGTGGCCGTGCCAGTACGCGCGAAGCCACCGATGCGCTATGCAAGTTGATTCGCGCAGAACATTGAACGACAGGGTCAGAGACTTATCCCACACCATGCGCGCGATGCGGTTATTGTTTTGAAGCTTGCCGGCGCCCCGAGCAATCCAATCTAAGCTGTAGCTGGCGAAAACCGAACATGGAGGCCCGACGATGAATCCGTACGCGTCATTCCTGGGAGATCAAGAAGCAGAAGAGGTTATTACCGGAACGCCGACACGCCTGGAGTCTTTGGCAAACCTGCTGGGTCCGGAGCGGATCAACTACTCGCCGGCGCCGGGGAAGTGGAGCGCGCGAGAGATTTTCTGCCACCTTGCCGATTGCGAAGTGACGTTCGCCTTCCGCTTGCGGCAGACGCTGTCCGAGGACCATCACGTGATCCAGCCGTTCGATCAGGATAAATGGTCACGTATGTACGCCGGCCATGACGCGCACGCGGCGTTGGCGGTCTTTTCGGCCGTGCGCAACTGGAACATGCAACTGATCGAACACGCTGGTCCGGCGGCGCGGTCGAAGAAAAATACCCACCCGGAACGCGGCGAGGGAAGCTTCGGCGAGCTCATCGAGACCATGGCAGGTCACGACCTGAACCATGTCAGGCAGATCGAGGCCATCACCAGAAAGCTGGCAGCGGCGTAAGAGAGTGGCCGGTGGCCAGTGGTCGCGGACGAGTTCACGTCAGCATCGCAGGCGTTTGCAAAAAGAGAAGCCGCCCCGCAGGGCGGCTTTTTCACTGGCGCCGGTTGCAGCCGCTACTTGTTGATGCCGAGAAGTTCCACGTCGAAGATGAGGGTGGCATTGGGCGGGATAACGCCGGGATACCCGCGGCTACCGTAGGCTAG
>DASWAR010000155.1:0-2328 GCA_036391015.1 Terriglobales bacterium
CGTTGGCTCTTGGCCATTGGCCATTGGCAACGAGCACGCGGGCGAAGGCAGAAGTGACAGATTCCTCGCGCGTGCCTCGACTTTCCAGTCGGCACGCGCTCGGAATGACAATTTCTTCGGGGAGCGTCACGGCACGGCTAAAGCCGTGCCCTTTCACGGTAGCGCACAACATTAGGTCTTGATCCAGAGGTGTGACCTGATGCGACGAATGGCGAATTGCCAATGGCCAACGGCCAATCGCCAACGGCTACTTTACGTCCTTCATCGCCAGCAATGAGCCGTAGTCGCGGCCGGAGGAGTCCACGGCGCGCGCGACCACGCCGGCGAAGGCGTCGCGGAGTTCGGGATACTTGGCCACAACTGCCTTGATGACCGCCATGTTGTCCTGAAAGGCGGCGGCGGTGTTGGAGATGTCGGTGGCAGCCTGGTACTTGATGATGAGGTCAAGATCGTTGCCCACGCCATCGGGAAATATCTGGGTGACGCGGTAGGTCTTGCCCGCGACGATCAGGTTCATGGGCTGACTTTGCGAGGGCCAATCGGCGGGCCGGGCCTGCTGCATATCGTCGGCCAGCCTGTCCTGCTGCACGGTGTACTGGATTTCGACCGGCTGCGACAGGTACCACGCTTCCAGGTAATAAAGGTAGGCGGTCAGGTTATGGCCGCGGGATTTGTACTGGCGCGCCTGCGCGAGATACCAACTCATGTCGTGCCCGGCGACCTGGGTGGGTTTGACGGTGTAGCCGGCCAGGGCCCAGTGGTTTCCCTGCTGCTGCAGGACGAAGGTGAGCTTCACCAGTTGGCGGCCTCCGCTCACGTCCTCGGTGACCACGGCGTAGCGTCCGGGCGCAAGGTTGGGAATCACGAACAGGACGCGGTCTTGCGAGTTGAAAATGCCGCAATAGTATTCGGCGCGTTCCATGGTCGCTTTGGCCGCGTTTTCCAACACGTAAATGGCCGACGGCGTGGCCTGAGCGCCGGCGAAGTCGGATTTGTGGTCGGTGACGGCGGTTTCGACCCCGGCGAAACTGGAAGCCAGCGAGGGGACGGAAGCAGCCTTCAGGCCGGCATAGTCGCCGGCGCCGGACATGCGGAAAAATTGCTGCGCGGTGTTCTGGAGCGTGGACCGGGCGCCGGCATCGAGATCGTCGGCCGTCAGGCAGTTCTGCGCGGCCAGCGGGCCGGCGAGGGCACCGACGAGCAGGAACAGGAACCAGGCACGCCGCAAGAACGAATTGCTGATCATGGGTCTCTCGGTCATTATCGGAGCGCTACTCAGGATTGGATGCTGAATTCCGGCAGTTCAGACGTTCAAATTGGCAATCTAAAGTACCGAAACGGGCACTGATGGGCATCGTACAAAAGGTGTAGAATTTAGCAAATGGCGGGGATTATTCGCAAAATAGTGTTGCTGGGGCTGGCGGCGGGGCTAACCGCGGCCGGATGGGCGCAAGGGTCGGGACAGGGGCCGGGCAGACCGCGCGCGGCGCGCACCATCGTGCAATCGCCGAATCCCCCTTCAGCGCAGGCGCCGCCGCAGCCGGTGGTGCCGCCGCGTCCGGAGCAGATGACGCCGGTGGCGCCGCAGGTTACGTATCAGAACGGTCAACTCAGCATCCAGGCGCAGAATTCGACATTGAGTTCGATCCTGTCGGCGGTGCGGGCGAGCACCGGAGCGCGGGTGGAGATGCCGGCGGACACGGCCAACGATCGGGCCGCAGTGCAGCTCGGGCCGGGAAATCCGCGCGATGTGCTGGCGTCGCTGCTGCAGGGATCGCGGTTCGACTACATCGTGCTTGGCTCGCCGACCGATCCGGACGCGCTGTCGCAAATTATTCTTACGCCGCATGCCGGAAGCGGCGGTGGGGCGCCCGGGAACGAAGCCGCGAACCAGCAGCCAGGCGGCAGCAGGCAACTGGTGATGCCGCGTATTACCGCTGGCGCGGAACGACCGGAAACAAACGGCGACGAGGATGAGACCGCAGCGGAACCCCTGCCCGTGCCCCAACCGCCGCCACCGCAGTCGGTAGCGCCACAGGGCGTCATGGGCACACCTCAACCCGGACAGCTACACCCTGGATTGTCGCCCGGAGACGAAACCGGCCAGCCGCAAAAGCCCAACCAAGTGAAGACGCCCGAGCAGTTGCTGCAGGAGCTGCAAAGAATGCAGCAACGTCCGGACCGGCGCCAGCCGCAGCAGCAGCAGCAGTAAGTGAGTGAGTGGCGAGTCGCGACCAACAGCAGATTCCTCCCCCCTTCGGCTTCGCTCAGGGTCGGAATGACAAACCCAAAAGATAATCAGGTCCAAGAGACGAGCAATTCCACGCT
>DASWAR010000156.1:0-10631 GCA_036391015.1 Terriglobales bacterium
CGGAGCTTGGGCTAAGGCAAGTGAACCCAGGTTCAGGCACAGCAGTGCGAGGATGCGAAACGCACGCAAAGTCATGGATCTCCGGGCGAACGACTACTCTGTGGGGGAAGAGAGCGAGTAATGCCGAAATGGGCTATGAAAGCCCAGGCATGCGTGGAATTCTGGCCTGAGGACTAAGTGAAGTCAAGAAAACACTGTGTCCAGATGCGGTCGAAACGGCGTTGGGGATGTGCAATAATTTGCTGCTTTTTACTGATTCCTCTCGGCGTCGGATAGTAGTAAGTTACGACGGAAGCGATTGGGGGAACGATGTTGCTCAAGACCAGCAGCCGCATCTATGGCGATGCCCTTATTTTGGATTGCAACGGCAGAATCACCTTTGGGGAAGAGACCGCTCTCCTGCGCCAGCAGTCAATGGAGTTGCTGCAGCAATCGCGCAACCTGGTTTTAAACCTCTCGAATGTCAGTTTCATTGACAGCTCGGGGGTGGGAGAGCTGATTCGCCTGCTGACCACGGCGGCGCGCGAGCAGAAGACCATCGTACTGGCGGGCCTGACCGGGCGAGTACGCGACGTGCTGCAAATCACCAAGCTGGCGACCGTGTTCGTCACCTATTCGACTGCGGTCGAGGCGGCGCAGGCGCTCAGCGGGGGACAGGAGGAGTGATTTGTAATTGGCAATTGGTGATTTGCACCCACCACCAACCACCATCTGCCAACTACGAACTGCCATCCACGCCATGGCTCGCGAAAAAATCACGATCTACGAAAAACCGACCTGAAGCACCTGCCGCGAGGTCAGGAGGATCTTGACCGCGAAAGGCGTCGAGTTTGAGGCGGTGGACTACACCAGGCAGCCGCTCACCGCCGGTGCGCTGAAGCAGTTGCTGCGCAGCGCCGGCCTGAAGCCGATGGACGCGATGCGGACCAAGGAAGCGGCGTACAAGAAGTTCGTGCCCGGAAAAAATCTGAGCGACGACGAACTTGTCCGCGTCATGGCGGCGCATCCGGAACTCATCCAGCGTCCGCTGGTGGTGCGCGGGAACAAAGGTGTGCTGGCGCGGCCGGTGGAGCGCCTTTCCGACCTCGGAATTTAGTTCGCGAATCGGGCTGCGATTCGCCCGCTTGACTTCGCTTGCGCTACCCGATAGAAGCGAAGCATGCCGGAACAGCTCAGCGGAAAAGTTGCGGTCATCACCGGCGCGTCCATGGGAATCGGCGAGGCGCTGGCGAAGCTGTTCGTCGAGGAAGGCGCGTCGGTCGTTCTCACCTCGCGTGACCAGGCGCGGCTGGAGGCGGCGCGCGCGCGCATCGGCCACCCGGAGGTGACCCTGGTGCTCACCTGCGACGTGCGCAACCGCGAAGAGATTGACCGCGTGCTGTCGCTGACCTTGCACAATTTTGGGCGCTTGGATATCTGGGTCAACAATGCCGGCCACGGCATGAACGACTCGGTCGAGATGATGGACCGCGATGCCTACCGCAGGATGTTCGATACCAACCTGTTCGGCGCCATTGACGGCATGCAAGCGGCCATCCCGGCAATGAAGCGCCAGGGCGGCGGCGCCATCATTAATATTTCCAGCGTTGCCGGGCACATCCCGCTGCCGTTTGCGGCGGCCTACAGCGCCACCAAGTTTGCCGTGAACGCCATCGGCAAGGCGGCGCGCGTGGAGTTGCAGGGAACCGGCGTGCACGTGCTGACCGTCTGCCCGGGATACATTGCGACCAACTTCGAGGTCAACAAACCCCCGGGCCACGAGCCGCGCCGCCTGAATTCCGCCAACCAGAAAGGCGCCAGCGCCGAATTGGTGGCCCGCGATATCCTCAACGGATACTTGAAGGGTAAGCGCGAAGTCTATACGCCCCGGTACTACTGGTGGGTCGCCAAGCTGTACCAGCTCTTCCCGGCGCTGGTGGAGTGGGGAATGGCGCGACGGCTGAAAAGCAGTCATTAGCGATTAGCGATTAGCAATTACGGGTTTTCGGTTGTCGGTTTGCGGCAATCGATCCGGTTAAGAGGTAAGCTCTGGAGTTGAGAGCTAAAGGCTAAAAGCTAAAAGCCAAAAGCTATTCGCTCGGCATCACGTCCAGCATTCCCTGCATTTCCGAGGCAGCGTGCTGGCTGCCGGAGCGGCGCGCCGTCGCAATGCCATCCTCGAACATCTTGCGCGCTTCGCTGATTCGTCCGGCATCCATCAGCGTCTGCCCGGCCATCTGGTAGGCAGGCACGTAATCCGGATTGCTCTGGAGGATGGTGTTGTACTCGGCGAGCGCGCCCGCGACGTCGCCCGCTTTCGAATATTCCATTGCCAGTCCGTAACGCGCGAAGGCGTTGCTGGGATTGGCGGCGAGCAGTTCCTTGAGCGCGGCGATGCGGTCCATAAGAAAGTGGCAGTGGCCAGTGGTCAGTTTACACAATTCAATGACTGGCCACTGCCCACTGGTCACTGACCACTGAGTTACAATGCCCCTCCATGGCGTGCCCCTACTTTCTTCCCCAGGAGCGGATCGAAAATCCTCCCTGGCCGCATCCGGCGCGGCTGCCTCTGGGCGATGGCTTCGCCGGCCACTGCACCGCGCCCGGCCACGAGGGCGTCCGGCCCAGCGACGACGAACTGCGTGAGAGCTGCAATCTGGGATACGCGCGGGCGTGTTCGCGCCTGCCGCGCCAGCGATCGTCCGACGCGGTGCGGTTTTCCCTGGCGCGCGACCGCGATCAAATTCTGAGCGTGCAGTTCGTCTGCGAGATCGCGCATGCGCCCGGCGAGCATGGCATGCTGGAATTCGATGCCAACGCGGGCCGCTGGTCTTCCGCGCACGCCGATGCGCGCATCCAGAAGATGGCCGAGTGCTACCTGCAATCCTACTTGCGCCGCCGACAAGGCTTTCGCGAGGTTGTTTGATGGCCCAGGAGAACCTGAAGCTGGAGCCGCGCCCGGTGCGCGAATCGCAATCGGAGATGACGGAAATCGTTCTGCCCAACGATGCCAACCCGCTGGGCTCGCTTCTCGGCGGCAGGCTGATGCACTGGATTGATCTGGCGGGAGCGATGGCGGCGCACCGCCATTCCCGAAATTATGTTGTCACCGCCGCCATGGACCACGTGGATTTTCTCACCCCGGTGCGAGTCGGCGATCTCGTCATCCTGCAATCATCCGTCAATCGCGCTTTCAAGTCTTCCATGGAAGTCGGCGTCAAAGTCCTGGTGGAGAACTACATCAAGGGAGCGCATTCGCACGTCGCCTCGGCGCTGCTGACGTTCGTCGCCGTGGACCGCGACGGGCACCACCTCCCCGTCCCGCCGGTCATTCCCGAAACTGAGGACGAAAAACGCCGCTACGAAGATGCCGGACGGCGGCGGGACTTGCGCAGGAAAAGCTAGTTTCAGTTTCAGTTTCGGTTTCAGAATCCCGGGCTAACCGCTCTCTCGCGTTCTCCTCCCAGCTTCACCCTGAACTCAGACTCAAACCCCGAACTGAAACTGAAACCGAAACTGAACCTGAAACTGAAACTGAAACTGAAACTGAAACTGAAACTTCCCCCATCTGTGACTGCCATCACAGCCAAACCGTAAGCCGGTTGCGAGACTGTAATCGGATTATTGCGTTTGCGGCCTGGCTGTGGGGCTTTGTCGCGGGCATCGCTTCCGCCGGACCAAAGGCAAGAAGTTCCTGGCTGATTCAAAACGAGATCATGTATGGACAGCGCACTCATCATTCATCGCCTGCACTTCGCCTTCACCGTGACCTATCACTATCTCTTCCCGCAACTGACCATGGGCCTGGCGCCGCTGATCGTGGCCCTGCAGTCGCTGGCATTGTGGAAGAACGACGAGCGCTACAGACGCGCGGCGCGATTCTGGGCGAAGATTTTCGGCATCAACTTCGTGCTCGGAGTGGTGACCGGCATCCCCATGGAATTTCAGTTCGGCACCAACTGGGCGCTCTTCTCGCAGTGGGCCGGCGGGGTCATCGGCCAGACGCTCGCCATGGAAGGCATGTTCGCCTTTTTCCTGGAGTCCACGTTCCTGGGCCTGTTTCTTTACGGCGAGAAACGGCTGGGTCCCCGGCTGCACTGGTTCAGCGGGTTCATGGTTTTTGCCGGATCGTGGCTCTCGGGCTACTTCATCGTCGCCACCGACGCCTGGATGCAGCACCCCACCGGCTATGTGCGCATACCCAACGGCAGCGTGCAGCTCCAGAGTTTCTGGGCGCTGGTGCTGAATCCGTGGGCGGGTTGGCAGTACGCCCACAACATGAGCGGCGCCGTGATCACCGGCTCGTTCGTGATGGCCGCGGTCGGCGCCTTCTACCTGCTCAGCCACAAGCACCGCGACCAGGCGCAGATTTACATCCGCACCGGCGTGATTGCGGGCTTGATCTTCACCATCCTGCAAGTATTTCCCACCGGCGATGGCCAGGGGCGCCTGGTCGCACGCCATCAGCCGGCGACGCTGGCGGGCATGGAAGCGCTGTTCACGACGCGGCCCGGCGCGCCGCTGGTCATCATCGGGCAACCCGACACCGTGCAGCAGAGAATCGACAACCCGCTGCTTGTGCCCAAGATGCTGAGCTTCCTCACCTACCAGCGCTGGAACGCGGAGGTCAAGGGCCTGGACGCATTTCCCAAGCAGGACCAGCCGGAGAACGTCCCGCTGCTCTACTACAGCTACCACATCATGGTTGGGCTGGGGACGATCTTCATCGCCGTCATGATTCTGTCGGCCGGGCTGCTGTGGCGCAAGAAGCTGTTCGACGCGCGCTGGGCGCTGTGGATCCTGATGCTCAGCTTCCCCTTCCCCTACATCGCCAACACCGCCGGCTGGATGACCGCCGAAGTCGGCCGCCAGCCGTGGCTGGTGTACGGCTTGCTGCGCACCGCAGACGGCTACTCGAAGATGGTCTCGGCGGGCAACGGACTGTTTACGCTGCTCGGCTTCATGGGCATTTACACCGTGCTCTCGTTCCTGTTCCTCTTCCTGATTCATCGCGAAATTGATCGCGGCCCGGAGGCGGACGTGCCGGTCAAGTTGCAACCTCCGGTGAACGAGCCCGACCTGTTGGAGGTGCGGTGATGGAAACACTCTGGTTCGTGCTTGTCGCGCTCATGCTGGTCGCATACGTGGTGCTCGATGGTTTCGATATCGGCGCCGGCATCATTCACCTCATCGCCGGCCGCACCGACGAGGAGCGCCGCGCCATCCTGCGCGCCATCGGCCCGGTGTGGGACGGAAACGAAGTCTGGCTGCTCGCCGCCGGCGGCACGCTGTACTTCGCGTTCCCGCTGCTCTATGCCTCCAGTTTCAGCGGCTTTTATCTCCCGCTGATGATGGTGCTGTGGCTGCTGATGCTGCGTGCCATCGGCATCGAATTTCGCACTCACCTGGAAAGCCAGGTGTGGCGCAGCTTTTTCGACGTGATCTTTTCCGTTTCCAGCATCCTGTTGGCAATTTTCTTCGGCGCGGCGCTGGGCAATGTGGTGCGCGGCGTGCCGCTGAACAACGACGGCTACTTCTTCGAGCCGCTGTGGACGAACTGGCGCATCGGCCCGCATCCGGGAATCCTGGATTGGTTCACTGTGATGGCGGGCGTGATGGCGCTGGCCACGCTGACCATGCATGGCGCGCTTTACATCGCGCACAAGACTTATGGCGCGGTCAATGAACGCGCCCGCCGCATTGCGCTGGCGACCTGGCCCGTCGTTCTGGCGCTTACCTTCATCAGCCTGATGCTCACCATCCGCGTGCACCTGGACGTGGTGGACAACTACAAGCGCTGGCCCATCGGCCTGGCCATCCCGTTGATCGTCTTCGCCAGTCTGGCGGGCGTGCTTTACTTCGCCAGCGAGTACCGCGAAAAGGCGGCGTTTGTCTGTTCGGCGGCTTACATCGCCGGCATGCTGGGCGGCGCCGCGTTCGGGATTTATCCCGACGTTCTGCCGGCGGCGATGAATCGAACCAACAGCCTGACCATTTACAACACCGCCGCCGCGCGCCATGGCCTGTCCGTGGGTCTGGTGTGGTGGTCGATCGGCATCGTGATCGCGATCGGCTACTTCGTGTTCGTCTACCGCATGTTCAAAGGCAAAGTGGTGCTGGAGGCGGGGGAAGGGCACTGAATCGCTGCAGAGTAACGCAGATGGACGCAGATGGGGAAGGTGCTAGTACTTGCTGGTTGGTAGATCTTGCTGAGCTGATGTGCCATGCGTCACAGCGGTAACAAACGCGCACGCGTACACTTGAGTTAGACAATCGAGAACTCCGAGCCGCATGCTGACCCGACGCTTGAGGAGGTTTGCCATGGCTGCCGCAGGTCCCCAAGTCGCGCTCGCAATCCGCAACGTGCTGGTCGCAACCGATTTTTCCTCCTGCTCGGAACGCGCCTTGCTGCACGCCGTGGCCGCGGCCCATCACTTCGGCTCGACGCTGCATCTGTTACACGTCGTGCAGCCCGGCCTTTTCTCCTTTGTCCCGCCCGAAGCTTATGTAGGCACCTCCGAGGCAGTGGTGCGCGCCATGGACCTGGCCGGCGCCGAAACCCGCGCGCTGCTCAATCGTGTTCTGCGCCACACCCATTGCCAGGACCTGAACCACCGTACGTGGGTCCAGGCGGGCGAAGTTGGCGAAGTACTGCGCGCCATCATTGAACGCGAGCACATCGATCTCGCCGTGGTCGGCACGCATGGCAGAACGGGGTTTCGCAAGCTGGTCCTGGGCTCGGTCGCCGAAGATGTTTTCCGCTATGCCTCATGCCCGGTGCTAACCGTCGGCCCGCATTCCTGGCAGTCCGACCCGCAAACGGTGCGCTTGAAGCACGTTCTGTTTCCCACCGACTTCTCCCCGGACTCGGCGCGCGCCCTGCCGTTGGCCACGGCCATCACCGCAGATTTCGCCGCCAAGCTCACCATGCTGCACGTCGTCGAACGCCTCGATGGCGAGGCCGCTCACGATCGTCAGCGGATAGTAAATGCGCTGCAACAGCGCATGCGCGAGATGGTGGCTGACGCCGGGGCAATGCCGCCGGGGGTTGACTTCCAAGTGGCATTCGGGGATGTCGCCGACAGGATCATCGAAACGGCCGCACGCCTTGGGGTGGACCTGGTCGCCTTCGGTCTGAAGGCGCCCGACACTCCTGTGGACCGCTTGCCCTGGATGCACGCATACAAGGTGGTGTGCGAGGTCGAATGTCCGGTGCTCAGCTTGCGCGGGCCAACCGCCCGGTGGCAGACGGACTAGGGCTGCTCCGTGCCTGATGAACGCTTGCATTTGTCGTATATGCGCGGCGTGGCCGACTTCATCCGCAAGGCGCCCAATCCGCGTGCCGCGCGCAAAGCACGCATCGCCCTGCACGCCATCTCAAGATTCGGTACGCCGGAGGACGTCGCGGAGTGTGCCGTCTATCTCGCCAGCGATGAATCCAGGTGGGCGACGGGAGCGGCGTTTCCGGTGGACGGGGGATATCTGGCGGGAAAAGCTTAGCGATTAGCGATGGCCATCAGAATAAGCTCCGGCGAACCACTGCCGGCCAGAGTATATTGCGGGCTGAGATGGCCGGCAGCGACCAGCAATTCGACTTCGACTTCATTGTGATCGGCTCCGGGTTCGGCGGCAGTGTGAGCGCGCACCGGTTGGTGGACAAGGGCTATCGAGTCGCGGTCATGGAGATGGGCCGGCGCTGGACCGCTGACGATTATCCGCGCACCAGTTGGTCGATTCACCGCTGGTTCTGGCGTCCGAAGCTGGCGCTGCGCGGTTTCTTCAACATGCGGTTCTTCCGCCACGTCACCATCCTGCACGGGTGCGCCGTTGGCGGAGGCTCGATTACCTACGCCGCCACCTTGCTGCGCCCGCCGGACAAGATTTGGACTTCGGGATCATGGTTCGGGCTGGCGGACTGGCAAAGGGAGATGCCGCGGCACTATGAAGCCGCGTCCACAATGCTCGGCGTCACCGAGAACAAGATTCTCGGCCCGGCGGATCACCTGCTGAAACAAGTGGCGGAAGCGGCCGGCGTTGGCCGGAGTTTTTATCGCACCAGCGTAGCGATTTTCCAGGCGGCGGAAGGAGAGCAGGAAGGCACAACGTTTCCCGATCCCTACCTCGGGGGAGAAGGTCCGGAGCGGACCACCTGCCTGGCGTGCGGCGGCTGCATGATGGGGTGCCGCCACGGCGCGAAAAATTCCCTCGACATGAATTATCTCTTTCTTGCAGAAAAGCACGGCGCGCGAGTTTTTCCGGAAACGCAAGTTGTGGACGTGAAAGCGCTCTACGGCACGGCCGACGGAAGCGCGGGCTATGAAGTGCGTACCGAGAAGTCCACCGCGTGGCTGCGCCGCCGGCCACAACGCTTCACCTGCCGCGGCGTGGTGTTTGCGGCCTCGTCGCTGGGCACCATGGAACTGATGTTTCACCTGAAGCAAAGCGGCTCGTTGCCGGCGATCAGCGACAAGCTGGGAAAGCACGTGCGCACCAATTCCGAATCGCTGATCGGGGTGCGCGTGCCGGGCTGCAAGGAAGATTTGTCGAAGGGGGTTGCCATCGGGTCGGGGATTTACATTGACGAGCACACCCACATCGAAGCGGTGCGGTACCCCAGCGGCTCCGACACCATGGGCCTGCTGTGCACCATCTTGACCGGCGGCCGCCCGGGGCCGAACAGGATTCTGCTGTGGCTGGCGAATGTGGCGGGCGCGCTGCTGCACCACCCCATCAAAACGCTGCGCCTGTTTCGACCCTGGGGATGGGCGCGGGAGTCGGTGATTCTCCTCTGCATGCAGGCGCTCGATGGACACATTGAAATGCAGTGGAAGCGCCCGTGGTTCTGGCCGTTTCGCAAGTTTCTGGTCAGCCGCGGCGACCGGGTCCCGGCTTACATTCCCGCGGCCAACGATTTTGCGGAAAAGTTCGCGCGCCTTACCGGCGGCACGCCCATGAGCATGCTGCCGGAGATCCTGTTCAACGTTCCCGGAACGGCGCACTGCATTGGGGGTTGCGTGATTGCGGAGTCGCCCGAGCGCGGCGTGGTGGACCATCGCCACCGCGTCTTCGGTTACAAGAACATGTACGTGTGCGATGGGTCGGTGGTGGCGGCGAATCTCGGAGTCAATCCCAGCCTGACCATCACCGCGCTGGCGGAACGGGCGATGTCGTTCATCGCGCCCGCGGCGGAAACAACGTGGAATGACGCTGCCGAGTCAGCTCCCACCAGCGCGTCAACTTGCGTCACCAAGTGACCCAGACGGTGTGACGCGCGGCGCACCCTGGCGCGCCCCTCCCATGTTCCAATTTGGCATCGGCCCAACATATTCGTCTTTCTAATTTGCTCCCGCGGCTCCGAGCCCGGGTAGCATGGCATGTTGGTCAGCCAAGTGCCGGAGAGGGCCCCATGACCACCCTTGCCCGTGCCCAAGATTTACTTCGCCCCCCTCGCCAGTTCGATACCGACACCAGGAATATCTCAATTCTGAGCGAAGAAAGAGTTGCCTGCCTGGAATCGCTCGTCAGCCAGGCCAGCACCGCCGCCGCCGTCTTCAAGCAGTTCACGCAAGAGGACGTAGACCGGATTGTGAAACCCATGGTGCTGGCCGGTCTGGAACACGCTCATGATCTGGCGCGGCTGGCGATTGAGGAAACCAGGCTGGGCGTGCTGGAAGACAAGTTCCTCAAGAACATGGTGGCCACGGAGTTTGTCTACAACTACGTCAAGGACAAGCGTACGGTGGGCGCCATTCGCGAGTTTCCGGATCGCGGGCTGGTGGAAGTGGCCGAGCCCATCGGAGTCATCCTGTCGATGACACCGATCACCAACCCCACTTCGACGGTGCTCTTCAAGTGCATCATGGCGATCAAGACGCGGAACGCGGTCATCTTCAGCCCGCATCCGAGCGCCTGGCGCTGTTGCTCCGAGGCGGTCAGGATCATGTACGAAGCCGCGCTGAAGCACGGCGCGCCCGAAGGCGTCTTCACCTGCCTGGAATCCCACACGCTGCAAGACAACGACTACCTGATGCACCACAAGGATGTCGGACTGATTGACGCGACGGGTGGGCCGTCGGTGGTGAAGGCCGCCTACAGTTCGGGAAAACCTGCCTTGGGCGTGGGGCCGGGGAATACGCCGGTCTACCTGGAAAAATCCGCGGACCTGGACATGGCCGTGGTGGACATCATTACCTCCAAGACATTCGACAACGGAACCATCTGTGCCTCCGAGCAGACGGTGGTGATGGACGACGAAATCTATGACGTCGTGCTGAAAAAATTCGAGGAGATGGGCGCGCACATCTGCAATCAGGCGGAAACGGAACTGCTGGGGCGCACCGTCATTGACCCCGAAACCGGATGCATGCAGCCGATGGCCGTCGGCCAGGGAGCCTCCGATATCGCGCGCATGGTCGGCCTCAAGGTGAAGCGCAAGACCAAGCTGTTGATTGCGCCCATTACGGGTGTCGGTCGCGAGCATCCCCTCTCAGTAGAGAAACTGTTCCCCGTGCTCGCGGTCTATCGGGCGAAATCGGTAGAGGAGGCGCTGAAAGTGTGCGTGGCCGTGAACCACGCCGGCGGCCTCGGACATACGGCGGTAATTTTCTCCAAGAACGATGACATCATCCGCCAGTTCAGCGAGGTGATCAATG
>DASWAR010000157.1:0-8948 GCA_036391015.1 Terriglobales bacterium
CCGCTGGTTCCGGTGGATTCGAACCAGAATATGGCGGGGGCGTTCCTCAATGATCATCGCGGAACGTTTATGGGAGGCTTTGACCGTCCTGCCTTCGGAGGCGGCGAGTGGTCCACGACCGTTTCTGTCTCGCCTGGTCGCCAGGATATCTTCCGGGGGTTCCTCGTCGATGTTGCGAATACTCCCGACAACGCCCACGGCTTCCGCGAGAAGATCCATTTGACCGATGTTTACCTCGACTCGCACTTGTCGTGGAAGCTGCCCCGGACCGTTCGGTTGCTCGTCGGCGCCGACTACCTGCATGGCACCGGAACAGCGCGTGGAGCCGACTTCGACTACACGGCGCTGCTCACCGGCTCGCCCGCGCCACTCATTCCGTCTCCCACTGACCTCGATTTCCATATCAACGACTACCGCGATTTCTTCGGCGCCTACGGTTCGTTGGAGTGGACTCCGCTGGAGCGGCTGCGCATCGACGCCGGCATCCGGCTCAATGTGACCCATGAGCATCAGGAAGTGATCGATGGAGGCGCGGGCACAAGCGACCAGCAGACACGCACCGACGTGCGCCCGGGAGCCAGCGTCGGGGCGATGTACACAGTCTGGCAGCGGAAACAGGACTCGGTCGGCTTGTATGCGAACTACCGCGACACCTTCAAGCCGGCGGCCATCGACTTCGGCATCGGCGAAAGCGGCGGCGGGGACTTGATCCTCAAACCGGAGACTTCACGCAGCATCGAAGGCGGCATCAAGGGCCGGTTCTTCGATCGAAGGATGGAAGTGGAGGCCTCCGGCTTCCTGATGAACTTTGAAAACCTTGTGACCGCTACCAACGTGGGCGGTGTACCGGCACTCATCAACGCCGGCAAGGAACGCTTCCAGGGATTCGAATCCGGACTGTCGCTCTTCCTTCGAAACAACGTAATCGCGCGCGCGAATTACAGCTTTCACGACGCCAGGTTCACCGACTTTGTTCAAGACTTCGGTGGCGTGCCGACGCAGTTGGGAGGAAAGCGGATCGAGATGTCTGCAAGGAACCTTGCGGCGTTCGGGATCGCGTACACTCCGGCGCGCGGGCTCCTGGGCGGCGTCGAAGTCAGTTACACCGGAAGCCGCTTTCTCAACATGCGCAATACGTCGCTGGCGGAAGGATTCGCGACCGTGGGTATCAGCGCAGGATATCGGACGCCGCGCTGGGAGCTACGGGCGGATGCACGCAATCTGGGTGACCGTCGCGACCCGGTCGCGGAGAGCGAATTCGGCGATGCCCAGTACTATCTGCTCCCCAGCCGCCGCGCGGACGTTACTTTCAAAGTGCATTTCTAGCGGCCATGTTCGGGTGCGCGACCGCATGCCTCCCCTCAGGACTCACCCGACCTCAAGAACGCCGTTTCTAAGAGCGACTTTTTCAACACCCACGGCTCATATCGACAGTAATCCCGTTTAGCCGTAGCCTGCTACTGTCCGATTAGCCGTTTACGTCCGGGTGGCGTGAACGAAGTACGGCCGTTTGAACACCTCGCGGCCCGCTTTCGAGGTGTTTGAGCAGCACAGCCCACGTAACGGCGTCCCGTCGCCCAGATTTCGCCGCCAGCACACCGACCGTACTAAACCAAGAACAGTAACGCTGATGAAGACAAGCTGAACAGCAGCCTCAGCGAAGTGTGAAGCGATGAGGCTGGCTGTAGCGCCGCCGATCGAACAGGCCCGCCGCAGCTTAAGCATGAACGTCAGCGTATGCCGCGAAGTAAGCCGACGCGTTCTTAGCTGTTGACTTTCCCGAATCTGGGACCATACTTCCGTACCAGCCTCCCGAAGAGCAATTCCAGATCGAAGATGCCCACCCGCTGAGGCTAGGCCCGGGTTCCTCGGGATTGAGTTTAATCGGCAAATCGTATTTGGAGCTGCACCGCTGATTGCAGGCAGCGGAGGTAAATCTCAGATAGGAGAGTGCAAACATGGCCACACGACGGTCGTTTTTGGAACGGGCTACCCACACCTGTGCCGCAGCGCTCACGGGCGGCGCGTTAGCGTCGGCTACTCTGAACGCGGCTCAAGCTCAAACCCAGCCACAAAGTAGCACCACGCCGAGTGGACAACGTTTTTTGTTGACTGGCCTGGTGGGGTCGGAAAACCCGACGCGTGCTAATTTCCCATTTGTGTGGGCAGTCGCGCTCAAGCAGGCTGGACACGAAGTTCGCATTGATCTGGCGGGCGACGCCACTGTATTGATGCGGACTCCGGTGTCAAACAGCGTCACCCCAGTCGGCTGGCCCGCGTTTAAGGAGACGCTCGCCAAAGTGGTTGACCTGAAAATCCCCATCTACGTTTGAGGGTCCTGCGCGGCCGCCCGTGGGGTGGTCGAATCGGACGTTAACGGCAAGAACGCGCAGCTTGCAACCCTGAAACAGGCCGTTGAAAACATGGCTTGGGCTACGAAAGTGATCGTCGTCTGACCTGCTTGGCCCACCACTACAGACCTGCGCGGCGGATGGGACCATTCGCCGCGCAGGATTAAGACATTCCTCCGTCCAAGAAAACGCCCGCGCTCAGACATACTTGCGAGCGGCTCTGATGTGATGCGCGTGTACTTTCCATTGCTCCATACCGTAACGGCGATGAATGCGTTGCATCGCTGGCGATAAATCCTCTTATCACTAGTAACAGCACACAAGGGTAACGGGGCCAGTTCACCCGATCACCCGATCGCGATGTGGCGTTCGACTCAAGCGTCATTTAGATTAGGAAGGATGGCGACGACAGGCGAACGATTTGAGCGCGCGGTCCAGATCATGGCACGGCTGCGGGCCCCGGGCGGATGTCCGTGGGACCGCGAGCAGACCTTCGACTCGATTAAACCCTTCACGCTGGAAGAGACCTACGAGGTCCTGGAGGCGATTGACAACCGCGACTGGGACGAACTCGAGGGCGAGTTAGGCGACCTGCTGCTGCAGGTGCTGTTCTACGCGGAAATGTCGCAGGAGGAAGGGCGCTTCTCGATTAATGATGTGCTCGACCGGCTGTCGAACAAGCTGGTGGACCGGCATCCGCACGTGTTCGGCGACGTCAAGGCGGAAACCGCCGGCGACGTGCTGCGCAACTGGGAAGCGATCAAGGCAGAAGAAAAGAAAAAGCGGTTAGAAGCCGGCGGCGGCAAGAAGGCGAAAGACGAACCGGCGAAGGACTCGGTGCTGGCGGGCGTGTCGTCGGGAGTGCCGGCGCTGCTGGAGGCGTTCAAGCTGAGCTCGCGGGCGGCGCACGTCGGCTTCGAGTGGCCGGAGATTGGCGGCCTGTTCGACAAGCTGCACGAGGAAACCGAAGAACTGCGCCAGGAGTTGAAAAAGTATCCCGCGCCGGGGCCGCGTCCGCCGCAGCGCGGAGTGGCGGGCGCCAGCGGTCTGGCGATCCCCGACGAATTGCGGGCGCGCCTGGAGGACGAGGTCGGCGACCTGCTGTTTGTGCTGGTGAACATTGCGCGCTACCTGTCGCTGGATGCGGAATCGGCGCTGCGCAAGACCAACCGCAAATTCCGCCGGCGGTTCCAGTGGATGGAGGAGCGGATGCGCGCGCGCGGCAAAAAGCTGCCGGAGGCCACGCTGGAGGAGATGGAGTCGCTATGGCAGGAGTCGAAGCAGCAGGAGCGGACGCCGTAGCGCCGGAGCCGATCGTCGTCCGGCGCTGCGAGGCCGACAGTGAGCTGATGGCGTGCGTCGACCTGCAAAAGGAAGTCTGGGGATTCAGCGACGCCGAACTGATTCCGCTGCGGCTGTTCATGGTGGCGCAGAAGATCGGCGGGCAGGTGCTGGGCGCCTTCGAGGGCAACCAACTGGTGGGGTTCGCGCTCGGCATTCCCGGCGTGCGCGGCGGGCATCCTTACCTGCACTCCCACATGCTGGCCGTAAGGCTGAATTATCGCAATCGCGGTGTCGGGCAACGGATCAAGCTGTTTCAGCGGAAGGACGCCTTGGAACGCGGCTTGGAGCTGATCGAGTGGACTTTCGATCCCCTGGAGATCAAGAATGCGTACCTGAACCTGGAGCGGCTGGGAGCGATTGCGCGCCGCTACAACATCAATCAGTACGGGTCGACGTTTTCTCCGCTGCAAGGCGGCTTGCCCACCGACCGGCTGGTGGCGGAGTGGTGGCTGCGGTCAAAGCGAGTGGAAGCGCTGATGGGAAACGGCGCGCTGCCTCGGTTCAAAGTTGAAGAGGCGGTTTCCGTGCCGGGGGAAATTTACGATTGGAAGGCATCGGAGCCGGACCGGGGAAAAGCAGCACAAGTTCAGGTGCGCAATCGGGAGCTGCTGATCGCGGCGTTTGCGCGTGGATTGGCGGCGCTCGGGTTCCGGCGCGACGAGGATGGCAATGGGTGCTTCCTGTTGGGGAACTGGGATGAGGAGTGGAGTTACGGGAGCTAGGCTGCAGGCTGCAGGCTGCAGGCGATAACCAATGAAAATTGAAGCCATCACGTTGCGCGAGATTCGCATGCCGCTGGTGCATTTTTTCGAGACCAGCTTCGGGCGCACTACGGAGCGCGTCATCCTGCTGGTCACGCTGCACGGCGGCGGCCTGAACGCTTGGGGCGAGTGCGTTGCCGGAGAGAATCCGTTTTACAGCAGCGAGTGGGTGGAGTCCGCGTGGGTAACGATCGCGCAATTCCTGGCGCCGGCGGTGCTGGGAAAGGATTTTTCGACGGCGGGCGAGTGCCGGACGCTGCTGGCGCATGTCAAGGGACATCGCATGGCGAAGGCCGCGATCGAGAACGCGCTCTGGGCGGCGGAAGCGGAGGAGAAAAACATTCCGCTGTGGAAGCTGCTGGGCGGAACGCGGCGGCAGATCGAGTGCGGCGTGTCCATCGGAATTCAGGATTCAGTGGAGCAGTTGCTGGAAAAGGTCGAGACCGAATTGGCGGCCGGGTACCGGCGCATCAAGGTGAAGGTCAAGCCGGGGTGGGACGTCAATGTGCTGGAGCGGATCCGCGCCAGGTGGCCGGAGATTCTGCTGAGCTGCGACGCCAATTCCGCGTACCGCCTCGACGATTTCGAACACCTGAAGCGCTTCGACGAATTCAACCTGCTGATGATGGAGCAGCCGCTGTGGAACGACGACTTCTTTTTTCACGCGCGGCTGCAAAAGCAGATCAAGACGGCGATCTGCCTGGACGAATCCATCCGCCACGGGCGCGACGTCGCGGCCGCGCTGGGACTGGGGGCGTGCCGGATCGTGAACATCAAGGTGGGGCGCGTGGGCGGATTCAGAGAGGCGCTGTGGATCAACGACGTTTGCAGCGCGCATGGCGTCCCGGTGTGGTGCGGCGGCATGCTGGAAACCGGCATCGGGCGGGCGCATAACATCGCGCTCTCCACCCTGGAAAATTTCCGCTTGCCGGGCGATGTGTCGGCCTCGAAGCGCTATTGGAAGGAAGACATCATCGAGCCCGAGGTCGAAGTTACGCGCGAGGGGTTGATCAGCGTGTCGGACAAGCCGGGGACCGGCTACCGGGTGCGCGAGGATTTGATTGAGCGCTTAACGGTGCGGAAAGAGACGTTCCGGCCCAGCGCCGTGGCCGGTAGTCCGTAGTTCGGACTCCAACTACCAGCTACCATCTACTTGCTCCCATTGTTCTCGGCGATTTCGCCGTCGTGTTTCTTCAGCAGATCGACGGCTTGTGCGGCGGTCATGTCGTGCACGAGGCGGATGTCGGTGGTGGCTTCGTCTTCGTTGATCTTGATGGTCTTGAAGATGAGCACCTTGCCGGTGAAGTGCAGGACCATGTGGCTGGGCTCCCAGTGAGCGGGGTTGGTGCCCTCGACCGGCTTTTGCTCGACCATGAACTGCCCGCCTTGATCGAGGCGGCCGAGGATTCCCCAACCGAAGTTGACGTCGCGGAAAAGCTGGGCTTCGATCTTGGCAATGCGGTTGGCGGGTACGGCAATCGCCATCGAGCCCTGCATGCCCTTGTAAACCGTGGTTTCGCGCTGCGGCGGATCGAAGTCGGGGTTGGGCTTGAAATTCAGCATGACCACCTCGCCCCAGGGTTCTTCGTTTTTCGTTCCGGCGTATTCGTAGAGGAAAGCGTCGGGCAGGGCCGCGACCATGGCGCGGGAGCGGCGATCATCGTCCTTCTGGCTCTTCTGCTTTTGCGCAAGTTGCTGCGGGTCGGCGACCAGGCGCTGCAGCCGCTTGTCTTCCTTGTCACGATCGGCGGGGCTGAGCGGCTTGCCGTTGATCATCAGCAGCCGGCCGATCACGCCCTGATCGGTTTCAATCATCTCTCGCGTTTCAGTGTGCTCGGGCTTTTTCTTGGTGAGGCGATACATGTAGTGGGTGTTGTCAGCGTCCTGCGCGCTCTGATTGGCGACGGCCTTGCGCACCAGGTCGGCGGGATTGGCGGGCAAGTCCGCCCTCGGCGGTTGCTGCGCCGCCCATGTCAACGCGGCCAGCAGCATGATTGCCGCAGCTCTCAACACAAATGCCCTTCGCCGGTCCAGTGTCCGCATGAAATTAGTCGTTGTGTGCTGATGTTAATACAGATTAGACGAGTCGAAGAGCGCCTCAGTTGCTCAGATTGGCAAGGAAGGCGCCGCGGGCACCAGCCGCAAAAGCAAGATGTGCCGGTGAGCGGAGCCGACAGTTCGAACCGGTCGGCACTTGGTCATGAGCCAGGGACCGGCCAAAGCATAGTTGCTGGAACCGTCGAAGTTCACAGCAGAAGTAGCTGATTGTACAGTAGTTACTAGCCAGACAATAGCGGGCAACCGTCGCCGCGAAAAACCTGATTGCCGCCTTCGCCGCGGTTGGATATAGTCTGCAACAGCTTCTTCGGTCTCCTCGCCTGCGCCCGCGCTCTGTTTACGACCGCGTCTCGATGGCGCCGGTCGGCGACCGTGGTGTGTGTGTCAGTAGGCAGCGGAGGATCACGTATGTGGAAATCACGCAAAGAAGATGAGATTCCCGCCTCAACGCCTAGCGTCTTCAACCCCAAGGAGGTCCGTCCCGTGGAAACGCCAAAACCTGTGAACGAATTCCGCTCCGAAGTTGCGCACATCGGCAAGTCTGTGCTGGTGAAAGGTGAACTGTCCGGCAGCGAAGATCTGTACCTGGACGGAGAGGTGGAGGGCAGCGTCGAGTTGCGCGGTCACAACCTGACGGTGGGGCCGCACGGCCGCGTGCGCGCGCATATCCGGGCCAAGGAGGTGATGGTCCACGGCAAGGTGGACGGAAACATTAATGCCGACCGTGTGGAGCTGAAGAAATCGGCCATCCACGTCGGCAATATCGTCACCCAGCGAGTTATCATCGAAGAAGGCGCGTTTTTCAAGGGTTCCATCGACGTTCAGCGGGAGCAAAAGCCGGAGCCGAAGCCGGCGGTAACCGTGGCGGCCGTTTCCAGTTCCCCGGCTGCATCGACGAGCGCGCCGCTGGGGCAAGCGTCATTGTTGGAGCCGAAACGGTAACCGCGGCGGCGCGTTGCGCTTTGCCACAAGCCGGAGGACAATGAGCTAGTCGCTCCAAGAAGTTATGGCATGGGTTCAGTGACGCACAATCTTTTCCGATCAATATTCCGCGGCGGCGCCGCCGGGAATGGACCCAACCAGCAACCGTCGGCCGCGCGCGTCAATCGCCGCTCCAGCGGGCTCAACGAGTTTTCCAAGTCCATTGCCGGGCTGGAAGGGCTGTGCATCCTCGACCTGGGGTGCACCTCGGCCCCCAACATCTCGCGCCTCACCGGGATGGGCCACAAGGTCTGCACCGAAGACCTGCTCGACGCGGCCCTCGATCCCCTGTTGCTGGTTACCGGAGCAGACGGAAAGAGAACGGTCGACGTGGCGCGATTCCTGCGTGAGAGCCTGAAGTACCAGGGGCAAAAGTTCGATGCCGTGCTGGCCTGGGACGTCCCCGACTATCTTCCGGAGCCGCTGGTGAAGCCGGTGGTGGAACGCTTGTGCGCGCTGATGAAGCCGGGCGGCATCCTGCTGGCGTTTTTCCACACCCGCGATGCCGGCCCCGACGCTCCGCATTGCCGCTACCACATCGCCGGCAACGACATGCTGCAACTGCAAGCGACCCCGCGCGACGGCCCGGCAGTATTCCGCTTGCAGCGGGTGTTCAACAACCGCCACATCGAAAATCTTTTCCGCGAGTTCGCCTCGCTCAAGTTCTTCCTGGCGCGAGACAACGTGCGGGAAGTGATTGTGGTTCGGTAACTCAGGCTTTAGCCATCAGCGGTGCTCTTCCACACAATAATTCCCATGCGGTAGAGATAGCGGTTTTCCATCTCGACCCCAGCGGCATCGGTATTCCCGAGGATGAACGTGAGTTCTTGCGGCGTGTAGGCGCGGCGCACTGAGGCGATGCCGTCGTGCAGCGTCAGGCGCGCAAACAGAGGATAACCGGCATACATGAGGGCAAGGTGGAGAGGCTCACGGCGAAGGTCGTTGAGGAGAACGGCCACACGCGCGACGCGCAACGCCTGGTTGACGAACTGCACAATTTGCTCGCGCTCAAGATGATGGATCAGCAGGGAACAGGTCACCAGGTCGAAGCTGTTGTCCAGGAACGGCAGCGCCAGGGCATCGCCGGCGACCGTACCGGTGCCGTTGCGCGGCAGGTGCGCCGGCATGCGGTCCATGAGGGTGACTCTGATCTGAGCTGGCGGCCGGATTTGGCGGGCAGCGGTGAGGGAGACATCGCCGGAGCCGGCGCCGACGTCGAGCATGGTGAGTTCGCCGTGGTCAGAAGATCGTTTTCCAAGGCGCGCAACCACCTGCTCCAGCATGCGCTGCGTGGTGCTGATGCCGCCAAACCAGCGGTTGATGCGCCGCAGGTCGGCGAGCGTTTGCTGGACGTCGGCGGGCGTCGCCGCATCGCTATCCAGCAGTTCCGGGGTGACCACTCGCTTCATGTTAAACAGTTGATTCAGACGGGAGGAGCGGGGTTACGGCATTT
>DASWAR010000158.1:0-8485 GCA_036391015.1 Terriglobales bacterium
CGCGGGCATGACCTTGAACTCCTATACCTTTGCGGCATGCACGCCGAGCGGCCAGGTGATCGTCTGCACTCTCGGCTCGATCGCCGCAAACGCCAGCATCACAGTGACCATCACCGCCACCACCTCGGTGGTCGGCACAGCTTTCGTGACCGGCGTGGTGGTTTACGACGGAACCGATCCCAACCCGATCAACATTTTGCTGAATTCCACGCAATCCACCGTGACCACGGTGGGAACTTTCTCGGCGGGCGAGATCGTCGGCCTGACGGTAGACGGCAGCGTGTGCGTCAGCTTCACCGATTGGTGCACCTTCGGCGACGGATCGCTGCAGAAGCCGGTGGTCAGCACGCATGGATTGGAAACTACGTCAACCCGGGGCAATCAGGTTATCCAATCGTTGCCGGGCTCGGCGATGGCATTAATCACTACTGGCTGGGAGGCGCTAATTACGACTTCAATTCCGGGCAATTCAGTGTTGCCAGAACGGCCAGTACAGATACGACAGATCCCACGACCATGCGTATGGGCGCCGTCGCCGGCTCGTTCACGGCTTCACCGGCTCGCACTGATTTCTTCCTCATCGGCAAATCCACTGCACTCCAAATAGGTGCAGCGGCGCCAACCCTGTTCGCGCAGGTCAACGTCTGCGCCGGGTGTTATCCGAACGACACTGGGAGTTACTCACTCACCGCGCGCCGGGATTTTCTCGCCGCCGATCCCGACAACACCAATAACTCCGCCATAGCGTCGGCACAAATCGTTGCCGCGACTACCGTGGCGGTCACCATCTCGCCCACGGCGGTCACCATCCTTGCTGGTTCTACGCAGAGGTTCACGGCGGCGGTGAGCAACGCCTCCGACACCACCGTCACCTGGAGCGTAAATGGCATTGTCGGCGGCGACGCCACGGTCGGAACCATCGACGCTTCCGGACTGTATTCCGCCCCGGCGTCGTCCGGCATAGTGAACATCAACGCCACCTCGGTGGCCGATCCCAGCAAGTCGGCGAGCGCCGCCGTGTTCCTCATCTTCGCCTCCACGCCGGCGCTGGTGGCCGACTACCAGTTCGCCAATGTGTACACCAGTTCGGTCGGCGAGGATCCGGCCCTGGTGGATATTGGCTCGGGCACGAACGCTTTTGCCACCGACAGCGTGCGCGGCGCCTCGCAAACCGTGCTCGTCTTCCCCACCGGCAACGGCCTGCAACTAAGCCCGACCACCGGCCTGTTCGCCAATGCGGTCTACACCGTGGCGGCGCTAGTCCGTCTCGACACCATCTCCGGCTACCGCCGCATCCTCGATTTCAAGAATGCCACCAGCGACGACGGCCTCTACAACTTGAACGGCAACCTGGTTTTTTATCCGGTGGCGAGCGGTTCATCAGCGCCGATTGCCGCCGGCGCGTACGCCCAGGTGGTGCTGACGCGCGCCGCCGATGGCACCGTCACCGGTTACGTCAACGGCGTCCAGCAATTCTCCTTTGCCGATACCTCAAGCCTGGCCGTGATCGACGGCGCCAACGTGCTCCGCTTCTTCAAGGACGACAACGCGGTTCAAAACGAGAACTCCAGCGGAGCAGTCGCCCGCATTCGAATCTGGGACGGTGCGCTCACCGCCGCGCAGGTCGCTGCCCTGGAATCCGCTCCCACTGCCGACCTATCCGTCTCCGTTGTGCCGGCCGGCGGGTCAGCCGCTACCATCACCATCACCAACCTCGGGCCCGCCAGTGCCAGCAACGTCGTCCTTACCGACACGCTTGACCGCTTCGGATTTGGCAGCGCAACGCCGAGCCAAGGTGGACCCTGCACCTTCGCTGCTTCGGTTGTCACTTGCCCTCTGGGCGCAGTTGCCGCCGGCGCCAGCGCCACGGTCACCATGGTTGTGACCGCGCCGAGCCAGGGCTGGGCGGCGCAAACCCTCAAAGCAATTTCTGACGCGCTCGATCCGAATCCGGCCAACAACGCTGCGCGCGTCGGTCCCGCGCTCTCCAGCTTCAACACTCCTGCCGGCGCCAACGTCGTGGTCACGGCTACCGACTCGTCCGGTGACGCCGCCACCGTCAGCTTCGCCAGTGTCACCCGCGTCGGCTCGACCACCATTTCGGCTTCGGCCGCGACCACCGCCGCGCCCGCCGGGTTCCGCTTCGGCACGCCGGCCGTCATCTACGACATCAGCAGCAACGCCGATTTCGCCGCCCCCATCACCGTCGCGCTGCGCTTCAATCCCGCCTCGTTCCACCATCCGGCGAAGGTCCGCCTTTTTCATCTAGAGAACGGTTTCTGGGTGGACCGCACCACCGGCGTCAATCTCGCTGCCGCCACGGTTTCGGCGGTCACCAGTACGCTCTCGCCGTTCGTCGTGGTTGAGCCGCTGAACAACCCGCCGGTCGCCAATGCCGGCGCCGCTCAGGCCCTGGCCGGGCTAAGCGCAACCGGCGCCTCCGTGAAACTCGACGCCACCTCTTCCTCCGACGCCGATGGCGACGCCCTCACCTACCGCTGGACCGGCGCGTTCCCCGAAGGCAACGGCGTCGTGACCGGCGCTACCCCGACGGTCACTGTGCCGCTCGGCGCCTCCACCGTGAACCTGATCGTCAATGATGGCGAGAATGACTCCGCGCCGGCGGCCGTCAGCGTCACCGTCGCCGACTTCATGGTCGCCGCGAACAGCGCCGCCGTCTCTGTCAAACGCGGCCAATCCACCACCATGACCGTCGCCGTTTCGCCGAAGTTTGCGGCCTACGGCGATACGGTCGCGCTCTCCTGCCCGAATCTGCCGGCGGGCGTTACCTGCTCGTTCTCTCCCGCTGCGATCACGCCCGGCGCCAACGGCGCCTCCGCCACCTTGACCATCACCACCACCGCCAGTGTGGCTCAGATATCCGGCCCGGGTTCTGCTCGCCGTGCCCCTCCGCTCTTCGCCTTCTGGTTCGCCACACTCGCGCCCTTTGGCCTTGTCTGGACTGCCGGCCTGAGGCGCCGCCGCACTGCCGTCACGCTTGCGCTCATGCTCCTGCTGCTGATCGTGCTCGTCGCCTGCGGTGGAGGCGGAATCACCAACAATGCGAGTTCGCAACCGCCGACGCCCAGCAGCACGGTGACCATCACCATTACCGGCACGTCCTCGGGCCTGCAACACTCGACGACCGTGCCGCTGACGCTGCAATGATGTTAGAAAGAAGTAGCTAGGGGCTAGGGGGCAGGGGGCAGTTGCTTGGTATCCCCAGTCGCAGTGCCGCACTACCTACTGAAAAACTGACTTACTGAAGTTCCTCCCATAAGAACCATTTATCTGTCCGATTGAATTTATGAATTCGACCCGCCAGCTCTGACCGGGTTACGCTCCAGTCTGGGACCATCTCGCCCGGCCCGCGTTTGCAATTTGCATCGGCTTGGCTTCCCTGCCCACGAGAGGTCGCACTTGTACAGGAGTGGTTTGCGATGCGACGTGCATGCGTCAAAGCTGTTCTGGTTCTTCTCATAATCTGTTCCGCGGCCTCGGCCTTCGCGGTCGCCCCGATTCTCCGCGCCGCCCGCACCTCCGCTGTCCTAGCAACCGCCGACGTCTCCGCCGACCGCATCGCCAAACTCGAACAGCAGATCGCCGACGCCAAAGGCTCCGCCGACAATGCCTGGATGCTCATGTGCGCCGCCCTGGTCCTCATGATGACCGGCCCCGGCCTGGCACTTTTCTATGGCGGCCTGGTGCGCAAGAAGAACGTCCTCGGCACCATGATGCAGAGCTTTGCCATGATGGCCATCGTCACCGTGCTCTGGGCCATCGTCGGCTACAGCCTCGCCTTCGCGCCCGGTAGTTCTTTCATCGGCAACCTGAGCCGCGCTTTTCTGCACGGAGTCGGCGCGCAGCCTGACGCGGACTACGCCGCCACCATCCCGCAGCAGACCTTCATGATTTACCAGTTGATGTTCGCCATCATTACTCCGGCGTTGATTACCGGCGCCTTTGCCGAGCGCATGAAGTTCAGCGCCATGGCGCTGTTCATGGTTTTGTGGTCGCTGTTGGTGTACTGCCCGATGGCGCACATGGTCTGGGGTAAGGGAGGCTTTCTGAACGCGGCGCTGGGCGGCCGCTTTCCCACGCTCGATTTCGCCGGCGGAACGGTGGTGCACGTCACCTCCGGCGTCTCCGCGCTGGTCTGTGCCGCCTACCTCGGCCGCCGCCTCGGTTACCCCAAGGAAATGCTGCCGCCCCACAGCGTGGTGCTCAGCTTCATCGGCGCCTGCCTGCTCTGGGTGGGATGGTTCGGCTTCAACGCCGGCAGCGCGCTCGCCTCCGGCAGCCTCGCCACCAGCGCTTTTGTTGCCACTCATTTTGCCGCCGCCGCCGCCGTGCTGGGATGGGGCGCCGCCGAATGGATTCGCAACGGCAAGCCCAGCGCGCTGGGAGCGATATCCGGCGCGGTGGCGGGCCTGGTTGCCATCACTCCCGCCGCGGGTTTCGTTTCTCCGCTGTCGGCGCTGGTCATCGGCCTGATCGCGGGTGTGGTTTGCTACGCCATGGTGGCCAAGGTCAAAACGATTTTCGGCTACGACGACTCGCTCGACGCTTTCGGGGTTCACGGCGCCGGCGGTACCATCGGCGCCATTCTCACCGGAATTTTCGCCTCGCGCCTGGTCAATCCCGTGTTCCACGACGCGCAGGGCAATGCCGCCGCCGTCGGATTGATGGAGGGCAACTGGCGCCAGGTCGGCAACCAGTTGGTGGGAGTCGCCATCGCCTGGACCATCGCGCTGGTCGGCACCCTCGCGATTCTAAAAGTGGTGGACCTGATCGTCGGCCTGCGCGTCTCCGCCGAAGACGAAGCCCAGGGCCTCGATCTCACGCAGCACGGCGAAGAAGGCTATTACTGGGAAGCCTCCGCGCCTTAGGGGTTATCGGTTTTCGGTTCTCGGTTTTCGGTTAAACACCCTGAACCCACAACCGCAAACGGATAACCGATAACCATAACCAACAACCGAGAAACTCTGCCATGACAAAAATCGAAGCCATCATCCAGCCGTCGCGCCTCGACCAGGTGAAGGATGCACTCCTGGAAATCGGAGTGGACGGCATGACCGTGCTCGAGGCCCGCGGCCACGGCCGCCAGAAGGGCCACACCGAGTTCTACCGCGGCCGCGAATACACCGTGGACCTGCTCCCCAAGGTCAAACTCGAGATCGTGCTCAATGACGAGCTCGTGGACAGCGCCGTGCAGGCCATCGTCAACGCTGCCCGCACCGGAAAAATCGGCGACGGCAAGATCTTTCTCTCCCGCGTCGACGAAGCCATTCGCATTCGCAACGAAGAGCGGGGCGTCACCGCCTTATGACCGCGTCCGCCCACGAGGTATTCCATGTCCACCGCGGCGCCCACCGGCGCGCTCGATAAGTTCTACGCCGGCGAGTCCGCCCGCATCGCTCGCGCCTTCGAGCTCACCGGCGACGGGCGCGTCGCCGTCAGCCAGCGCAGCGAACTGGTCGGCAACATGGTTGTCGGACTCTGGCGCAACCTGTTCGGCGACGATTCTCCCGCCTTCTCCCTGGCCGCCATCGGGGGATTCGGGCGCGCCGAGCTTTTTCCCCACTCCGACATCGACTTGCTGTTTCTCTGCGCCCAGCCGCCGGATGCCGAGGTCAAGCAAAAGATCGGCGCCCTCTGCCGCGAGTTGTGGGATGCCGGGCTGCGGGTCAGTCCGGCGACGCGCACCCCGAACGAGTGTGACCGCCTTGACGCCAACAACATCGAAGGCGCGCTCTCCCTGCTCGACTCCCGCTTTCTGGCCGGCGATGGCGCGCTCTTCCGCCAGCTCCACGACGAGCTTCTGCCCAGGTTGGTGCGCCGCGAATGGCAAACTTTGGTGCAGGGCGTTGCCGAACTCGTCCGCACTCGGCAGGCCAAGTTCGGCAACACCATCTTTCATCTCGAACCCAACGTGAAGGAGTGCCCCGGCGGGCTGCGCGATCAGCACAGCGCCGGCTGGCTGGCGCTGATCGCCGCCCTCGACAAGCAGCGCTCTTGGCCGGATCGCTCGTCGCTGGTTCCGCCGGCGTTTCAGGCGCAATTCGCCGCCGCCTGCGACTTCCTCTACGCGGTGCGCTGTTTTCTTCATTACCGCCACGGCCGCGACGACAACAAGCTCACTTGGGACGCGCAGGAGCAGGCTGCGGCGCGCGGCATCGGTTCGCCCACCCGCACTCCCGCCGACCCGGCGTCATGGATGCGGGCCTACTTCCACAACGCCCGCGCCATTCATCGCTTCATGATGCAGGTGCTGGAGGACATCCCTTCGGCGCGCTCTTCGCTGTTCCAGCAGTTTCAGCAATGGCGCTCGCGCGTTTCCAACCAGGACTTTTCCGTCGTCGGCGGGCGCGTTTTCCTGCAGCAGGCCAGCGCCGTCTCCGAACCCGACATGGTGCTCCGCCTCTTCGCCTTCACCGCCCGCCACGGGCTGCGCCTCAGCGCCGACACCGAGCGCCGCGCCGAGCAGGCGCTGCCCGCGCTGGCGGAACGCATGCCGCGTGGCCCCGCGCTGTGGGCTCCCTTGCGCGAGATCCTGCTGGCTCCGCATGCCGCGCAAACCTTGCGAGCCATGCATTCGCTCGGCCTGCTCACGCTTCTTCTCCCGGAATTCAAGCTGGTGGATTCGCTGGTCCTGCGCGACTTCTACCACCGCTACACCGTTGACGAGCACACCTTCCTGGTCATCGAAAACCTGCAACGCCTCCCCGCTTCCGACGAGGATGGCGACCGCCGCTTCGCCGACATGCTCAGTGAAGTCAAGGAATCCGACCTGCTGTACCTCGCCACCCTGCTGCACGATCTCGGCAAGGGCGCCCCCGGGGACCAGCACGTGCAGGCGAGCGTGGGAATCGCCGAAGGCGTCCTCGCCCGCTTCGGACTGAACCCGCACGAGCGCGATACCGTGCTCTTCCTCATCTCCAGTCATCTGGAAATGTCGGCCGCACTTCGCCGCGACATCTTCGACTCGGAAACCATCCGCAATCTCGCCGAGAAAATCGGGACTCCCGAGCGCCTCCAGATGCTCTGCCTGCTCACCTGGTCCGACATCAAGTCGGTGAATCCGGCTGCCCTCACCCCGTGGAAAGCCGAAATGCTGTGGCAGCTTTACATCGTCACCGTGCGCCACCTAAACCGCAGCGTGGAGCAGGAGACGGTGCGCGCCGACGATTCCGACGTGGCCCGCGTCATCTCCACTTTTCCCGACCGCGCCCACGAAATCCGGGAATTTCTCAGCGGCTTGCCGCAGCGCTACTTGCGCACCTACGCCGAGAAGGCAGCCTTCCACTTTCAGCTCGCCTTGCAGCTCCGCAGCGGCGACATCCAGTTGTCGCTCAACCTCAATCGCGATCTCTTCGAGCTCACCGTCGTCACCGCCGACCGTCCCGGATTGTTTGCCACCATCGCTGGTTTTCTGTTTGCCTGGGGCATGGGCATCGTCAAGGCCGACGCTTTCTGCCATCACTCCGGCATCGTGCTTGACACGTTTCAGTTTTCCGACCGCTTCGGCACTCTTGTGATGAATCCGCCCGAGCGCGAACGTTTCAAGCGCAACCTTGAGGACGTCCTCTGTGGGGCGGCTAACCTCGACAAGCTGGTTTACAACCGCCTGAAGAGCGAGCGACCCTCCGCCCCTGCGCTGAAGATCAAGCCGCGAGTGGATTTTGACGACCAGTGCTCTTCCCACAGCACGGTGCTGGAACTGATCGCCCAGGACCGCCCCGGCCTGCTTTACGACGTCAGTTCCCTGTTCGCCGCCGAGAAGTGCAATATCGAGGTCGCGCTCATCGACACTCAAGGCCACATGGCGGTGGACGTCTTCTATCTCACCTCCGAAGGCCGCAAGCTCGACGCCGCCCACCAGCAACGCCTGGCATCACAACTGCTCGAAGAACTCGGCTGATGGCCAACGTCCCTCCCCGACTATCTCAGTGTTCCACAAGCCCGTTTGTGGACCCGCGTCACATTGTGTCCGAGTTGGCGACTACCCAGGATTCGTCCGTTCGCCGGGTGGGCAGGCCCGAACTCCCGATTAAGTGAAATGCTGTTTTCGCCAACGGGCCACGAGAGACCTTTGTCCTTATGCGGATGGCGGCGGCCCAAAGAAAAATCAAGAAAAGCTTGCATGTGATATAGTGTTGTAGTTAACTATAACACTAGGCGTCGATCAAAGGTGATCGCTCGCACCTGAGTACGCGAGAGAGAACCCTGACCCGAAAGTAAAGAAGCTTAAGGAGAATGAAACATGAAATCCCTTCGTCTTATCCTGTCGGTTGTTCTGATGTCGCTCTCCACAGTGGCTTTCGCGCAGTCCGACGCGCAAAAGCCTGTCGCACAGTCCGACGCGCAGAAGACTGTCGCGCAGTCTGACGCGCAAAAGATGGACGCGCCAAAAGCCGCCGCGCCGAAGTCCGACGCGCAGATGTCCTTCGACACCATGAAAACCCTTGCGGGTTCATGGGAAGGA
>DASWAR010000159.1:0-1983 GCA_036391015.1 Terriglobales bacterium
CACCTGGGTTTCGGGTGCGCGACTTGAATGTGGAGGAGAACGATCAACTGGCCGCACGGAAGCGTGGAGCGGGATTCATCCCGCTCGCCGGTTTCAACCGGCGCAGGCGGAGCTTAAGCCCCGCCGCGGCCTCATCTGTGACCCCATTCGCGCTCTATAACTTACCGGGCCTCATGCCGCTTCCACTTTGGGGACCAGTTGATAGCCCAGTTGGTTGGCCGCGGCATTCATCCTGCGGATGCGGGTGGCCTGGTAGCGTTTCTCGTACGCGGCGGCGCCGTCGTCTACGTAGGTCTGCCCCCAGCGGAGCATGCGATAAATGAGAGTCGCCAGTTTGCGGGCCGTGGCAAAGACCGCGATATCGGCACCTTTGTTGGCGGCCAACCTCCGGTAGTACGCCCCTAAAGCGGTCTGGCTGTGCTGTAAGGTCGTCGCCGCCATCCGCAATGCTCGTCCGGCCCGCGTACTGTTCTTCCTGCCCTTGCCCTTGCGCATCGGTTTCCCCCCGGTGATCGCCTGGCGGGGCGCCAGCCGTAGGTGCTTGACAAACTGTCGCTCGTTTGGAAACCGGCTCAAGTCCCGGCCATATTCGGTGACCACTACTTCCGCCGTCTCCACTCCAATGCCGTCTATGGTGGTCAGATCCACCCCGGTCATGCCATGCAGAACGTTCCGCATCGGTTCCTGGCCCCGCCTTTTGATCGCCTTGGCTTTCTCCTTGCGCTTCACCGGTTGCAGCGGGTCAAGATCCGCCTGCCCACAATGCAGTTGCTCCATCTTTCTCTGGATTTCGCGCTGGTAATCAGCCATACGCTCTTCAACGATGTCGTACATTCGCAACGCTTGCCCGAGATTGAACAGATGGTCCTCGCGCCAGTTGCCGGCCAATTGCTCGGCCATGGCCGCTTCGCTCTTGTGACACCGGGGATCGCGGAATTTGGCCAACTGGGCCGGATCCCGTTCGCCGCCCACAATCGCCCGCAGAATCGCCATCCCGGTGGTCCCGTCTACATCCGACACCGCACGATGCACCCGCACGTTCATCTGGTCCAGGCACTTCTGCATCCGGCGCAGCCAATCCGATCGCTCCGACGTCAGCACCGCCTTGCCGCGCACCAGCGAGCGTAAATGGCAGATCGCGTCCTCGGGCCGGAAACAACCCTGCAGCAGTCCGCAACTGTGCAGGAGCTGAATCCACTGGCAATCCTGGACATCCGTTTTCCGTCCTGGTACCCGACTCAGTTGACGTGCATCTACCAGCAGGACCTCGATGCCGCGACTCTCCAGGACTTCAAACAGCGGTATCCAGTACACGCCGGTGCTCTCCATGGCCACCGATTCCACCTGCGCCTGCTCGAGCCATTCCGCGATGGCCAGCAGTTGCGGAGTGCTGGCTCCGAATACGCGCACTTCGGTGCCGCCATCGCTGCTCGGTGCACATACATAATGGTTCTCGCTGCCCACATCAATGCCCGCCACCAGCGGCCGGATCTTCGGCAGCCCGACGCTGCCAGCCGGTTCGGCGGGCGCCTTCTTACACCTCTTCTTCCGTTTCATCCGTGCATTCCTCACTCATGTGATGGTGAACGCAAAAGCCCCCTTGGCGAAGGATCGATTCTCATCTAGGGGAGTGTCAAACGACCTCGCCAGTGTTCAAACGCCACGGGGAGCCATGCTCAAGCAGGGGCAAATTGCACCAGTGTCCGAAGGGCCAGAACTGCAATTGCGTTCTCTTCCAGAATAGCCCGAGCTACTCCACCGGGGTCACACTATTGCTCAAACCGGCTCGCCGGCGGCTCCGCTCAAGCCCGCCCCACGCTCTGATTCAGGATCTCGCGGATGCGCCGCGCGACGATCTTGTCGTCGCCCGGCTGCATCATCCAGACGCCAATTCCCAGCTCGCCGCGGCCACTTGGCAGAGGTTCAATCGATGGATCACCCTCGCGCAGCTTCCGCTGAGCCTCCGGGAAGCTGATCTTGAGC
>DASWAR010000160.1:0-3312 GCA_036391015.1 Terriglobales bacterium
CAAGATCGGAAAGCCCGGCACGAAACACACGTCAACTGTACCCGGAGAGTTCGCCAAGCCCACCGGCGTTGCGGTGGACCAGGACGGCACTTTGTACGTCTCCGATACCTGGAACAACCGGGTCGAGGTTTTCGACGCCGAGGGCAATTTCATCCGCACCTTCGGCAAGGGGGGCGATGGGCCCGGATACTTCGCGCGGCCGAAGGGCATTGCCATTGACGGCGACGGCCACGTCTGGGTGGCCGACGCGGTGCAGGACCGATTGCAAGTCTTCACGCAAGAAGGCCAATTGCTGATCTACCTGGGCGGCCACGGCCTTCTGCCGGGGCAATTCCAGAGCCTGGCCAACCTGACCATTGACAAGAACAACCGCGTCCTGACGACGGAACAGCTTCCCGGCCGGATGCAGATTTTCCAATACATCGACAATGCCCAGGCCAAGGCGGAGAAGGAGCGCCGCGACCTGGAGGCGAAAAAGAAAACGGATGAGAGAAGGTCGGCGAAGACCAAGGCCGCGGATGCGAAGGACGCGGCCAACAAGTAGGCCGGCAAAGGATTTGGCCGTCCCTGACGGCCAAACGGGACCGGAAGCAGTTCGGTTTCGATAGGGCCAGCGGTTAACTAGTTAACGTTGTTTCATTTTATCAGGAGGACTTTTCTTCATGAAGAAACTACTCATTCTCGCTCTCGCCATGCTGGTTTGCACCAGCGTCGCGATGGCCCAATTCACTCCAGGGGCGTGGTCGACAACCGTTCCGGGTGGCGTTACGCCGCCTCCGAAGGGGTTCACGATCGACAAGTTGGGCGCCCACCAAAACGGCGGACGCGGTTGCGTCGGCTGCCACGCCCCGCACAGCGGCGCGCGCGGCAGCGGCGGCGTCTACAAATGGAATCCCACCGGCGGCACCGGCGGGACTGGGGCTTACGAGTCGGTCGCGGTTACCGGCATTGTTGGTGACGAAGTGCTCTGGGGACAGGACCTCGGTCCGATCTACAGTGCGACGCTGAACTTCCCCACCGGGGACCTCAACGTCACAGCGAGCTCGCCCGAGCGCCAAATCACCGGCATCGCAATGTGCTTGTCCTGTCACGACGGCAACGTCGCCAAGGGCGCCATGATGACCAACCAGTCATTCGAGCAGGTTGCCGGCATGCTGCCTTCCGGCTACGGCACGCAGCCGATTCCGACCCTCCTGGGAGCCGACGGCGGCTCGTTCGGTAACTATTTGAACGATCACCCGGTCGGCCCGCTTGCCAACATCGGTGCAGTGGGCGCCATCAGCAAGGCCAAGGGCTTCTTCGACGTAGCTACCGTGTCGGGCGTCGTCGTCGTTGGCAAGGGCGCCACGTTCACCGGCAGCGCCATGGAGGAGTTCTACAAGAACTATGGACTGCCGTCGATCATTGATGCGCGCGCCGGTGCGGGCTTCGCAACGGACGTCGATCCCACCAACGTGGACAAGGCGTACGTGGTCTGCACCACTTGCCACACTCCGCACAGCATGTACACCACCACCGCGAAGCTGAACGGCGTCAGCAAGGGTACGGTGCCGACGTTCTTCTTCGTCGCCGCTCCCTATAACCCGGGCGCCAACACCGCCAACGGAACCAAGGCCTCTTCGGCCACCCAGTTCTGCCGCCAGTGCCACTTCACGGGTGCGGGCGGTTCCAACGAAGGCAGCGGAATCTCGATTCCGACGGCTTTCTAGTTACCCATGGGGGAGGAGGTTTCTCCTCCCCCATTCTTGAGTTCGATGCGACAGGGTTAAGAGGAATTATGAGAGTTCGATCATACATGTTGACGTTGATGCTGGCGGGTTCGGCGGTCATCTCCGCCCAGGTCGCTGCCCCGGTTCCCTCGCACACTCTGGCGGCGATCACGCCAGCGGCCACGGCCCTCGCAACCAAGCCGGCCGTGCGCGTCAATGGCGCGGTCCTTACCGAAATCGACGTTCGGCGGGAGATGTACGCGATCTTTCCCTATGCGCGCCAGCACAATGGATTCCCCCAAGCGATGGAGGCGGAAATCCGCAAGGGCGCCCTGGAGATGATCGTGTTCGAAGAATTGCTCTACCAGGAAGCGAAGCGCCGCAGCGTGGCGATTTCCCCGGAACGCGTGACCAAGGCGGAGGCCGCATTCCGCCGGCAGTTCCCCGAGAAGGCGATGTACGACGAATACCTGCGGACCGAATGTAAAGGTTCCAAGCAGGTACTGAAAGAAAAGATTCGGCGCTCGTTGTTGGTCGAGACGATGCTCAAGGCCGAGGTTGAAGCGAAATCGGTTATCCCGCCCGGCGCCGCCAGGGCCTACTACGACAAGAATCCAAAGATGTATGAGCACGGCGAGACGGTGGCCATCCAGACCATTTCCATCATTCCGCCCGAAAATGCCAGCGCCACGATCAAGGCGGAATCGCAGGCCAAGATCAAGGACATCGTGCGGCTGGGGCGGGCGGCGAAAACCTCCCGCGACTTCGGCGCGATTGCCGAGCAATTGTCCGAAGACGACTGGCGCACCAAGCTCGGCGATCGCGGCACGGTGGAGGTGAGCACGCTGCCGCCCGATGTGGTGAAGGCGGCGCGGGCAATGAAGCCCGGCGACGTGAGCGACCCAATTCAACTCGGTACCGCATGGGTGGTCATACGTCTCAACGCGCACACGCCCGCAGGCAAGACTACGTTTGCACAGATCAAGGGCAAGCTGCAATCCGATCTTCGCAAACAGAAGAGAGAACAGGTCCGGGCGGCGCTCAACCAGAAGCTGAGGAAAGACGCAAAGATCGAGCTGCTGTAACCAGGATGTTGGCCATGCCGGTGAAGGATCCGAGGGTGAGGATAAGTCAAAAGTCGAGTTGGCTGTTGATCGCGGTCCTGCTGTGCGCCGCCACGGCACGCGCGCAACTGGAAATTGGCGACTATCTGAAGATAAATCTCAGTGGCAGTCTCGGCGTCGGCTATAACGGGGCATTCGGCAACGCCGATCTGCCATCCAGCCACAGCCAGGGCTTCACCGGAACCGCTGATCTGACGGGCTATTACTTCAGCCCGAACTTCCTCTCGTTCCAGCTAAGGCCTTATTACGACCGCAATCAATCGAACTCAGATTCGCAGGTTGCTACGCGAGGCACCGGCGTTGGTGGCTCGGTCAGCCTGTTCAGCGGCAGCCATTTCCCCGGCTCCGTCTCCTTCGGCAAGGACTTCAGCAGCAACTCAGAATTTCGTATTGCGAGTGTGCCGACAGTCTCCGGCGATACCTCCGGACAAACCTTCGGTATCTCCTGGAGCGCACTGGTTCCTCAATGGCCGACGTTG
>DASWAR010000161.1:0-41288 GCA_036391015.1 Terriglobales bacterium
TCAGGGAAAGACCCACATTTGCCAAGGCAAATGTGGGCCACAGTCGAAACTAGAAATTAGAAACTCGGAACTGGTTTACGGCCCGACGCCGCCGGTGTGACAGTCGGCGCAATTGACGGCGGTCATGTCGCCCAGGTCAACCGGGTGCTTGAACTTCATGCCCTGCGTGCTGCCGTAGACGGGTTGCCCGCTCTCCAGTTCGGCGAGGACGGTATGGCAGGTATCGCAATCCTTGGTCAGCGCCTTGCCGTCGGGGCTGACGTGATTGCCGTCGTGACAGCGGAAACAGCCGGCGAACATGAAATGCCCGATGTTGTTCGGGTGCACGCGCCAGTCCACCTTCATCTCGGGGAACATGGTGGTCTTGAAAATCCGCTGCACCTCGGCTATGGCGCCGCGAATTTCCAGCTCCTTGCTCTTGGCTAACGCGGGATATCTCTCGCCATAGAATTTTTCCAGGTTGGTGGCGATGGCCTGGGTTGCTTCCGGCGTGGAATTGTAGCCGGCGCTGAGAACCGCGACTGCCTGCTGCTTGATGAAGGGCAAGGTCGAATCGATCCGTCTGGCAACCAGCGCCTCGTCCACCGAGTGATCGGGCGGGGGATAGATGTGCGAAGGACGGTTGTGGCAGTCGACGCAATCCATGCGCCGCTTGGGCATGCCGGCAAGCTCCTCCGGCTTGACCGGGTTGTCCTTCGATTGGTAGACGGTGACGCGCCCGCTCTGGTCTTTCACCTGCACCCACGGGATCACCTGGCGCTGCTTGTCGCTGGTGGCATAGGTGATCTCGTTGGCGATGTTCATGTGCCAGTGAATGCCGGTGGGCGCACCGGTGGTGGGATCGCCGCCGCCGGTGTTGATCAGCATGCGGATCTGCCGGGGCGTATTTTTTTCGTCGCTGCCGTAGTGATAGAAGACCTTCAATTGCGCGCCATAGAACTTGCGCGGCCAATGGCACTGCTCGCAGGTTTCCTGCGCCGGGCGCAGGTTCGCGACCGGAGTGGGAATGGGCTTGGGATACTTGTGGAAGGTGACGGAGTACACCTGGTAGGCGCCGGAGAGCTTGGAGCGGACGTAAAATCCGGCGCCGGGGCCGACGTGGCAATCCACGCAGCGCACGCGCGCGTGCGGCGACTGGCTGTAGGCGACGAACTCGGGGTTCATGACCGAGTGACAAAGCTGGCCGCAGAACTGGATGGAGTCGGTGAACTCGTAGGCGCGGTAGCTGCCGGCCGCGCTGAGGGCGACAAAGACGATGGCGAAGCAGACGAAAAACGCGAAGGCGCCGCGCTGCTGCGGATCATTGAGATCGATGCGCGGGTAGCGCGCCATGGACGGCGCCTGAGTGCGCCGGCGCGAGCGCTCCGCCCACATGCCCACCGGGATCAGCAGCAGTCCCAGGATCATAAACGCGGGCAGGATCATGTACGCGAAGATGCCGATGTAAGGACTGGGCCGGGCGGAAATGTAATCAATAAAAATGAGGAATGCGATGTTGGCCGCGCTGATGACGGCCAACGCCACGCCGACCAGGCTGATCGGGTTCCGGAACAGGCCCGGCGGCGGGTCCTGCGGGGAGGCGGGCGAGGCTACTTCATCGGGGGGCTGGTCGGCCATCCAAAATCCTCCTGGATTTCCTGTGGCATGCTGCACCGGCTGCGGCTGCGCCGGTGCAAAAAGCAACCGCGCAGCTTACGTCAAATGTAATCCGCCGACAAACAACGGCCTGTGGCGCAAGTCACAATCGCGTGTGACCTGGACCACAGGCCATACCTGCCCGCCGGTTTGCATTCCGGTCCCTCAAGGGCGCGGGCCGACCGGTTGCTTGTCCTCCGACTCTTCCGGCGCCGGCAGCGGCTCGGGCGCGCCGCTCTCCGCCGCCGCGGCATCCACGGCCCGGCGGACGGTCTCGCTGTCGAGGCCGTGCTCCTCCTGGTAATGCTCCACCGACATCTTCCCGTCGTACCAGGCCCAGTTCATCGGATAGACGTCGGCGTCGTACATGACCTGGTAGAAGTGCCAGAACAGAATGGCGAGCGTCGCCAGGATGGCCTCGTAGAAGTGGATGGCGGTGGCGACGTCCAGCCACCACCGGGGAAACAAGTGTCCGACCTGCACCTTGAACCACAGCGCCAGGCCGGTGCTGGCCATCACGATGGTTCCCCACAGCAGAGCCCAGTACTCCACCTTCTCGCCGTAGTTGAAGCGCTTGAACTGCGGTTTGGCCACATTGAGGCCGAGGTAGTGGCGCATGGTGTCGCGCGCATCGAGAGCGTCCTTCGGCTCCGGCAGCATGGCGGCAAACAGGCGCCGTCCCTCGACGCTGACCATCAGGTACCCGAGATGATACAGGCCCACGGCGATGAGCACGCCTCCGGCGGTACGGTGCAGGATGCCGCGCAGCGTCTCGTTCAGGTTCAGCATCTCGGCGAACCAGGAGTCCGGATACTTCAGCGCGAAGCCGGTGATCACCAGCACGAAGAAGCTGATCAGCAGCGCCAGGTGCTGCAGGCGCTGGTTGGTATCCATGCGGCGGACGATGCGGCGATGCGCGTCGCGGCGCAGCACCGCCTTGCGGCGCCAGATAATCAGGTTGTGCAGCAGCATGGCACCGATGGTGAAGAAAATCAGCGTCAGGTACATGCGGCGGATCCAGCGCACCGCGACGCTGCCGATATCGGCGGAGAGTGGCGCGTCCACGTGCACTTTGCCCTGGATAAATTTTTCGGTGACGCCGGGATGGCACTGGCCGCAGGTCTTGATCAGGTTGGCGTGGTTGACGGTTGACTTGGGATCGGAGGACGGCAGGATGTTGTGCGCGCCGTGGCAGCTGGCGCAATTGGCGACCACCTTGGATCCCGCCTTCGACGCCAGCCCGTGATAGCTCGCCAGGTAGGTGCTGCCGCGACGGCCCTCGACACCGAACTCGCCCGCCAGGCGCACGCTCTCATGGCAACGCGCGCAGGTGCTGCGCGCCAGGTTGTAGGCGCTCACCGACGATGCGGGATCGCTGGGCGCCTTGATGGTGTGAATGCCGTGACAATCGGTGCACACCGGCGCCTGCCAGTTGCCGCGTGTCACCGCCTGCCCGTGAACGCTGGTGATGTATTCCTGCTCGACCTTTTCATGGCACTTGGCGCAGGTAAAGGGAACGTTGGCCTTGGCAATCGAGGACTTCGGATTGCCGCCGTTCAGGATCTCGTGCGCGCCGTGGCAATCGGTGCAGACCGCGGCCTTGCTCTTGTCGCCTTCCTTGGTGACCGATTTTCCGTGCACGCTCTCTTCGTAGTTGATGAACGGCTGCGCGCTGTGGCCGCTGGCCTCCATGACGAACTTCTGGCCGTGGCAGGCGCCGCAGGTGACGGGAATGTTGGAGCGGTGCACCTTCGCCTTCGGATCGGTGGCGGGCAGGATCTGGTGCACGTTGCCGTGGCAGTCCTGGCAGGAGGCGGCGAGTTTGTCGCCGCTCTTCACTGCTTGCGCGTGGAAGCCGCGGTTGTAGGCGGCATCCTGGTCGGCATGGCAGGTGGCACACTTGGGCTTGGCGGGCGGCGTGTCGTGCGGCGCCGACTTGATGTCGGTGTGGCAGTCGGTACAGGCGAACATTCCGTGCACCGAGCCCTTGAACTTCGCCTCCTCCACCGCAAGCGAGACCTGCTTCCCGCCCACTTCCTTGGTCATGCTCGCGTCGGCGTGGCAAGCGAGGCATTCGGCGCCGGTGATTTTCGGCTGTTTCGGCTGCTTCGCGGCCCACGAAATCGCGCTGAATAAAACGAGCATGAATGCCAGCGCGATCGCAATCCGTGTACGGCTCGGTTTCAACATGCCAGGACCCTTCTCTCTGCGCGCCGGGCTACCGGTACGCGAACAGCATGGCGTAGATGATCCACACCACGATGCTGAAGCCGATGGACAACGCCACCCACGCGAACACGCGAATGGTCTTCACCACGATGGCCGGTTGCGGATCCGCCAAATGCTGCTCCAGGCGGCCGCTGGCGACCAGCGCCTGGTACTCACGCGGCTTGTCCCGCTTTAATTCCGCCAGCGGCATGTGCCCGGTGAACACGGTGGTGTCCATGGGAAATTTTTCCGGCCGCAGGTGGGTGTTGAAGAAATGGACGGTGAAGATGAACCCGGTGGCGAGCAGCGCCTCGTCGCTGTGAATAATGGTGGCGACATTGATGAACGACCCGGGAATCACCTGCGTGAAAAACACCGGGAACCACAGCGTCAACCCGGTGGAGCCGATGATGAACACGCCCCAGAACACGGCGAAGTAATCGAATTTTTCCCAGTACGTCCAGCGCCCGTACTGCGGCCGCTCGCCCTGCCCCACGAACCACTTCATGGTGCCGACAAACTCCAGCAGGTCCTGCTTCATCGGCAACATCGAGTTCGGGCCCAGGAGCAACGCCTTCCAAGATCCGTACTCGCGCTTCTTGAGCTTGAATAGGTCAACGATGTGAGTGATAAACGTGGCAAACATGATCACCGCGGCGGTGCGGTGAATGAAGCCGGCGGTCTGAAATCCGCCCAGCATGCGCGACATAGACCGCGCCCACCCGGTGTAGGAAAACTTCAGCGACAATCCGGTCAGCGCCAGGGTGATGAAGCTGACGATCATGCAGACATGCAGCGTCCGGTGCAGGTAAGTGAAGCGGACGAACTCGCGACGGTCGGGCGGTGCCTCCGGCCCCCATTCATCGCTGGCGATGACCAAGGCATGATCGGCGGCGGCGGCCTTCGGCGCCGCGGGATTCGCTTCCGCAACGACGGTGTCGATCGGCTCTTTAACGGTCGCCATCGTGCTTCTCCTCCCCCGGTTTTTGTTCGGCAGCTTTGCGGGCCGCTTCCTCAGCGCGCAGTTCGCGGCGCATCTGGAAGGCGCGCGGCAACCACAACAACGTGTGCACGCCGCCGACGACGAACGTCCCCAGCAGCAGCGAAGTCATGCCCCAGAACGTCCAGAACAGGAACGGGTACTTCTTGGGATCGTGGTGGGTGGCGTGCGTCAGGTATCCGGCGAAGCGCCGCGTCGCGCTGGCGTGGCATTTCTGGCAGGTCTGCACGACGTTGGCGCGGCTGAGGTGGGAGCGCGGATCGGTGACCTTCAGGATGTCGTGCGCGCCGTGGCAGTCGTAGCACTTGGCGGTCTTGGTGTAGCCGAGCCGCGAAACTTTGCCGTGATACGTATCGAAGTAAGTCTTCGCAATCTCGACGTGGCAGCGGCCGCACTTGGCCATGATGTCGAGCTTGAAGCCGTCCTCGTCGGCGCGCCGGATCTGGTGCGCAGTGTGGCAGTCGTTGCACACCGGCAGCTCTTCCTTGGTGCTGGAAACGGTCCGCGAGTGAATGCTGTTGACGAACTGCTCCTGAATGCCGTGGTGGCACTGGCCGCAGGTCGCCGGGAGGTTTTTGGGATTCACTGTGGATTCCGGATCCGACTTGGGCAGTTCGCGGTGCGCGCTGTGGCAGTTGGTGCAGGTCGCCGTCACCGTCAGGCCGCTCTTCAGCAGGCCCTTGCCGTGAATGCTCTCCTGGTAGTGCTGGATGATCTCGTGCTGCGTGCCGGTGTAGCGCATCGCAGCCTTCTTGCCTTCGCGGTGGCAGCGCGCGCACAGCGTGGGGATATTGGTGGCGAAGGTCACCGATTGTGGGTCGTGCTTGCCGAGCACGCGATGCGTGCCGTGACACTCCTTGCAGACGGGCGCGTTGGGGTCCTTCTTGGCGAAGAGCTGGCCGTGCTTGCTGCGCTGGTAGTCCTGCCCGATCTGCTCGTGGCACTTGGAGCAGTCCACCGCCGTGACGATGGTCTCGCAGGGGCGCACACGCGAGGCGTTCACTTCCGAGTGGCACTGGCTGCAGGCCACCTTGGCATGACGGGACGACGCCACCTCCTCAACGTGCACTCCCAACGGCCGCCCATCGCGCGCTTTCAGGTTCTCGTCGGCGTGGCAACGCATGCAGTCCGCGTCGGCCATGCCCTGGGTGTAGAAGACCTTCCGCACCTTGTGCGGCTGGTGGCAATCGACGCACGCCGGCAGCACGTGCGCCTCTTTCTCCCAAAGCGCGCCTTTGATCGTTTTGCGGTGGACATCCTCGATGCGCGCATGGCACTTGGTGCAGGTCTTGGCGATGTTGGCCCGCGCGATCGAGGAGCCTGGATCGGTGTGCGGCAGGATGTTATGCGCCGTGTGGCAGGAGGCGCAGTTTGCCGTCACCGTCAGGCCTTTCTTCAGCAGGGCCTCGCCATGCATGCTCTCGGCATAATTCTCGATGATGTTGTGCTGCTCGATCTTCCGCTGCGTCTGTACCGGCGTGCCTTCACGATGGCATTTGCCGCAGGTGAACGGCACGTTCATCGGCGACACGGGAGAGCGCGGGTCCTTGACGGGCAGGATGTCGTGATTGCCGTGGCAACTGGTGCAGCGCGGCGCCAGAGGGTCACCGTGGGCGACGGCGCGGCCGTGCAGCGACTTGGCGTGCTGCTTGGCCTCCTCGCCGTGGCAGGTGCCGCAGTCCACTCTCTTCAGCGGCGTTTCGTGCGGCAGGTCCTTGCCCTCGAGATCGGCGTGGCAGTTAGTGCAGGACAGCGATCCGTGGATGGATGACGAGAACTTCTTCGCCTCGACAAACAGCGAAACCGTGCGCCCGGCGCGCTTGGTGGTGAGCGTCCTGTCGGCGTGGCAAGCCAGGCAGGTGTCGTTGGGTTTGTCCTCGGCCCGGGCGGCGCCGCCGGCGAGCAGCAGGAACGCGGTGAACAGCAGCAGCGCTAACAGGATTTGCGTCCGGGCCGTGGTGCGTCGGGATACGGTCATCCAGTACCTGCTCAGCGTGCCGTGGTAACCCCAGTACTGGTGACACACGTCACGCAGGCGGGGTCATTCCTACGTTCTCAGATCGGCGACCAACCGGCTGTGAGTCGCCTCACGTCTGAAGGTGACTGTAATCACCCCGGCTGTGGTTATCACCTGACGACGTGAGCTCCATCACCTGGGCAAGCGGCCCCCGCCGCGATCGGACGCGTCATGATGAATCGGCTCAAGGATGGGCCATGCGGGGCAAAAAATGAGGGCGGCACAATTCGCCACGCTCCCCTCGGGCAAACAAAACGCCCGCCGAAGCGGGCGTTGTTAGGACGGCGATGATCTCCTCAGTTGCTGTGCGCGGCAGCGTGCGAGGCAGGGTGCACCAGGTGGGGCCGGCGCGCGCGCGCTAGTCCGATCGACCGCACTCGGTCATAGGCCTGATGCAGGTCCTGGCTGAGCAAGTGAACCACCTGCAGGCAGGCCACGCGGTGTTCGCGCAGGAAGTGCAGAAGGTCCTTGCGGCGGACGAAAGCCACCTGCGAAGTGTCCAGCATTTCCGCGGTCACTTCGTAGGGCCGGCCCGCCATGCTGGCGCTCAGGCCCAGCACCTCGCCCGGCCCGGCAACGCGCAGCATCAGGCGCTTGCGCACGTCGGAACAGACCGAGAGCTTGGCGCGCCCTTCGCACAAGACATAAATTCCCCGCGGCTGTTTGCCTTCGGCGAACAATGTCGCTCCGCGCGGCACGCTCGTGGTGGTCTTAATGGCGTCGAATGCCTGTAGCGCTTCGGCCGGCAAATCACAGAAAACCCGGTCCGGCCGCAGCTCGCAGGTAAAGCAGCTCTGGTGCTTGGCGCTTTCCATGACACTGGAATGATGCTTGCCGCGGGGAACCAAGACAGTGACTGCTATCACTGTTTGTAGTGATGCATAACCGAAAAATCAAAGCTCGGAGCGGGCTTCGGCAGGAAATACAAGGAGCTTTCTCCGCCGCACCCGTCATGGCGCAGCGAAGTTCCGGCGAAGACTTGAGACGTCCCTAGACGCTGGCCAGGGCTTTCAACGCCGCCTTGTTGCGGATCAGCAACGTCGAACCCTTGGCGTGCACGATCTGCCGCTTCTTCAATTCGGCGAACAGACGCGTGACCGTCTCGCGCGAGGTCCCGATCATCTGCGCGATCTCCTCGTGGGTGAGCGCCATCTTCACGCGCGGCTCCTGCTTGTTGGCTTCCCCGTTCCTCGAGCTCCACTCCAGCAGCAGCTTGGCGAGCTTTTCCGCCGCCGAGTGTGAAAGCCCCAGCGAGCGGATCTCGTGGCAAGCGGTGTTGTACTTCTCGCTCAATTGCTCGGCCACGCGGAAGCAGGCCTCGCTGTGCTCGCGCAGGAAACGCAGAAAATCTTCGCGCTTGACGAAGTTGACCTGGCAGGGATCGATCGTCTCCGCCGTGAGTTCGTACGGTTTGCCGGAAACGGTGGCGCTGAGCCCGAGCACTTCGCCGGGTTCGGCGATTTTCAGGATCAAGGTTTTTCCGTCGGTGGAACAGATGGAGAGCTTCACCCGCCCTTTGCAGAGGACAAAAATTCCGCGGGGCGCCTGGCCTTCCACGAACAACACTGCGCCCTTGGGATAAGCACTGGCGTACTTAATAGCTTCGAATGATTGCAGGGCGGCAGTGGGCAAATCGCAGAATATCCGGTCGGCCCGGAGCTTACAGGTGAAGCAGCTTTCTATGATATCGAGTCCATAAGGTGATAACACGACACAACCCCCTGTGACATTCCATCTTACCCTTCCGGTCAAGAAAAAACTTTCGAACGGTCGTTAGGCGCTCCGAACGGACGTTCGTGCGCGCCCGCGGAAACCAGCATGGACACGGGGTTTCCGCCGTTTCCCGTGGCGCCCTCCGCACCCACTTGGCAACCCGCTCCGGCTTCTGATGAAATGGCAGGGGTATGTGGCGAATGTCGCTCCTGATTGTGACCTTGCTCACCGCATCGGTGTACATGCAGACCGCGGCAGAAGCGCATGGAATCTGGGGTTCCGGCGGTTTCGCTCATCTCAGGGCCGGTCTTTACGCGACAAATTACGCCGCGCATACGGAGGGAGCCATGCAGGTCAACAGTAAATTGATTTCCCCCGGCGGCGAATTCCCGAAACGGGAAACATGCGACGGCCAGAATACTTCCCCGCAACTGGCCTGGAGCGGCGCCCCGCCGACTACGAAGTCTTTTGCCTTGATCCTCGACGATCCTGACGCTCCGGGCGGTACCTTTACTCATTGGATGGTGTGGAACATTCCCGCCGGCACGCATGAGTTGCCGGAGAACCTGCCGAAGACCGCGGAATGGGCGGACGGCGCCCGCCAGGGCCGCAACGATTTCGGCAAGGTCGGTTACGGCGGACCGTGCCCTCCGCCGGGAAGACCGCACCGCTATTACTTCCGTTTATATGCGCTCGACAACGCACCCGCCGTCAAACCAGGCGCGGGCCGCGAGGAACTCGAGCGCGCCCTGCAAGGGCATATTCTTGCCCGCGGCGAACTGATGGGGCGCTACGCCCGTTGACCGGTTTCGCGCTCCCACCAGCACGTCCCGCGGATCTTCAACCCCTGAATGCGCAGGCCGAATCACGGAGGTAACCTCCCCCGATTACGCCCGCTATCTTCCCCCCTTTATCGTATCGCGATAGGTTATGCGGCAGTTGGGTCACATCGTCGCTCAAGGGCCAAATGGGCGCGGTCCGGCAAACCTGCCGGGCCCGCCCGTCCAAAACGGCTTGCGACGCTTCGGGGGAGTACGGTTATGTGGCGTGCGATTTATTTCTGGGTGGGGCTTCTGATGGCGCGGTACCTGTTCCGGCGGCGCACCGTGCACATTGACCTTGATCGCCTGCGCAGCGCCGGAATGTAGCTCGAGCCGGTGGAGCCTCGAGGCAAAAGGCGCCTGGCTGGCCGCGCTCTCACGACCGGCAACTAACACCTCGGGACTATTTTTTCCGGTACCTCGAAAACTGGTGGTCCGCCACTCTCCGGCAACTCATCCACCGCCACCACGGCGCATTCTCGAAGGTAAATCCCGGCGCATGGAAGGTCGTCGGCCGGTACGGCGACGGGTTGCGCACGTCCGCCGCTGATTTCTCCTGCTCCGGCGGCGCCAGTTGTCCGACCTCGACCGGCGACATGGTCACGAACTTTTCATCCACCAGGCCGGCGCGCGACAAATGTCCATACAGCGTCGGGCCGCCCTCGCACAGCAAGTACTCGACGCCAAGTTCGCGCCGCAGCAGCCCGGCGGCGGCGGCCAAGTCCACGAACTTGTCTTCGCCCGCCGCGATCACCCGCACGTGCGGATGGGTTTGCTTCTCCGCCAGCCGCTTGGCCCCGTTTTTTGTGGTGACCACCACCGCGTCCACCAGTTCACCGTCGAACACCCGGAAGGCCGACAAGTCCAAGGTTGCCGAGCCGGTCACGAAAATGTTCATTTCCCGCCGCTTTCCCAGCCTCTGCCGCAAACGCCGCAGTTCCGCGTCCATGATGCGGAACACCGGCCCGCGCGGCCGGTCGCCGAGCTCGGTCTCGCCGAGCAGCGTATTCGCCCCGACCAGCACTGCGTCGGCATGCGTCCGCAGCAGGTCCATCAGCCAGCGGTCCGGTTGCGAGCGCGCAATGTCCGACCCGGCTGCGTGTTTGCCCTTGAACGACACGATCCCGTCCAGCGACTGGACGAAATTCGAGTAGATCCACGGCCTGCCCGCCGGCGCCACGGGAAATCCCAAGCGACCGTACGGCTCGTAGGCCGCGTCCTCCACCGCCGCCGGCTCACCCTCGTCAAACAAGACTTCGAACGTTTGCATGACGGAATTGTACGTTGCGAGTTATGAATCCTGAGTTGTGAGTAGAGAAGCGGATGCTGTGAACTCAGAGCGCCAGCTTCTGGCGAACGAACGCGACCACTTCCTCGCTCACGTAGCGCGGCGGCCGCACCCGGAACACCGGCTTGCCCTGGATCAGCTTGAGCGACACTCCGCTCCACGCCGGCAGCGCATCGGGCGGCGCGTCGTGCAAAATTACCGCCGACGCAAAGTCCAGAAACTCGCGCGCCGTGGGCTTGAAATCCGCCGTGCCGTAGTCCAGCACGGTCAAATACAAGTCCGGCCGCAAAAACTTCATCACGCTATTCGACTCGACGATCACGTTCTCGGCGCCCGCGATCTGTTTGCGCAACGCCGGCATCGCTTCCGCCAAATTGCCCTGGCGCGTCCGCACCCACAGCGAACGCTCCGCCCCCGACACCAGGAACCGCGACGTGTCGCTCTCTCCCGAGCGGTCGCGCTCTTCGATGATGGCCCAGGAATCATCGGCGGTGGCGCAGTCGCATAGTTCTGAGCTTGCCGAGCAAACCCCGTGCCCAAATTGCGTGATCTTGACGGCGGTCCAGCGGCGCTCCGGCATGGCGGCAATCAGCCCCGCCACCACGCTGGTTTTTCCCACGCTCCGCGAATGTCCGCCGATAACAACTAGGGCCATTTGTACCGTTTCAAAAGGTAGTCCGTAGCCGGTAGTCCGGTCCGGACTACGGACTAGCGACTACCGACTACGATTTTTTCGCCAGTCTCGCCAGCACGGCCAGCTCTTTCAAATACTGTCTGATGGGCCTCGCCGGCGTTCCCCAAAACAGAATGCCCTTGCCGCGGATCACTTTTCCGGTCGGCACGCCGCACTGCGCGCCCAAGATCGCGCCACTCTCGACGGTGACGTGGTCCGCGATCCCCACCTGCCCGGCGACCACCACGCCATCTTCGATCACAGAGCTGCCCGAAATCCCTGTCTGCGCCGCGATCACTACATTTTCGCCGATGCGCACGTTATGCCCGACATGCACCATGTTGTCCAGCTTCGTGCCTCGCCCGATCACGGTCGCGTCGAGCGCGCCCCGGTCCACGGTGCTGTTGGCGCCGATCTCCACATCGTCACCAATCTCCAGCCTGCCGATCTGCGGAAATTTCGTGTACCGGCCGCTCTGCTCATCGCGCACGAATCCGAAACCGTCGCTGCCCAGCACCGCCCCGGCATGCACGATCACGCGGTCGCCCACGGTCGTGGCCGGATAAATACTGACATTCGATTTGATGTCGCAACCTGCCCCAAGGCGCACGCCCGCGCCGATAAACGCGCCGACGCCAATCGCAGTGTGGTCACCGATGGTGACTTTTTCCGAAACCACCGCATGCGCTCCGACGGCAACTCCCTTGCCCAGCCGCGCGCTCTCATGCACAACCGCACTCTCGTCGATTCCTGGACCTGGCCGTCGCACCGGACACAACAACTCCGACGCCTTGGCGAACGCCAGCCTCGGCTGCCTGGCGATGACCAGCGACTTGTCTGGCACGGGTCTCTGACCTGTGTCCGCAAACTCACCCGCAATCACCGCCGCTGCTTTCGACGCAAGCGCCGCCGCCAGATGTCTTTCGTTGTCGACGAACACGAGACCCCGCGCCGTTGCCGACTCGATGCTCGCCACCGAGCCGACCTCAACGTCTGCGCCCACCACCCTGCCGCCGATGTGTTTTGCAATCTCGCTGAGCTTCATGGTTTGCCACTCGCAATCACAACTCGGACCTCGCAATTAGAACTGGTTTCAAAAATACATTTTCGCCTCAGGAAAAATGTCCCTCAGGGGCTAAAGCCCACTATTTTTGCGGCCTCGATCGGCACGGCTAAAGCCGTGCCCTACCCAAAGACTGATGTTTGAAACCAGTTCTAGTACAACGGCTGCTCTCCCTCCGGCCTTGTCTTCCATCTCCGATGCACCCACAACCACTGGTCAGGAAATTTCCGCACGTACTCCTCGATCACGCTGGTGAACAACTGGGTGGCGCTGACCACGTCGCGCTCGTCATCGCCGGATTTCGGCAGCGCCAGCCGCGGCGCAAACGTAATGAGGTATTTTCGCCGCACATCGTCCCAGATGGTGAACGCCGGCACCACCGACGCATCGGTGCGCAACGCCACCCGCGCGATGCCGCTGGCGGCGCAGGCCGGCACGCCAAAAAAATCTACGAACACGCCCGCCGGCGGGGTCATGTTCTGGTCCATGAGCAGCCCGACCGTCTCGCCCGCGCGCATCGCCGCAATCAGCCCGCGCGCGAAGTCCTGCTTTTCGAAAGTCGAGTTGCCGTGCAACGTCCGATAGCGTTCCACCAAGCGGTCGAGATACGGATTGTCCAGCGCGCGAACCACGATCCGCAACCTGTGTCCGTGGATCGAATGTACGAACGACCCGACCTCCCATCCTCCCAGGTGCGCGGTCAGGAACAGCACGCCCTTGCCGCGACGTTGCGCCGCGTCGAAATTCTCGAAGCCCTCATACACCGCGACCTGCGAAACGTTGTCCCGCGTGTAGCGCGGGAACCGGCAGAATTCCGCCAGTTGCCGGCCCAGCGATACAAACACGCCGCGCACGATCCTCCTGCGCTCGGCAGCCGCCATTTCCGGATAGGCAATCTCCAGGTTGCGCAGCCCCACCTTTCGCAATCGCCGGTGCAGGCGATACACCGCGCCCGCCAGCAGAATGCCGAGCGTCCGCGCCAACGGGCGCGGCAAGGCGCCCAGGATCTTCACGACCGGCCAGACCAGCGCATACTCGAGACGATGGCGCATTTGACGGGTGACCGGACGCTAGCACCCGACCATTTCACTGTCAATCCGAGCAAGGCCCCGGTTCTCGTAACCTTGTGCCCCAACCATTTATCATCTCTTTGCTCAAAGGATGGCATGCATGGTTGATTGCAGGCATTCGTGGAAGATAGTGGTCGCTGCCAGCGCCATCGCGCTCCTGATTTCCTGCCGCGCCGGCGCCCCGGGCGGCGCCGAGGCCGCGCTGGTCAAGAAAATCAAGCAGCAGACCATCGGCGGGAAGGATTGGAAAAATCCCTTGCCCGACACGCCGGAAAACCAGAAAACCGGCGCCGAGCACTTCCGGCATCATTGCCAGATTTGTCACGGCCTCGATGGCCACAACACCGGGGTGCCGTTCGCCGACGCCATGTCGCCCCCGGTCGCCGATCTCGGCGACAAAAGCGTGCAGGCCTACAACGACGGCCAATTGAAATGGATCATCCAGAACGGGATCCGGTTCACCGGCATGCCCGGCTGGAGAGGCGTCCTCGACGACAACGAGCAGTGGGCCATCATTCGCTACATCCGCCACCTGCCCGCGAAAGGCTCCCTCGGCCCGCCGCCCGTCTACCAGGAGGCGGAAGAGGAACACAAGCATGACGGGGAAGGCCAGGGTTCACAGCCGCACCAGCACTCGCACGGCGACCGCAAGCACTGAAGAGGAGTTGGGAGTTAGTAGTTGGGAGTTAGCGGGACGGCATTCAGGTTATGAACCAACGCCGGCTTGAGCTGAGAATGGAATCCCTCTGGGGCTAAAGCCCAGTATTCTTGCGGGCTCGGCGGCATGGCTGAAGCCGTGCCCTTCCCAAAAGCGACTCTAAACCAGTTCTAGCAGCTACTGCTTGTCCGGCTGTTTTTCCGCCGCCGGCTTGGGCGCTTCCGCCGCTTTCACCGGAGCGTAGCGCCGCAGTGTCTCCAGGAAAGGATTGGCATCCGCCGGCGCCGGGTGCACGCCGGTCAGCAGCGCCCGATACCCTACCATGCGCCCGTAGAATGCGCGCGTGTCGTCGCGGTCCTGCTTGATCACCACGCCGTTCAGCGATATCCCGGCAAACACGCCGCGCGCCCGCGAATAGGTCAACACCTGGGCCCGCATCTTCCAGTCGGTGGCGCCTTCGGCGTGACGTCCCACCGGCCCCGCCGCTACCGACGCATCCGCGCCCAGCTTGAACTTGCTCGACAGCAGCGCCCGCATGCCGCGCTCGTTCATGATCACCATCACCAGGTCCACCGCCTGCCCGCCGATCTGGAACCCGACGCTGCCGCCTTCCACCCGGAAAAACGCGGGCGCGCTCCAGCCGTTCGATGTCTTGCAGCTCGCCAGGCCCTTGCCGTACGACGCGCCGACAATGAATCCGCCCTTCAGCATGGAGGGCACCACGGCGACACACTGCGCCGACCCGAGTATCTCATCCGGTATCCCACTGTCGGGCGCAGCCATGATTTCGTTCATCACCGTGCCCGCTTCCGTCACGCGGTCCAGCACCTTGTCGCGATCGCCTTGCGCCCAGCTCAGGGTTGTGAACACACTTAGCAGCATACAAATCAGAATTTTTTTCATGGGAATTGGTTCTCCGTGGCGCGCATTCAAAATACTACAGCTTAGATGCTGCCGGTGGCGGTGGCGTCGAAGGTGCGGGAAAAGAAAAAAAGCCGGGAGCGAGGCCCAGTTCGCTCCCGACTTCCGTTCGAGACCCGGTTCGCGGTTTTAGTGTCCGCGACCCGGGGAATTAACTCCCAGGGTTCTGTGGTAGGTGAGCGCAGTATGCGTCGGGTGTCAGAAGCGCGCAAATCTCGCTGGTTCCTGACCCAAAGTAATGTGCGATTGCCGAAGCCCTGCCGCCCCAAAAAACGGCCCCGGATTACCACGGATATTCACGAATCAGATGCAGGTTGCTTGCGATTCGCGTTCATCCGTGGAAATCCGTGGCTAAGCTTAGCTACTTGGTCACCAGCGAATGCGTGATGGCATGCACCGAGAGCGCGATCCGGTTCTGCACCCCGACCTTGCGCATCAGCTTGGCGACGTGCGCCTTCACGGTGCGCTCTTCGATGCCCAGCGCCGCTCCAATTTCCTTGTTCGCTCGTCCGGCGACCAGCATCTCCAGCACTTCTTTTTCGCGGTCGGTAAAAGTGACGCGTCCCGCCGGGAAAATACGCCCCGGCGAGGTCGTAACCCGCTCGATAAAAATGGAGAGCACGCGCCGCGGCGCCCACACGGATCCCTGGTGCACGATGCGGATGGCCATCGCGAACTCCTCCGGCGTCGCCGCTTCCTCCACGTATCCCTTGGCGCCGGCGGCCACCGCCTTGAGGATGGTCTCGTCGTCCGCGCCCGAACCGCACACCAGCAAGCGCAAGTCGGGACGCGACGCCTTCAGCCCCGCCATCAGGTCGAACAAGTTCTGCGACCCGTGGCTGCCGACCATCACCATGTCCAGATCGGGCTCGGTCGCCACCTTCTCCAACGGGACCGACACGATCTCAAATTCGGGTTCGGACTCGAACAGCGCGCGAAAACCGATCAGCCGCAGCGGATCGGGCTCAATGACAGCAACGCGAATCTTGGGTTTTTTGGGCGCGGCCGCTTTCATATGTTCATCCTTATGCCTGGCGCGTAGCATACCCTAAATCGGCGAAAGGCCACTGTCCGTCTGGCCATGTCCGCTAGTCACAATCTTGGGTCTCTCGGTCGATCAGTCTATCGGTCGATCGGTTCATGACCAAGACGGACCGACGGATCGACAAACGATAGACGCCTTTCGGAGGAACGATGAGAAACTTTCTGCTCGCTATCCTGCTCTCCGCGTCCACTGCCTTCGCCCAGGGCGCTCCCCCGCAAGCCGCCGCCGACCAGCCCTATACCATGGAGTACTACTACAAAGTTCAATGGGGACACCAGCAGGAATTCCTGCAACTTTTCCTCAAGAACCACTACCCGGTGCTGAAAAAGGGCGTGGAGAGCGGCCGCATCCTTGGCGTCAAGATCGAAACGCCCGCGAACCACATGACGGAAGACTCCCGCTGGGACTACCGCGTCACGCTCAAATTCAAGAACTCCACCGCCGCCACCACCGCCAATCCGGGCGAGGAAGCGCTCACCAAGCAACTCTATCCCGACCAGGAGACCTTCAAGCGCGAGGAACAACGCCGCTTCGAGATTCTTTTGGCCCACTGGGATCTTCCGGTAACGGAAATATCCCCCACCAACCCACGTTAGCGATCGCCCTGAAGCCTGCAGCCGGGAGCCTGCTCATGAAACTCGACATCGGCCTGCGCGACTACGACCTGCGTACCGTCGCCGACTACGCGCGCCAGATGGAATCCGCCGGCTGCGACTGCCTCTGGTCCTCCGAGACCCAGCACGATCCCTTCCTCCCGCTTGCCGTCGCCGCCGCCGCCACGTCAAGAATCAAGCTCGGCACCTCCATCGCGGTCGCCTTCCCGCGCAGCCCGATGGTCCTTGCTTACACTGCCTGGGACCTGCAGAAAGCCTCGGCGGGGCGCTTCATCCTGGGACTTGGCTCGCAGGTAAAGGCGCACAACCAGCGCCGCTTCTCGGTGAAATTCGAAGCCCCCGGCCCCAAGCTGCGCGAGGTGGTGCTGGCCATGCGCGCCATCTGGGATTGCTGGCAAAACGGCACGCCGCTCAAGTTCCACGGCCAGTTCTACCAGTTCGATCTGATGACGCCTTTCTTCAATCCCGGCCCCATCGCGCACCCCAAGATCCCGGTCTTCATCGCCGGCGTGAACCATTACATGTGCCGCATCGCGGGCGCGGTCTGCGACGGCCTCCACGTCCACCCCTTCCATACTCCCCAATACCTGCGCGATTACGTTCACCCTGCGGTCAGCGAAGGATTGCGCTCCTCGGGCCGCTCGCGCCCGGACTTCACTTACGCCACGGCCGCGTTTGTCATCGTGGGTGACACGGAGCAGGAGCGCGCCCGCAACGCGGAAGCCGTCCGCCAGCAGATAGCGTTCTACGCCTCCACCCGCACCTACGAACCGGTGCTGGCCTCGCATGGTTGGGAAGGAATCGCTCCGGAGCTGCACCACAAGTCCCTGCAGGGAGATTGGCAAGGCATGGCTGCGCTGATCACCGACGAGATGCTCGACGTGATTGCGGTCACCGGCGACTGGGAGACGATCGGCCCCAAACTGCGTGAGCGCTACGCCGGCCTGCTCGACCGCATCGCGCTCTACCAGCCGTACGAAGTTGCCGTGGACGACTCCCGCCTCGCCCGCCTGGCGCAACAATTGAATTACACTCAGTAAGGATTCCGACATGCTCAACCACGCCCGCCCGCTCGCCGCCGCCGTACTCGCCCTATCGCTGCTCGCCGCCGCGCAAACCAACTACACACCGCAATTCAAGGGTGACCCGGCGCACTCCACCGCCGAGGCCGCCGCGCTCGGCTACATGCGCACCGTCATCTACGCACAGCGCGTCTATTACAAAAAGCACGCCGCCTACGCCACCTCGCTGGCCGAGTTGGTCGGTTCCAGCTCTTTCACCCGGCGCATGATTAATACCGAGCGCGGCGACTACACCGTCCGCTTCACCTCTACCAACGCCGGCAAGAATTTTTCGCTATCCCTGGTGCCCAAGCAGTTCGACCCCGCCCACCGCGCCTTTTTCGCCGACGACACCGGCACCATCCGCGTGGAAAACGACCAGCCCGCCACCCACTCGTCACCGAAAATCAAAGCGGACTGAACCCCGATCTCTTTTGTCATCCCGAGGAGGGACCCCTAAGGCAACAGCCATCTTGACGTGCGCTGGAAGTCGCGCAAAACTTTCTAAACGCCAGGGGGGGAGGCCAGCCGTGAAGCTCTTCGCCACCAAGGAGTCCTATCGCGCCGGCGACCGCATTTTCGCCATCCTGCAGCGCCCGGACGTCGCGCTCCTGCTTACCTGCGAGGCGCCCGCGAGTTGGACCGCCATGCTGTTCGATATGGGCAAGAAACAGGCCGTCGCCGTGGCCAACAATCACCCCTCGGTTACCGAGGCCCAGAAGTACGTAATCGCGCAGGTGCAGGCGCACTACAAGGTCACAGTGCCGGAGGTCGAGATCCAATGGCGACAGGCGCTCAACCGGCCCGACATTCTGCAAACCTGAGTTGGAGAGGTTAGTTGACGGCCCAGCAGGTCAAGGAATTGCTGTAACGGCGGCAGCGCCAGTTCCAGGTGTGCATGCCCGGATCGAGGTGGACGTATTCGTACATGTCGGGGCGTTGCGTCTGGCCCCAGTAGGTCACCGGCCATACCTCGGGCGAAAGTTCCGGCTTCCCCCCGGCCACGCAGCCAAGGAAGATAATGGCGCCATCGCTCTCCGGCAGCGCGATGCAGTTGCGCTGTTCGCCGACAGCCCAGTCGGCCCGGCCGAAATATACCGTCGTATCCTCGCGGTGCGGCACCCAGCCGGCGCGGCTGGCGGCGCGCGCCACCCCCAGGCTGAGCCCGACCATGACGAGAACCGCAACCACCACGAGCTTCGCCCTGGCGGGAGTAGTCAACTTCTGGGTCGCGTCGGTATCCGTGGAGCCTGGATTCGAGATCGCGCCAGTATCCACGGAGCTTGGATTAGTGATCGCGCCTGTATCCATGGCCGCAATCTTAGCGGGGTTGCGGCAAAAAAAAGAGATTACGTGGGTGCCTGAACCACGGTGCTTATCGCCCCCGGCGCGTGGTACAACAAAGTCGCCATGGGCCACTTGCCCGTAGCGCGCGCGGCGCGGCTGGATCCGGCGAGCTTTGAAGCGCACGCCTACCTGGCGGAATGCTAGCGGAAACAGGGAAAGTCCGAACAAGCATTCGGGGAATATCAAAAAGCCATTGCGTTGCGGGGGAGATAGTCCCGAGTCCCGAGTCCCGAGCAAGAAAAACTGCGCCGGCGGGTAAGGCCGGCGCAGAACAGTGGTGCTGAAGAATTCAAGGCAATGCGGTAGTGCGATCAGACATTGGCTTTCTGATGGCACTCGGTGCACTTGGTCGGAGCTTTCTTGCCCTTGGCGTTTTCCGCCGTGTGGCAATCGATGCAGGTGCCCTTCTTAGCCGTGGCATCGTGGAATGCCAGTTTGAAAGTGGTCTTCATCGGGGCCGCGGCCGCCTTAACGTGGCACTCGCTGCAAGCCTGCGTCTTGCCGGTGGCAGCTTTCTCCGGTTTGGACGCATGGTGGCAGGTCTCGCACTTGATGTTGCGGTCCTTGACGTGAGCCGAATGCATGAACTTCACGCCGCCCATGGGATTGCCCTTGAGGATGACCGTATCAGGCGCTGGCTTGTCTGCGGCAAAAGCGGGACCGCACATGACAAATAGCAGGGCGAGGCCCAACAGAACAGCAAACAGTTTGGAAATCTTCACGTCGCCTCCTCGCGAGATGAACGACAGAACAATTACTGCGGGGCGGATTATAAATGCGGGAGGAAGGCAATTTCAGTAAGGAAAGCAGGGCGTCACGCGCATGCGTGATGTGCGTCACGGGGAGGGAGTACAGTGGCCAGGAGCAAGAGGCCAGTGGCCAGGGCTAGTCATCCGAGCGCGGATGCTCATTACTAGACGCCAGCCGCTAGCCACTGTACTTGGACTGATAGACCGAGAGAACTTTTCTTAGTAGCCGCGGCCGTAGCCACCGCCGCCGCCGCCGCGTCCGCCGCTGCCGCCACCGCGTCCACCACGACCGCCGCCGCCACCACCACCAGCACCACCAGCGCCGCGTTCCGGCTTGGGACGGGCTTCGCTGACGTTCAAGTTGCGTCCGCCGACGCTGCTGCCGTTAATACCGGCGACGGCTTTCTCGGCTTCGGCGTCATTGGTCATCTCGACGAAGGCGAAGCCGCGGGGCTGTCCGGTGTCGCGGTCGCGAATCATGTTGACGCGCTCGACCGTACCGTAGCCCTCGAAGAGCGTGCGCAGCTCTTCCTCGCTGGTCCTGAAATCAAGGTTGCCCACGTAAATGTTCTTCATATTGTCCTCGCGGTTGAGGTCTGTTGATTGGGGGCTTGCTCGGAAGCAGCGAAGGCAGTGCCGAGTGCGGCTCGCGATCTCTAGACCGAAATAGCGGTACTTCGCCCTCTGCGGGCGGAACAAGACTACCATTTCAACGGCTTCCGCGCCGGTTCGGGCAAAACTTTTTCGCGAGCCGGCAGTGCCATTTTGGTTATTAGAACGTTCGCCATACGCGCCCTGTGCTAGCCTCGACCTGATGGACGTTTCCACAACTACACGCGCCAACGGAGCGGCTGCTGTCGCTGCACCGCGGATGGTGCGCGTGCCCGAGGGCTGGTTCTGGATGGGCAGCGACGCGGGCCTGGACTGCGAGCGTCCGCGGCATCGGGTGTGGGTTGATGGATTCGAAATGGCGGCCACGCAGGTCACCCATTGTGACTACTCGCGGTATCTACGCGCAACCGGAGCGGCGCCGCCGCCGTATTTCGAACATCCGGAATTCAACCAGGCCGAACAGCCGGTGGTGGCGGTGTCATGGTTCGAGGCGGTGGCGTATTGCGAGTGGCTGAGCGCGGCGGCGGGACAGCAATATCGTTTGCCGACCGAGGCGGAGTGGGAACGGGCAGCGCGCGGAGGCGTGGACGACACGCCCTATCCGTGGGGTGATGAGCCGCCGCAGGCACGTCCGGGATATGCCAACCGGTGGAAGACGGGGCCGGAGCGGGTGGGGCAGAGCGAGCCGAATGGATTCGGCCTGCACGAGATGTGCGAGAACGTACACGAGTGGTGCAGCGACTGGTTTGACCCGTCCTACTACTGCAGTTCGGCGGAACGTAATCCATGCGGGCCGGAAAGCGGGACGCGGCGGGCATCGCGCGGCGGATCGTGGAGGCACCACGTCAAGAATTCCAGGTGCTACACACGGTCGAGCATTCCGCCTGAGTTTCAGTATGCGGATTACGGGTTTCGGGTAGTGCGGAGAAGCGATTAGCAGTTAGCAAGCAGTTAGCAATTAGCTGCGGTTGAGATCGTCGATGTCGTCGCGCAGGCGCTGGTAGCCGCGGGTGAGGATTACCAGGTAAACGATGTGAATCGCCCAAGCGGCGCCGTAGGCGGCGTAAACCCACTTCATCGCGATGCCCCTTTCGCGCCGGCAATGGCCTTCATGGCGTGCGCTTCTTCCACCTGCTGGCGCAGGCGTTCGAGGCGGTACCGAAGCCAGATCACCAGAAATGCGAGCGCCAGGAATCCGCACCAGTTGATCAGCAGGGCGTGCATCATGCGGGGATCAATGCCGGAGCCTTGGCCGCCGCCGATGACCGGCTGCGGATGCTGTGTGCGGAACCAACGGATCGCCATATAAACGAACGCCACGTCCACGGCGCCGAAGACGGCGAGCACGGAGGCCAGCATCGGATTCTGGCCGGCGGTGGAGTAGCGCCGCAGCAGCAGATAGCTGACGTAGATGAGCCAGAGGACGAGCGTGGAGGTGAGGCGCGCGTCCCAGGTCCACCAGATACCCCAGATCGGCTTCGCCCAAATCGGCCCGGTAACCAGCACGACGGTGCAAAAGACGACGCCGACTTCGGCGGTGGTGAGCGCGACGGCATCGGCCTTCGAGTCACCCGAGGCGAGATACCAGATGGAAGCGACCAGGTTGGCGAAGAAGCACAGGAACGCCGTCCAGGCCGAGGGCACGTGGTAGTAGAAAATCCGCTGCGCGTCGCCCATGGTCATTTCCCTGGGAGCGACGATGATCGCCTGGTAAAGGCCGTAGGAGAGCAGCGCGAGCGTGATGAGGGCGAGGATGGAGAAGGTCGATTTCATTCCGCGTGCAAGACCGTGTCGAAGAGAAGATATCCGATGATGGTGAACACTATATCGTACACGGCGAGAAAGACGAGCGGGAGATAGGGAGAGTTGTCGCCGGTAAGGATGGCGGTGGTTCCCGCAACCATGGCCAGCAGCGCGGGAATCGAGATGGGGAACAGCAGCAGCGGGAGCATGACTTCGCGGCTGCGGGTGCGGATGGACATGGCGGCGAAAAACGTGCCGTTGACCACCAGGGCCCATGTGCCCAGGATAGAGGCGATGGCGAGTTGATAGGCGGGACCAACGCTGCGCAGGTTGTAGAAGACGACGAACAGCGGCGTCATCAGGGCTTCCAGGATGATGACGAAGAGGAAATTACCGATGGCTTTGGCAAGAAAAAGCGATTCGGCGGGCGCTGGCGAGACGCGGTAGGCATCGAGCGCCTGATTGCGCAGCTCGCGCGCCCAGGTCTGATTAAGGGCAACCACCGCGGCGAACAGCAGCGCCACCCACACCAGACCGCCGGCAATGCGGCGCGATTCTTCGGCGGTGAGGTCGAAGGAGAAGCTGAAGATCACCACCACCAGCAGAGCGAAAAACAGCATGGAGTTGATGGCGTCCTTGGAGCGCCACTCCAGGCGCATGTCTTTGGCGAGGGTGACGCGCAAAATATCCAAGAACGCGGGAGGCTGCGCGCGGATGGGCGCGACGGCAGAGGCGCTCATCGCGGCACCGCCGAATTTGTATTCGCCGGCTCGCCTCGCGAACTGAAGCGCGGTATCCAGCGAGGCACGGTGCGGCAGTATTCCTCGTAGGAGGCGCCGAATTTGCGGCGGAGGTCAGGCTCCTCCAGGTACACGACGCCGAGGTGGACAACCACGATCCACGCCCCGGCGAAGACGAGGACCGACGGGGAGCGCAAATACAGCGCGAACGCCGCCAGCAGGGCGAGACCACCGATGTACATGGGATTGCGTACGAACCGGTACGGCCCGACGGCGACCACCCGGCGGGGAGCGTCGAAAGGCGCCGGAGTCCCGCTTCCGCGAACCACGAAAAAGCCGATGCAGACCAACTCGACCGCCAGCGCGGGGACAGCGATGCTCCACCCGAGGGTGGGGCACCACGCGGGTAGTGATCGCCCGGCGCGCACGTCCATCCGGCTCACGTAGAGCGCCAGCCAGCCCCACAGCAGGACGAAGGAGGAGGCAAAAAACAGCGCGCGCAACGCAGTGAAGATGGTACTCATCGCGGCACCGCCGAATTCGTTTCCGCGGGTTTCCGGCGCGAACTGAAGCGCGGTATCCAGCGAGGCACGGTGCGGCAGTAAGTTTCATACGCTGCGCCGAATTTTGTCCGCAGAGTGGGTTCCTCGTAGACGAGGACGAAAACGTGGGCCAACAGCAGCCACGGCAGACAGAAGATAAACGCCGCACCGGAGCGGAGGTAGAGCGCGAATCCGGCGAGCAGGAGCGCGCCGCCGATATACATCGGATTGCGGACGCAACGGTAGGGCCCGACGGCGACGAATTGGCGGGGCGGATCAAACGGCGCGGGCGTGCCGCGGCCGATGACAACGAACGTGGCAATGCAGGCCACGCAGATGACCGAGCCAGCGAGCATCACGGGGATGGCCAGGATGCCCGTCCACTCCGGTAGTTGCAGGTTGTACAGGCTGTCGTAGCGCCGCAGGCCCAGCGCGACCCACGCCCAGAGCCACAGGAAAGCGACCATCACAATCAGCGCACGGACGGCGATGAAGGCTGTCTTCACGACGCCCCCCGAGGCTGAAGTTCGCGGCGTGCGCGGTCGCGGGCAACAATCTGGCCGGCGTTCATGGTGACCGACTCGTCGGCGACGCCGTCCAGCAGCGCCGGCTGGTGCGTGACGACGAAGACAGTCTTGCCCGCGTCACGCATTTCGCCGAGGAGGCGGACCATCTCGCGCGCGGAAGCGATGTCCACGTTGGAAAAAGGCTCGTCGAGAAGAACAATGGCCGGGTCGTTGAGAATGGCGCGGGCGAGCGAAAGGCGCTGCCGCATGCCCTGGGAATACTGCCCGACGCGGCGCGGGAGATCGGGATCGAGACCGACGGCGCGCATCACCTCGGAGCAATGCTGGCCGCCGCGGATGCCGTAGAGACGGGCGAAATAGCGGAGGTTTTCCATGCCGTCCATTTCGTCGTAGAGCAGCGGCGCGTGCGCCATGTAACCGATTTCGGCGGCGACGGAACGCAGGTCCGGCGAACCCAGCACGGTGACCGCGCCGCGGGAGGGACGCATCAGCCCGGCAATGGCGCGCAGCAGCGTGGACTTCCCTGCTCCGTTGTCGCCGAGCACGAGATAGAGGCGGCCGGGGGCGAACTCGGCGGTCACGCCGCGCAGGGCGGCGAAGCGGCCGAACAGTTTCGTGACCTCGGTGAGGACGATGGCGGGCGCGGGTTGGGGATCGGTGGACGTTTGTTGCGAAAGACTCACTGCGCAAGACCGGCGGTGGTGGCGGTTCCGGCCTGGGCTTTCTGCAGCGGCTTGGCCGGCGCGCTGGTAGGCTGCGACCCGGGCGTGCCGGGTTGATCGGGCGCGGGCGCGTACTTGGAAGCGCACTTGGCCTGGAGCTGGTTGGCGTGGAAGACGCCGTCGCGGCCAAAGCGGCCCTCGGCCATGGCCTGCGAGTCGTCCCTAAAAGTATCCGGCGGGGCCTCGGTCCCGGTGTAAACCACGGGAAGGGTGAGTTCGTTTTCCTTGAGCGCGAATTCGACGCGCGAGCCCTGGCGCCTGATGGAGCCGGGCACGACGTTGCCGGCGACGCGCAGCCGCTTGGCATAGCGGCTGTCGTTCATGTCGCGCAGTTCCTTGATGGTGACGTAGTAGCTCTTGCTCTGCTGCACGCCGGTAAAGGCCAGGTAACCCAGGGAGACGATGACAACGGCGATGGCAACGCCGAAACGGATATACGTCAACCGACTTTTCATCTCAAGCATAGGCCCCCACTGTGCCAACTCTACCCGTACCCGAATTCCCGGTCAACATTACAAGATGCCATGACCGGGGTGGCGGCTGCACAAAGGTATCTGCGGGGTATAATGTAAGTTTTGGGAGGAGCCGACCAAGCCCATGAGTGAAGCAAAAGACAACGGAAACGGGCACGAGCACAGCGCGTGGATTCGGAAGCCGCGTGAAGAGTGGATCACCAAGCGGCGTGACGAGGCCGCGCGCACCGGCGACCCCAATTTCTCGCAGATGCACTGGGCGCGCCAGGGAAAGATCACCGAGGAGATGGTGTTCGTCGCCGAACGCGAGCGGCTGACGCCGGAACTGGTGCGCGACGAGGTCGCCGTCGGGCACATGATCATTCCGGCCAACATCAATCATCCGGAACTGGAGCCGATGGCCATCGGCGTGGCGTCGAAATGCAAGATCAACGCCAACATCGGCAATTCTTCCGTCGCGTCCAACATTGACGAGGAGCTGCGCAAGCTGCACACCTCCGTGCACTACGGCGCCGACACGGTGATGGACCTTTCCACCGGCGGCGACATCCACGAGATCCGCGAGGCCATCCTGCGGCACTCGCCGGTGCCGATCGGGACGGTGCCGATTTACGAGGCGATCGCGCGCGTCAAGAGGCTGGAAGACCTGAACGCGGACATCATGCTTGAAGTGATCGAGGAGCAGGCGGCGCAAGGCGTGGACTACATGACCATCCACGCCGGCGTGCTCATCCAGTACCTGCCGCTGGTGTCGAAGCGGATCACCGGAATCGTCAGCCGCGGCGGCGCGATTCTGGCGCAGTGGATGGCCTACCACCACAAGCAGAACTTCCTCTACGAACGCTTCGAGGACATCTGCAAGATCTTCACGAAGTACGACGTCAGCTTCTCTTTGGGCGACGGACTGCGTCCCGGCTGCGTGGCCGATGCCAGCGACGAAGCGCAATTCGCCGAATTGAAGACGCTGGGCGAGTTGACGGCCATCGCCTGGAAGGACGATGTGCAAGTGATGATCGAAGGCCCGGGGCACATCCCGATCGACAAGATCAAGGAGCAAGTGGAGAAGGAAGTCGAGATGTGTTACGGCGCGCCGTTCTACACGCTGGGTCCGCTGGTCACCGATATTGCGCCAGGCTACGACCACATCACGTCGGCCATCGGCGCGGCGATGATCGGCTGGTACGGGGCGGCGATGCTGTGCTACGTCACGCCGAAAGAACACCTCGGCCTGCCCAACGACAAGGACGTAAAGGATGGGATCATCGCCTACAAGATCGCAGCGCACGCTGCCGACATCGCGCGGCAACGGCCGGGCGCGCGCGACCGCGACGACGCGCTCAGCTATGCGCGCTACACCTTCGACTGGGAAAAGCAGTTCGAGCTTTCGCTCGACCCGGAGACGGCACGCTCCATGCACGATGAAACCCTCCCCGACAAGTACTACAAAGAAGCGGCGTTCTGCTCCATGTGCGGGCCGAAATTCTGCTCCATGAACTATTCAGCGAAGGTGGACGAGTACAACAAACAGGTGCACGGCATCGAGAAGAAAGACTACTCGGAGCTGGTGAAGAAGCTGGTGGCGATCAAATAGTCTTCAGTCGTCAGTCTTCAGTCGTCAGGAAACGCCGAAGCCGCGGAATCTACGCGGCTTTCGTTTTTCAGAAGGAAGACAGTGGACCGACGACGGAAGACTGCTTTCGTTGCCGTCTGAGTAGTTAGTTTGCCGACAGGTATGCGCTGACGCTGCGACGGCGCCGATCAATGCGTCTCCACTTGGCGTGCAGCCAGATGAGGATGCCGATGGCGCAAGTCTCCATCGGGCCGACCGTTAACTCCGTCGCGTATGCCGGGAGCATGCTGGTGGCGGAAACCCTGACCGCCCAGATCACACCAGCCGCCGCGATCAGGCTGGCGATCCGCACTTCATCTTGAATAGCCATCCCACGAACCTAGCAGCCGGGTTCCGGGAAGGCTACGTCACGGTTGCGCGATGGACTTTGGTTTATTTGCGCTTCAGGACGCGCATCACGGCAGCGACGATGTACGGTGCGGTAAGCCCGTACTTCTCCATCAACTGGTCGGGTGTGCCGGATTCGGCGTAGGTGTTCTGGATGCCGACGAACTCCATGGGCACGGGATGCGAAGCGGCGACGGATTTCGCCACCTGTGCGCCCAGGCCGCCGTCGAGCAGGTGCTCCTCGGCGGTGACAATGGCGCCACACTCGCGGGCCGCGCCGGCGACAGCCTCGTCGTCGAGCGGCTTGATGGTGTGCATGTCGAGGACGCGCGCCGAGACGCCTTCGGCTTCCAGTTGCGCCTGCGCCTGCAAGGCGTAGCTGACTTCAAGGCCGCAGGCAATGATGGCGACGTCGCGGCCGTCGCCGTGCTGCTTCGCCTTGCCGATTTCGAATTGGTCATCGGCGGTGTAGATGATGGGCGTCTTCGGCCGCCCGGTGCGCATGTAGCAGGGGCCGCTCCATTCGGCCATGCGATGCACCAGGGCGCGGGCGCAGAATTCGTCGGAAGGAATCAGCACCACAAAACCGGCCAGGCCGCAGGCCAGCGCGAGGTCTTCGACGGCCATCTGGCTGGGGCCATCCTCGCCAATGGAAATGCCGCCGTGCGAGCCGACGAACTTGGCGTTGACGCGCGGATAGGCCACCGACATGCGCAACTGGTCGTAGCCCTTGTCCAAGAGGAATACGGCGAACGACGAGGCAAAGGGAATTTTTCCGTTGAGCGCCAGGCCGCCCGCCATGCCGACCATGTTGGCCTCGGCGATGCCGACGGTGAAGAAGCGGTCGGGAAATTCCTTGCCGAATTTGGCGCTGTAGGTGGATTTGGCGAGGTCGGCGTCGAGGGCAACCACGTTGGGATTGGCGCGGCCCAACTCCACCAGCGCCTGTCCGTAGGCCTCGCGCGTGGCGACGCCCATCTTAAGCCCGAAGTTGCTGCTGGTGGTCTTCACCGCGCGTTGGCCTCCAATTCCTTCAATGCCGCCTCGACCTGCTCTTTTTTCGGCGCGACGCCGTGCCACTCGGGATTGTTTTCCATGAACGAGACGCCTTTGCCCTTGATGGTTTTGGCGATCACCGCCGTGGGCCGCGAGGTCAGGCCGGCGCGCGCCTGCTGGAGCGCGTCTATGCACTGCTCCAGGTCGTGTCCGTCAATTTCGATCACATTCCAGTTAAACGAGCGGAACTTGCCGCCGACGGGCGCGGGATCGAGGATGTCGACCAGGAAGCCATCGAGTTGCTGCTGGTTGTAGTCCACGATGACGGTCAGGTTCGACAGGCGATGAAAACCGGCGTACATGGCGGCTTCCCAGATCTGCCCTTCCTGAATTTCGCCGTCGCCGACCATGACGAAAGTGTGCCAGTCGCGCTTGTCCAGGCGCGCCGCCAGCGCCATCCCGATGCCGATGGAAATTCCCTGCCCCAGCGATCCGGTCGAGGCCTCCAGGACGGGCAGCATGCGCTTGTCGGGGTGGCCTTGCAGCGGCGAACCCAGTTTGCGCAGCGTGGGCAGCAGCACGGGGTCGAGATAGCCGGCCTCGGCCAGCGTGGCGTAGAGCACCGGAACGCCGTGGCCCTTGGAGAGCACGAAGCGGTCGCGGTCTGGCCAGGCGGGACGATTGCGGTCGTGCCGCAGCACACGGAAATAGAGCGCGACCAGCAATTCCACCGCGGAGAGCGATCCGCCCGGGTGCCCGCTGCCGGCGGCGCCGATCATCTTGACGATGTCAATGCGAATGCGGTTGGCGATCTGCTTCAGGTCGGTGAGCGGCGCCACCTGGGTGCTCATGAACGGGCTTTCTCCCCGGCGGCAGCACGTAACCGCTCCTGAGGTTCCGCTTCCACCCCAGCACGCGCAACACCGGCGCGCGCAGGGGACCCCGGAGCTTGCGGCTGCTTGGGCAAAACCGCCGGGATGGCGTACGCCGCCTCGCGTGCTTTCATAACCAGGTACTTTCCATGGGTCGCGAGGAAACGCGCGAGCACGGTCGCGATCTTGTGAAGGAGCACGCGGTCTTGAAAGGAAAAGGCGTTCAATCGATCGCTCTCGACGTCAATGACGCCACTGACATGGGCGCTGATCTTGATGGGCATGACCAGCTCGGAGCGGGTCTCCGCAAAAACAGCGACGTACTGCGGATCGTGGGAGACGTCCGGCACCACCTTGGGCGTGCCGGTTTTTGCCGCCTGGCCGACGTTGCCTTCCCCCAGCCGCATGGCAGCGCAGCGCGGCGCAGGGCCCGCCGACGCGACACGCAACAGGCGGCCGCCGGCGTCAAGGAAGATAGTGACGGCGAAATACTGCCGCCCTTTTTGCAGCAGCCGGGCGACCTGCACCAGCGGCGACTCCTGAAACTGTGCGCCGCGAATTTCACGCAGCGGCAGCCGGCCGCGCGAGGCAAGCCGCGGCTTGGCCGCCAGCACCTGCTCGACGGCCCCGAGCACTTCACGCGCAGAACGATAAGTTTTCACGGCAGTTCCTGGACGAGGGGAATGGGGTAAGTTTATCTGCGCAGAAAAGCGGGGTCAACCGAGGGAAGAGTTGTTGGTGGTCAGGCGAGTAACTCTTGCTGGCCACTGGCCACTTTTGTTCTACGCCGGCGAAGGCGCCTTCACCTGGGTCGCGAGGGCCGCCGTTTCCGGCCGTGCAAACCACTGCCGGATCGCCGGCAGCGCGGCGCGGGCCGCCTGTTCTCCGGCGCGAATCAGTTCCGGCGCGCGGTCGAAGCCGTCGTAGCTGAAGCCGCGCACGTCGGGCTGGAGAATGGCGTCGGCAGCGGCTTCCCACAAACCGCACATCTTCGATTGCGCGATGGAGAAGCACTGCCCGATGACGTCGAAGATGTGGCGCGGACCGTCCGGGCTTACCCAGTGCGCGCTCAGGTAAACGGCGATCACGCGCTGTGCGCCCATTTCGCGCAAAGGGACGGTGGGGACGGCGTGGGCGAGCATCCCATCCACCAGCAGGCGCCCGTTAATGTTGACCGGCAGGAACATGCCCGGATATGCGCAACTGGCGCGAACCGCGTCCACCAGCGGGCCGGAGCGGAAGACCACGGGTTCGCCGCTGGTGAAGTCGGTGGCCGCCACCGCCAGCGGGATTTTCAGGTCCTCAAAGGTGCGGCACCTGAGCATCTTGTTGAGGAACCGTGCCATGCGGTCGTTGCTCGCAAAGCCGTAGCGCGAAAGCGTCCAGCGCGCGAAATCCTTGAAGCGCACCAGGGAGGCAATCTCCTCCAGTTCCCGGGCGGAGATGCCGCTGCAATAGGCCGCGCCGATCACCGAGCCGACGCTGGTACCGGCGATGAAATTGACGGGAATTCCTTCTTCTTCGAGGACCTTGAGGATGCCGATATGCGCCAGGCCGCGGGCGAAGCCGCCCCCGAGCGCAAGTCCGACGGTCGGTGTTTCCGGCGCTGCCGGGGCGAGCGGCACATCTGAAATGCGTTGCAGCCCACGAGCAAACGCGCGAACCGAACGCGCTATTTTGTTTAGCATACCGTGCCTGATTCCACATCCGGCCCCACGCGGAGATTACATTCGGTATGATGCCCGGTTCTGCACTGATAATGCAGCATCGGCCCTGGCCACGCTAGGTTACGGTGGTCACGACGAACGCATTTCCAAGTAACTAAAGGCGATCTTTCCGCATGGAGCGCGAATATTCGGCTGGAGGCGTGGTCCTCCGCCGCAGGCAGCAGCGGTGGTGGGTGGCGGTCATCGAGCCGCAGGGCAGGCGGAAGCCGGGCACCCCGGCCGGCGCTCCCGCCACCGTGCTCGCGCTTCCCAAGGGCAACGTGGACAAAGGCGAAAAGCCGGAGGAAACGGCGGTGCGCGAAGTGCGCGAAGAAACCGGCGTCGAAGCCGCCCTGGTTGCCAAGCTCAGCGACATCAAGTACATCTACGTGCGCTCCTGGGGCGACCGCCAGCGCGTATTCAAAGTCGTAAGCTTTTTTCTGCTGCGCTATCGCAGCGGGCGCATCGGGCAGATTACGCCGGCCATGCGCCGCGAAGTGCGGCAAGCCATGTGGCTGCCGCTGGACGAGGCCGCGCAAAAACTCAGCTACCGCGGCGAGCGCGACGTGGTGAAGCTGGCGCAGGAATACGTCAAGGCGCATCCGGAACTTTAGAGCGAGGCAACTATGCCGCAGACGCCGCACATTGAACGCCACTTCACCTCCAGCGCGATGGTGCGCGACATCGTCATCGGCATGGCCGACGGGCTGACCGTGCCCTTCGCTCTCGCCGCCGGGCTTTCCGGCGCCATCAAGGCGACGCACGTCATTGTGATTGCCGGGCTGGCGGAAATTGCTGCCGGTTCCATCGCCATGGGCCTGGGCGGCTACCTGGCGGCGAAAAGCGACGCCGAGCACTACGAGCAGGAACTCGCCCGCGAGTGGCGCGAGGTGAAAGAGATTCCCGATGAAGAGGCGCGGGAAGTTTCACAAATTCTCCAGAACTACGGCATGGCCGCGGACGAGGCGGGTACAGTGGTCGCCGCGCTGGAGACGCGTCCGGAAGCGTGGGTGGATTTCATGATGAGGTTCGAACTCGGCCTGGACCCGCCGGAGCCGGGACGCGCTGCCCGCAGCGCAGCCACGATTGCCGGATCCTACGTCGCCGGCGGGTTCATCCCGCTGGCGCCGTACATAATCTTGAACCAGGCGGCGACCGCGCTGATTGCGTCTGTCTGCGTGACACTGGTTGCGCTGGCGGTTTTCGGATACATCAAGGGGCGCTTCACCGGCACAGTTCCATTTCGGAGCGCGTCACAAACATTGGTGACGGGTGCACTTGCGGCCGGTGCGGCTTACGTGATAGCCAGGCTCATCTCGTAAGTGACGGGCAGGTAAGGATTTATCTTGACGCCGGGAGGGCTCTTCGCTACCCTGAACTCAACTAATAGAAACGGGCGCGCCGCTGCCATCCTCACCCCACATCTACGCGGCGCGCCCGAAATTTTTTATGGGGTGAATTCCCGCGAAAATCGTGCCCCGGAAGGGCAGAATTTCTTTCGCTTGAAGGCCGGCCTCGTCACAGTCTGGCGGCGATTCAAGCTGCTATATTGTCGCGGGAAGTTTCAGGTATTTCTGTCATGGTCAAACGAATTGATAAAGTTGCTGTCCTCGGCGCCGGGACCATGGGCGCGCGCATTGCGGCGCACCTGGCCAACGCCGGCGTTCCCTCGTTCCTGCTGGATATCGTGGTGCCCGATGGCGACGCGCGGAACCATGTCGCCGCCGCCGGGCTGCAGGCGGCGCGCAAGTCCAAGCCCGCGGCATTCTTCGAACCATCGCTGGCGCACCTGATCACCATCGGCAACTTCGACGACAACATGAAATTTGTCGCCGAATGCGACTGGGTGATCGAGGCGGTGGTGGAAAACCTCGAGATCAAGCGCACGCTGCTGAAGAAGGTGGAAGCCGCCCGCCGGCCGGGCACGATCGTCACGACTAATACGAGCGGGCTGCCGGTCGGCAAAATCGCCGAGGGCTTCAGCGACGACTTCCGCCGCCACTGGTTTGGCACACACTTTTTCAACCCGCCGCGCTACATGCGCCTGCTGGAAATCATTCCCACGCCCGACAGCGATCCCGCGGCGGTGGAAGCGATCGCGCATTTCTGCGACGCGCGGCTCGGCAAAGGGATTGTGACCGCCAAAGACACGCCCAACTTCATCGCCAACCGCATCGGCACATTCTCCGCGCTCAACGTGATGCGCCTGATGCAGGAGATGGACCTCACCATCGAGGAAGTGGACGCGCTCACCGGCAGCGCCGTCGGCTGGCCGAAGATGGGCACCTTCCGCCTGGCCGACATGGTGGGGCTCGACATCCTGGGTCACGTCGTTTCCAACATGACCACCAACATGAAGGACGAGCGCAGCGATCTCCAGCTTCCCGACTTCTTCAAGTCCATGCTGGAGCGCAAATGGCTCGGCGACAAGACCAAGGGCGGTTTTTACAAGAAGGCAACAGGCGCTGACGGCAAAGACGACGAACGGCTCGGGTTGGATTGGAAGACGCTGGAGTACCGGCCGCGACAGAAGGCGAAATTCCCGGCCCTGGAAATGGCCAAGCAAATCGAGGATACGCCGCAGCGCCTGCGCACCTTGCTCGGTCTGGACGGCGGCGGTCCGCAGAAGGGCGACCGTGCCGGGCAGTTCCTGTGGTCGGTGCTTTCGGATCTGTGGACGTATTCGGCCAACCGCATTGGCGAAATCTGCAACTCGCTGGTGGAGATCGATCGTGCCATGAGCATGGGCTTCAACTGGGAGATGGGACCATTCGCGCTGTGGGACGCCGCCGGCGTCGAAGCCACGGTGGCGCGCATGAAGAAGGAAGGCCGCCCGGTGGCGGAGAACGTGGAGCGCCTGCTCGCCTCCGGCAAGAAGACGTGGTACAGCGACGCCATCGGCGCACCGTCGGGCGTTGCCTACTTTGACGTCGCTGCCGCCGGCTACAAGGACCAGCAGGTCTCGCCGGGAATCTGGTCGGTGCAGGTGGCAAAAAAATCCGGCGGCGTGGTCAAGAAGAACCCGGGCGCGACGCTGGTGGATTTGGGCGATGGCGTGGGCTGCATCGAATTCCACACCAAGATGAACGCCATCGGCGGCGACATTCTCCAGCTTGTCACGCAATCGTTAAAGCCGGGCGGGCCCGGCGACAACTTCGACGCCTTCGTCATCACCAACGACGGCCAGCATTTCTCCGCCGGCGCCAACATCATGCTGCTGCTTATGGCCATCCAGGAAGAGGAGTGGGACGAGATTGACTTGATCATCCGCCAGTTCCAGGGGATGACGCAGGCGATCAAGTTCTCGCCGAAACCCGTGGTAGTCGCGCCTTTCGGCATAACCCTGGGCGGCGGCTGCGAAGTTTCGCTGCACGGCGCGGCGCGGCATCCGCACGCCGAACTCTACATGGGGCTGGTGGAAGTTGGAGTCGGCCTGCTGCCCGGCGGCGGCGGCTGCAAGGAGATGACGCTGCGCGCGGTGGACGCGGCGGCATCCATCCGCCCCGAGGGCCGCGGCGAGTCGGTGGAATTCATGGAGGCGATGAAGAAGGCATTCGAAACGGTCGCGATGGCGAAGATCTCGACATCGGCGGCCGAGGCACGCGCCTTCGGGATCCTCTCCAGCGGCGACCAGGTGACTATGAACCGCGAGCGCGTGCTCGCCGACGCCAAGTCGCACGTGGTAGAACTCCTGCGCTCTTATAAGCCGCCGCGCCCGCGCACCGACATTCCTGCGCCGGGCGAAAGCATTTTGGCGACGTTAAAGCTCGGCGTGCATCTGATGAGGCAAGCCGAATACATCAGCGATCACGACGTGAAAATTGGAAACAAGGTAGCCGAAGTGCTCTGCGGAGGCTCAGTGACACCGGGGACGCCGGTCAGCGAGCAATATCTGCTGGACTGCGAGCGCGAGGCCTTCAAATCGCTCTGCGGGGAAAAGAAGACGCAGGAGCGGATTGCGTTCACGCTGAAGACGGGCAAGCCGTTGAGGAATTAAAGCGTCGATGGTCGATGGTCGGCGGCCAATGGCCGCGCGGAACCAGCCCCGCAGGGGCGGCAGTTCACAGCCTGGGGCGTAAGCCCCGGGTAGATCGCAAGAAAACGAACAGGGTCCCGCAGGGACGACACGAACAAAGATTGTTCCTGACCAGAAAAATAATTCGCGCGCTCAACAACCGGCTTCTCGGCGGCCCGGATGAATTCCGCCGCGAAGCTCAACACGCGCGCAAGCAGATCGCTAAGTGGCGTCACCGCCGTCCGAAGCGCCGGCTAACGGCGCGTGTGGTGCAGGACGCGCTGATTGAAACCTGGAACCAGTTACACGGGTTCAAGGAATGGCGCAAGGTGGAGGTTGATCTCGCCGTCGTAGCTGATCGCATCACGCGCCGCTCGCACCGCATGCGCTCGCGAAAATCGCAAGCGAGGCCCCGCTTTGGGTGGTTTTGATTTTGAGCTAAGAGCTAAAAGCTAAGAGCTATTTATGAGAGAAGTCGTAATCGCATCTTCCGTCCGCACTCCTGTTGGCAAGGCCTACAAGGGCACGCTGCGCGCCACGCGTCCCGACGAACTCGGCGCCATCGCCATTCGCGGCGCGCTCGATCGCCTGCCGCAACTCGATCCCAAAGAGATCGAAGACGTCATCATGGGCTGCGCGATGCCCGAAGCCGAGCAGGGCATGAACGTCGCGCGCATCGCGTCGTTGCGCGCCGGCCTGCCGGTGGAATGTTCGGCGATGACGGTCAACCGCTTCTGCTCCTCCGGCCTACAGGCGATTGCCATGGCGGCGGAGCGCATCATGGCCGGTGGCGCCGAGGTGATTGTCGCCGGCGGGCTGGAATCCATGACCATGATTCCCATGGGCGGGCACAAAGTCTCGGCCAATCCGTGGCTGGTGGCGAATTATCCCGACGCCTACCTCTCCATGGGCTTGACCGCCGAGCGCCTGGCCAAGCGCTTCGGCGTGACCCGCGAAATGTCGGACGAGTTCTCGCTCAACTCGCACAAGAAAGCGCTGGCCGCAATCGAGGCGGGGCGCTTTGAGGAAGAAATCGTTCCCGTGCCGGTCAGCTTCACCACGCCAAGCGGATCGAAGCCGAAACGGCAGGAAATAGTTTTCAAAGTTGATGAAGGCCCGCGCGCCGACACCTCGATGGAAGTGCTGGGTTCGCTGAAAGCCGCGTTCCACGCGCATGGCATCGTTACCGCCGGAAATTCGTCGCAGATGTCCGACGGCGCCGCGGCCGCGGTGGTGATGTCCGCGGAACGGGCAAAGCAGCTCGGCATCAAGCCTCTGGCGCGCTTTGTTGCGTTCGCCACTGCCGGTTACAAGCCGGAGGAGATGGGCGTCGGGCCGGTTTACGCCATTCCCAAGGCACTGAAAATCGCAGGGGGCAAACTGTCGGATATCGACGTTGTTGAATTGAACGAAGCCTTTGCCGCGCAGGCGCTCTGTGTCATCCAGGAAACAGGGCTGGATCCTGCGCGGGTGAATCCCAACGGAGGCGCGGTGGCGCTCGGGCATCCCCTGGGTTGCACCGGCGCAAAATTGACGGCTACCATCATCCGCGAACTCAAACGCCGCAACGGACGCTACGGCATTGTGACCATGTGCGTCGGCGGCGGCATGGGCGCGGCAGGAATCTTCGAAAACATCACCTAGCCACGGAGGACACAGAGGAAAGACAATGCAGGTGAACGAGGTCACTAGGGCCGTAATTACCGCAGCAATGAAGGTGCACACAGCGCTGGGGCCGGGGCTGTTGGAAAATGCCTACAAAGTCTGCCTCGCCCATGAGCTCCGGAAGTCCGGCCTAAACGTCCGCACTGAAGTAGATCTCCCGGTAACGTATGACGGCGTACGCGTCGAACTGGGATACCGAATTGATATGCTCGTGGAAGAATTGGTTGTGGTTGAGTTGAAGTGCGTGGACTCATTCAGTTCTCTACATGAAGCTCAGTTGCTCTCCTATCTCAAGCTCCGCAACAAGAATGTCGGGCTCCTCATCAATTTCCAGACGGCTCATTTGAAGGACGGTATTAAGCGGCTTGTCTACGGACGTGGTTGGGACAAGCCTGCCTATTCTTCCTCTGTGCCCTCTGTGGCTAAGATCTAGGAAGGTCTAATTATGGCGACAGCAACACCTGTAACCCGCAAGAAAATCACCGGCGGAAGTTTTCTCATTGAAGAACGCCAGCTCGATGAAGTCTTCACGCCTGAGGACTTCACCGACGAACACCTGCAGATCGCGCAGACCACGGACGAGTTCGCGCTCAAGGAAATCGCGCCGGCGGCCGACAAGCTGGAGAAAAAGGATTGGGCGCTCACCCGAGAACTGCTGAAGAAAGCCAGCGAACTCGGCCTGACGTCGGTGGAAATTCCCGAAGCGTACGGCGGCATGGACATGGACAAGGTCAGCGCCGCCATTGTCAACGAGCACATCGCCAAGTACGGCAGTTTTGTCGTGACGTTTGGTGGGCACTCAGGCATCGGCACGCTGCCCATCGTCTATTTCGGCACCGAAGAACAGAAGCAGAGGTATTTGCCGAAACTGGCGACGGCGGAATTCGTCGGCGCCTACGCTCTGTCGGAATCCTCCTCCGGCTCCGACGCGCTCAACTGCCGCGCCAAGGCCGTGCTCTCCCCCGACGGTAAGCACTACATCCTCAACGGCGAGAAGATGTGGATCACCAACGCCAGCTTCGCCGACGTGTTCATCGTCTTTGCCAAAGTTGACGGCGAAAAGTTCACCGCCTTCATCGTCGAAAAAACTTTTCCCGGGTTCGCGGTCGGCGCCGAAGAACACAAGATGGGCATCCGCGGCTCGTCCACGTGCCCGCTCATCCTGAACGACTGCCAAGTTCCGGTGGGGAACCTACTCGGCGACATCGGCAAGGGCCACATCATCGCATTCAATATTCTGAACGTCGGCCGGTTCAAACTGGGCGCCGGCTGCATCGGCGGCACGCGCACCGCGCTGCAGGACGCGATCGCCTACGCCAAGCAGCGCAAAGCGTTCAATACCACCATCTCGCACTTCGGCCTGATCCGCGAAATGATTGCCGACATGGCGGTGGATATCTGGACGGGCGAAAGCGCGGTGTATCGCACCGTGGGCATGATGGACGTCGCGCTCGGCGAAATCGACAAGAACTCGCCCGAGGCGACGAAGGAAATCCGCAAGGCAATCGAGGAGTACGCGGTCGAGTGCTCGATCATTAAGGTCTGGGGCTCGGAGGCGTTGGACCGCGCCGTGGACGCGACAGTCCAGATTTACGGCGGTTACGGCTTCGTCGAGGAGTACCCGGCCGAACGCGCGTATCGTGATTCGCGCGTCAACCGCATCTTCGAGGGCACGAATGAAATCAATCGCCTGATCATCACCGGCTTTCTGATGAAGCGAGCCATGACCGGCCAATTGCCGCTCATGCCCGCCATCAAGCGACTGATGGACGAGGTCCTCGGCGGACCTTCGATGTCGGAAACTCCGGAAAGCCCGCTGGCTGCGGAGAAGGCGATCGTGACCAACGCGAAAAAAATTGCGCTGTTCACCGCCGGCGCTTCTTCGCAGAAATACATGCAGAAGCTGGTTGACCAGCAGGAGATCATGGGCGCGCTGGCCAACATCATTATCGAAACCTACTGCATGGAATCGGCGGTACTACGGGCCGAGAAACTCAAAGGACGCGACGCCGACCTCGCGACGGCCATGACGCAGGTGTACGTGGCGCGTGCGATGGAGACGATTGAAGCCGCCGCACGCAAGGTGATCGCCGCCATTGCCGAGGGCGACATGCTGCGCACGCAGATGGCAATCCTGCGCCGCCTGCTGAAATACGAGCCGATCAACACCATCGCGCTACGGGAGAAGATCGCCGCGCGCGTTATCGAGCAGGGCAAGTACGTAACGGCGTAGCAGCTAACTAAACACGGAGGCACGGAGGCTTGAATTTCTTCAATTCAATTCTCCGTGGCTCCGTGCCTCTGTGGTAAACGTTCAACTTGCTGCCGCGCTCCTGAGCAGCGGCTCAAACATCGCCCGGTTCGAGTTCAGCCAGGTTTCGAAATCCTGCATCGCCGGATACAGCTTGCGGCACTGCTCCAGGTCCGCCTTGCGATTCGGAATATGCAGGCGGTTGAACTCAAACATGTCCGCCAGTTCCTCGGCGCCGGGGAAGGCAAACTTGGCATAAACATCGCGCGGGATGTATTGGTATGCGGCTTTGCGGCCGAGCACGCGCGTCATGACTTCGGCGTAATGCGAGCACGGCGCGTCCTCGCCCACCACGCCCACAACCTTGCCGGCTACTTCATCGAAGCGTTCCAGCAGTGGAACCACCACCCCACCGAGGTCTTCCACGCTCAGCGCCGCCAACGGCGTATCGCCCTGCGGAAAGCCAAATGCCAGTGTTCCATCCGGCTGCCGCTGCAGCATCTGAAAGTTGATGAAGTTCTCATAGTAGAACGCGACGTTGACGTACACGGCGTTGAGCCCGCGCTGGCGCGCGTACTGCTCGATCTCCGCCTTGATGTCGAGGTGCGGAACCGCAATTTTGCCACCGGTGATGTTCTTCGCGCTCGGCAAAGTGCTGAAGACGAATCGCGGGACCTTCGCTTCCGCGACCGCGTCCACCAGGTTGGCGCCGTGTTGGCGCTCGCCCTCGAAGTGCTCCCAGAAATTCGTGACTCCGAACACGACGTCGCACCCGCGCATGGCAGCCTTCAGACTCGCGCGGTCACCCAGGTCGCCCGCGACCAGTTCGCCGCCCGCCTGCCGGAGCGCGCGCGCCTTGCCGCTCGTTGTGTTTCGGCTCAGGCAGCGCACATTGTACTTGCCGCTGCGCAGCAGATGGCGCGCCACCGATCCTCCCTGCAATCCGGTCGCGCCGGTAACCAGCACAGTTTTTCTACTCATCGTCTCACCCCTTATTTCTGTGATGCACGTTGCGCTTGCAGTTCCTGCATGACGCTCTGCACCAGTTGTTTCGCGTCCGCCAGTTGCTTCATGACGATCTGGATGTCCATCACCGGCTTGCCCGGCCAGCGCTGGCTCTGGCAATACACGCCATGTTGCCCGACGAACGCCATCGCGTCGGTGATCAGGTCCATGGTCACCGCCAGCCGCCCGCGCGGAATGCCCATCATGAATTCGTACTTTTCCAGCTCTTCCCGCTTCTCTTCGAAAACCGACATCCGGTGATTGTACGGGAAGCCGGCAGATTCAGTGTCACCGCACAACCCGCCGGCGCATCTATGGAACAGCACCGACATCGAACTTTGGAGGAAGCATGAAGCGTCCCACCCTGTATGGAATTGCGGCCTGCGCGCTGGCGCTGGCGGTTGTTCTTCCGGCGGCGCAGAGCAGCGCGCAGCAAGACAAGTCCAAGCGTCCCAGCCCGCCGGGCACCGCGGCCTTCACCCTGGCTGACGGCAAGACGATCACTATTAATTACAGCCGCCCGAAAATGCGCGACCGGAAAATCTACGGCGGCCTGGTTCCCTACGGCGAGGTCTGGCGCGCCGGCGCAAACGAAGCCACGTCGTTTGTCACGCAGTCGAATCTGCTGGTCGGCGGAACGACGGTGCCCGCGGGCAGTTACACGCTGTTCATTCTCCCGCAGGAGAACGGGCCGTGGAAGCTGATCGTCAGCAAGAAAACCGGCGAGTGGGGAATTCCCTACCCCGGCGAGCAGAATGACCTGGCGCGCATCAACATGAAGACTGCCAAGACGCCTGCCGCCGTGGAGGATTTCACGATTTCATTCGACAAGAGCGGCCCCAACACGGGCGTGATCAAGTTCGATTGGGAGAACACCAGCGCGTCGGTGGATTTTAGTGAGGCAAGTAAGTAGGTTTTCGGTTCTCGGTTATCGGTTTTCGGTGGTCCGTAGTAGATTTTTCGGGTTCTGCTGATTACCTCAACCGCCGTCATCCTGAGCTCGCGCGAGTTCCGCGAGCTCAGGGTCCATGCTATTCCTTGTGGCACTCGCCCGCAGGTACTGGAAACCCGCTTTCCCATTTCTGCCTTCACGACGAAGTTTGGCGTCCATGGCAGTTGCGTCCAGTCCAGCCCCTTACTAGAATTTCCTCTACACCCGGAGGTGCCCATGCCCCGGTACGAATTCTTCTGCGAGGACTGCCAAAAAGAGTTCGAGACAATCCTTACCCTTGCCGAATACGAAAAGGGCGAGGTGAAATGTCCGCAATGCGGCGGCAAACACGTCCACCAGGAAGCCGCGGCGTTTTTCGCCGTGACATCGAAGAAAAGCTAAGACCCGCTGGGATTTGTCGCAGAGGACACGGAGGACGCAGAGGTGGCGGGAACGGGTGCGCGCCGCCTGTTGATGACGCGGCGTATGCCATGGCGCAGATGCGTCGTATTGAAGTTGATCAGCAGGCCAACGCGTTTATCGCTCAGTTTCAGGTACGAATAGAGCTGAGCCGAGTAGAGAGGAATTAGAGACTAGGCCGCTTTCACCTCCACTATCACAACATCCTCGACCAGGATGTCGATGCGA
>DASWAR010000162.1:0-1956 GCA_036391015.1 Terriglobales bacterium
CGGCAATCATCGCGGTCAGCAGCGGGAAGGCGATGCCGATCGTCTTGTAGGTAATGCGGTCGAGCACCTCGGCGCTGGGCAGCAGGCGCTCCAGGTCGGGCCGGCGCCAGTACATCATCAGGTAGAGCAACGACGCGAAGATGCCGCTGGTTACGCCGGAGAGCAGGAACGGGCTGGCGGCGAGCGAGGTGGTGAACAACTGGCCGTCGGCGTCGAGCGCCGGATAAGCCGAGTTGCGGGCGCGCAGCACGAACGCTCCCAGGGCCACGATCTGCAGCGCAATGCTGATGAACACGGCGCGATTGGCGAGGACCAGGAAATCGTCCTGCTTTCGCCACTTCGCCCAGCCGTAAATCGCCAGCGGCGCGGCGGCGGCAAGCAGCACCAGGGCGAAGAGCCAGCCCAGGTCAGGGATGGTGACGAACAAGCGCACTCCCCGCTGCAGGAAAACTTCTTCCTTGTTCTGGAAGTCCCAGGCGATCACGTTCAGGCCGCCCCAGGGTTCGAAGCGCGTCAAGATGCCGAGGTAAATGGCGGTCGTCATGGCGCTGGTGAAGGCGAGGAAGGTCTCGGTCTTCATCTTGTCCTTGATCAGGAACATCATGGCCAGGGCGAAGCTGAGGGCGCACGCGGCGTAGGCGAGCATGGCCAGCGAGACGTGTATGTGCAGCCAGGTGGATTGCAGGGCGGGAACCAGCGGCCGCACCGACGAGGGGAGCAACTGCATCAGGATGACGCCGGTCACGGCCAGCGGCATGGTGATGGTGCCGATGATCTTCACGCCATACTTGCGTTCGGCAAAAAGGGTGAGGGCGGCGACGGTCCAGACAAAGCTGAGCAGCATCTCGTAAACGCTGGCGAAGGGAGGATGCCCGGCGGCGTACCAGCGGTGTCCGGCGGCGAGGGTGTTGGCCGCGAAGCCGATCATGGTGGCGTAGGAAGCGAACCGGACATATTTGTCCACGCCGGTGACGCCGAAGCCGATGTACAGGGCCGCAGCGCTGGAATAAAGAATGAGCGCGACGTAAAGAAGGTTGGCTTCGTTGAACAGATTGCCGGCGGGCGTGCCGTCGGCGGGCTTCACCACGTTCAGGAATGCCACGAACAGAAGGAAGACAGTTCCGAGAATGACGGTGACTAAGAGTGCGTTGCCCGAGGGCGTTGTCGCCGCCGGGGCTTCGATGGGTGCGGTACGCGCCATGGTTCCTCCCTCGATAGGTTCCCGCGTTTTCTGAGAGCGCCTGCGGGATCGGCGATAAAAACTCGTAATTCGAAATTCGTAATTCGGAAAACCCTTATGCGTGCGTCAGTTCGCGGGCGGGTTGTGCGACCTGCTCGCGGATGTTTTTCGCCAGTTCGTCGAAGCTCTCCTGGAAGTGTTCGCGGTTCTTGTCGGCAACGGTGCCGATCCAGAGCACGGTGCCGCCGGACTTCGCGTCTTCGTAGGCAACCGCCCAGTAACGCTGGTGGACCAGATAGAACGCCATGATCATTCCCACGGCCATCAGCAGGCAGCCGGCCCACACCGCCCACTGTCCGGGCTCGTGCGAAACCTGGAGTCCGGTAAAGGGGACGGTCTGGACGTCGTCAAAGCTCTTGATCGCGATGGTGACGCCCGATTCCTTGGCCTGCACGGTGGGTTGCACCGCCGGGACGAGCCACAGGCGTTCGACGGCGGCGGACTTCGGCGAAGTCACCGCCAGCTCAAAGGCCGGGTTGTTCAGGTTGTTCGACTTGGCGTAGATTTCGCCTTCGCGGACGGCTGCGTCGGGAATGAAGCCGGCGATGCGAAGGGTGCTGCCGTCGGCGAGTTGCGCCGGGTTCTGCCCGGCGAGTGTGACCTGCGTTGGCTTGCCGCCCGGAGTCGTTACGTACAACTTCACGCTCTCCAGTTCGCCGCTCTGGCCGTAGCCGGACTGGTAAAAGCGAATGCCGTGGGTGACCAGCGGATCGTTG
>DASWAR010000163.1:0-22795 GCA_036391015.1 Terriglobales bacterium
TGGAACGGAATCGCAAAGTCCTACGACCCCACTGATTTCTCCGGCTGGCGTTAGCTACGGACTTACCGCGCCCGTAGCAGAAAATTCGCGGTGACGAACCCCAGGAACACCATCGAGATCACGCCATTCATGGTGAAGAAGGCGGCGTTCAGGCGGGAAAGGTCGTTGGCCGACACCAGCGAGTGCTCATACAAGAGCAGAAGACCGACCACCACCACGCCGGCAATCGCGATCGCTCCCAAGCTGAAAACGTAAACCAGTACGCCAAGCAGCGCCAGGGTAATGACGTGGAACATGCGCGCAATCCACAGCGAGCGCGCAATCCCGAAGAACCGGGGCACGGAATGCAGGCCCGTTTGGCAGTCGAAGTCATAATCCTGGCAGGCATAGAGCACGTCGAAGCCTCCGCCCCAGAATGTGACCGCCGCGGTCAGAATCAGGATTCGCGGGTCCAGTGATCCGCGCACCGCCACCCAACCCGCCGCCGGGGCCAGTCCCATGGCAAATCCCAGCACCACGTGCGACCAGCGCGTGAAGCGCTTGGTGTACGAGTACAGCAGGATCACTCCCAGCGCGACCGGCGACAGGTACAGCGCCATCCGGTTCAATTGCGCCGCCGCCAGCACCAGCAGCAGACTTGACAGCACGACGAACGCGGCTACAAATTGCCGCGACAATGCGCCCACGGGCAGTGCGCGCGTGCGGGTGCGCGGGTTGGCGGCATCGATGGAATGGTCCGCCAGGCGGTTAAAGCTCATCGCAGCGGCGCGCGCGGAGACCAGTCCGACGGCGATCCACAGTAGTTGCCGCCCGCTGGGAATGCCGCGCGCGGCCAGCACCGCGCCGGTCAAGCCGAAGGGGAGCGTGAGGATGGAGTGCTCCCACTTGATCATCTCCAGCGTCGTTCCCAGGCTGCGCAGGATGGCCACGGAGAAATTCTAAACTACCGTCTCCGCCGTTTGATCCTTACATCGAACGACAGCACCCCGTACTGGTCGCGCGTGGCCAGAATTGAGACGTGCCGGCTGTAGTTGTATTCCACCTGGATGATCTGCTGTCCCGAGTGCGTCAGATCGGTAACGTAGGTCACGGTGAACTCTTTTGAAACCTGCTGCTCGATGGTGACGCGCGCGTTGGGATCCAGTGCCTGGCTGGCGGCCACTTCCGGCGAAATCTTGATGCGGCTCACCCCGAACAGCCGCTGCATGCTTGTGCTCGATGCCGAATTCAGCGCCTGCCCCAGGATCGCCTGCGACGCCGACTCGGTAAAACTTGGGTTTGCCTCCGTCGCCATCACCGCCGCCTCGCGCGTGCGCCCGAAGGCAAGCAGCGCGATGATGTCCGAGGTCGCCAGCGGCGGGTCGGAGCGGTAGGTCGTGCTCAGCCGCTCCAGCGGCCCGTGGAAGCCCAGCGTAATGTCGTAATCGCGCACTCGCGTCGTGGCCTCCACGTCCAGCACGGCCTCGATCCGCACCGGGTTGCGAAAGGTCACATCGCCGCGCTCCAGTTGATAATTCGTTCCGTTCAGCGTCACCTGGCCCTCGGTGATATTCACCTTGCCCAGCAAGACGGGCCGCGTCGCCGTGCCCCGGATGTTGAGGTCCACATCGCCGGTCAGGCGCGCCAGCGACGACTGCACCTGCAACTCCGGTGTGGACACCACGTGGACCGCCAGCCGCATGTTGTTGAATGGCGATTTCGGATTCGGCGCCTCGGGCGCCTGCCGCGCGCGCGCGATTGCCAGCCCCAGGTCGAATTGCGGCGTCATGCCGAACTTGGTGACCGTCGCCGTGCCCGACAGCGTCGAATTGCTGGTGGTCCCGCTCAGCCGCAGATCGGCATCCAGCACCGTGCTCAATCCCTGCGGGTAGCGCAGCCGGATGTCCTTGCCTTGCACCGTCAGGTTGAACGCCGGCGTACCCGAGTACGTCACAAACCCGCCCAAGGTCAGCGTTCCTCCTCCGCTGCTCGCCGTTAGCGACTGGATCTGCATACGGTCCTGGTTGAATAGGATGACGCCGTTGATATCGCTGAGCCCGTTCGGAAAATTGATGTTCGCCACCGCGCCGTGGTCGATCTTGGCGCGGCCGAACAGCACCGGCCGGTCCATGTTTCCACGGGCGTTGATGTTGAACTCCACCGTGCCGCCGGTATGCAGGTCCGGGTTCCAGACCTGCAACAATTTCAAGTGGACGTTGCCCTCGGCGCGCAGGGCGAGCGCCTTGGCGCCCGCCAGTGACACCGTGCCGGTCGCCGACAGCTGCGTGTTTTCCTCCCCGGCGAGATGGAACTGCTCCAGCGTCAACACCTGGTCGGCCACCTTGAAGCGCAGCGGGCCATCGTTGTGCAGCCGCACGTTCTCCACGTCGGCGGAAAACTGGCTGATGTCGCCGTTCACCGTGAGCAATTGTGGGCGCCGCAGCGGTCCGGCCAGCTTGACTGCTCCGCTGATCGAGGAATGTCCCGTAATGCGTCCTTTCAGGAACTCGTGCAGCAGCGCGTCCACGTCCAGGCGGGTGAATTTCAGCGCCAGGTCCGCGGGGAAATCGCCGTGCATGCCGACCGTGCCGTCCAACCCAAACTCGGCCGCGGGAAAGTCGCTGTGCGCGGTAATTCGCATCACCCCGGCGTTGGTCACCGCCTTGGCGTCCAGGTTCCCCAGCCGCTCGCGGTTCAGCACCACGTCGCGCACGTGGAGATCGGCGTCCACCACCGGCGCCGACGTCGTGCCCGACCCTTGCGCGTCGAAGTTCAGCGTACCGCCGACGGAAATGCGCGGCAACTGCAGTTGCGTGAACTGCGCCAGGTTGAAACCGCTGCCCTTCAGGTTGAAGCGGAACGCCGTCGTCTTCAGGTTGTAGGCAGCCGTCCCGGTCACGCGCGCGCCGTTGTGCGCGATCAGCACCTTGGCAAGTTGCGCTTCCTGGTTGGCAAATACCACGTCGGCGCTGATGTCCTGGTACGGTTCGCCATCCACCATCGCCTTGGCAATTCTCAAGTGCCCCGAACCGAGGGGATCGTCGGCCGTGCCGCTCACTTCGAGCGTTGCAGTGGTCTGCCCGGTGATCGGGTAATCGAACCCGAGGATTCCCTGCAGATCGCGGATCTCGAAATTGTGAATGTCCGCGCGCAACGTGAGCGGCAGCGTGCCGCGGGCCTCGCCTTGATCGAGCCCCAGACTCAGCGTGAAGGCAGCATCCTCGGGGCCGCGGCGCAGGCGGGCGTTGATGAGCGTGAGCTGGCTTGGCGAATACCGCACCTGGGCGGTGAAGGAATCGAACCGCGCCAGCCGCGCCGGTGTGGACGCCCGCTGGCGCGCCGCCGCCGTCAGCGGGATCGGCAATGTGAAATCCCCGAGCGCCACTTCTCCCGCCAGTTGCGTTGCGGCCAGCGTGCCGGTCAGGTGTCCGGTGAACGTCGCGTGGCCCGTGACGCCATCGGGCAGCCGGTGGGAGGGGCTCAGCGCAGCCAGCAGCGAATTCAAGTCGCGCAGGTCGCCGACCGTCAGCGCCACACGCAGGCTGTAGTTGCGCGCCAAGGTGCCGGACGTTTCCAGCTTCAGCGACCGCGCCGTCGCGCTCAACTGCGTCAGTTCCAGCGCCTGCGTGTCAATCGCGTACGCGCCGCGGATGGTGGCACTCACGGGAAGCTGCTGCGGGGTCGCCTCCACCGGCGTGACACTCACGTCGAAGCGCGCGTGCGCTAGCGCCGGCGAGCCGCGGAAGGTCACCTCCATGGTGCCGCTCGCCGAGCCCACCGGGTTCAGTTTGTCCGCCGGCAGCGCGCCGGTCGAGATGGCCGCGGCGATGCGGCCCACCGAAAGCTGCTGCAGCCGCAGGTGCGCCACCGCATCCGCCGCCGGTGACACGATGCCCGCACGTGCTCCTGGCTTCAGCGCCGAAGTCCAGTTTCGAACTACTGCTTCCCCGGTGACGTTTCCCCCGAGCGCGTGCGCGAACAGGTGCGGAATGGTGAGCGTGTTGTGTTCCGACTTGAATTCCGCGCCGCCGTCGAGGTCGGGAATGCGGATGGCCGGATCGCGGTATTCCAGGTTCTGCACCCGCACTGAACCCGAGGTGGCGAAGTCTTCGGCGGTGAAGTTGCCGCTTCCGTTCACTTCCAGCACGCCGCCGCGCACCTGCGCCAGGCGCGTGATGTCGCCGATCTGTGCCAGGTCGAGCCGCGATCGGTAATTCAACGCCAGCCGCGGGTGGCTGAAATCCACCAACTGCCCCGTCACCTCGACCCATGACTTGCCGCTGGTCAACTTCGCCGATTTCAGGACTACCTGGTTCCGCGCCACGCTGAAGCTGGCGGCGACTGCCGAACCAAACGGCTTGTAATCACCGTACGCAAGGTAAATCCCATCCGCGCTGAACCCGCCGTCGTAGCTCTGCGCGCCGGCCGCGTACGCCAACGCCGCCTGCACGTTGTTGGCCTCCAGATCGAGCGGCACGCGCCGGTCGTTCACTATCAGCACGCCATCGCGCACCTCGACCCGGTCCGCCTGCAGCTCGAACAGCGGCTCCATGCCCCGCCCGCTGCTCGACGCTGCTCTCGGCTTCGGCTGGTTGGTGCTGCCGTCGACAGCGATGATCAGGTGAATCAAAGGCCGGTCGACTTCGAATTTCCGCAGTCCGATTTTCCGGCTGGCGAGCGACAAAATTTTCAGCCGGATCGCAACCCGATCGGCATGCATGTAGGGCGCTTCATTCGGCTCTTCCAGCCCGTGAATGGTGACATTGTGCGCGACCAGCGAGAGCTCGCCGAGATTCCAATCAACCTTGCCCATCTCGACGCGTCCGCCGGTCATGCTCTCCAGCCGTTCCACCAGGCGCGCGCGCACGTAGTCATGAAACCGAGGGCTGGTGAGATACCACGCCGTTCCGATGACGATCGCCACCACTACAATCCCGACGATCGCCGGAACTACTCTGCGGCGCGGCTGGATTTCGTCGCTCATCGCGCCCCCTGCCCGGTTGCGTTGGCGGCCGGCGGCGGCAGCGCCACTCCATCAATGCGGATCTCGCCCTGCTGCCGCAATTCGCGCAGCAAGTCCGCCAGCAGCGAATCCAGGATCTGTTGCGAAAGGATTTCGTCGATCTTGGCCGAGACCTCCGCCAGCGGTACCTGCTTGGCGCCTTTTTCTTTCAACTGCGGCAGCAGCGTGTCGTTGTAGTAGGTCTCGATGCTCCGCCGATCCACGTGCACCGTGGGACGCAGGCGGACTTCGATGAAGCGCAAGATCTCCATCTGGTCGGCAATGCGCTCCTCGATTTCGCTCTGCGTCAGTCCGTAGCGGCTCAGCGCCGCCTGCCAGCCCGCATCGCCCGCCGCGCCGGGAATCTGATGACGAATTTCCTCCAACCGGATGCGCAGCCCGTCCTCCCCGACCGGCGGCAACTGGAAGCTGCGGATCTGCTGCCGCAACAACTCCTGGTCTACCAGACGGTCCAGCGACGCGCGCGCCGCCTCCGGCGTGAACTGCAGCGCACGCTGGTCGAGAAACGCCTCGCAACGCATCGCGATGTCCCAATCGCTTTGCAAAATCGGCTGCCCGTTCACGGTAGCAACGATGCGGTCGACAATCTCGCCCCGTAGCAGCCCGGCACAGGCCACACACACCACCGCGATTTGCAGGGCGCGTCGCATTAGAACGTCTGCCCCACGCTGAAGATGAAGTTGAAGTGCCCGAGCTGCTGCCAGTGGAACGGCGCAAAGTTGTTCGATGTGTCGGGATACACCGGAAAGGTGGGCGGGTTGAAGTTGTAGCCGAAATCCAGCCGCACCGGCCCGATCGGCGTGCGATAGCGTATTCCCCCCCCGAGGGCGTGCGAAATGTAGCTGAAGTTGCACTGCTTGCCCGTGCTCGCCTGCTTGCACAGGTCGGGGTGGGGCTGCGACCAGCGCAGCAGGCTGTTCGCCATGTCGTGCGTGGTGGCGAAGACATTGCCCGCGTCGTGAAAAATGACGAATCCCATGTTGTTCCCGATCCACGGCAGCGCCACTGTCGGCGTGCGCAGCTCGAAGCTGTTCACCACCATCGCGTTCCCGCCCAGCGGCTGGCCCGTCGTCAGGTCGCGTGGCCCCGCCTGGTTGATGGCAAACCCGCGCAGCGAATTTCCCCCGCCGGCAAAAAACCGCTCCGGCAGCGGCAAGGCCGCGGTATCGCCGAACGGTTCGGCCACTCCCACCCGCAGGTTGCGTGCGAACACCCACCGCCGCGCATGAAAAGGATGATACGTCGTGTTCTGCCCCAGGAACCGCCCGAACGCAGCTTCTGAGCCGAAGATGCCCGACGCCACGCCGGTGTCGAACGTGTTGTAGTTGCCGTTGTGCGTGTTGATGGGATCGTCCCGGCGGTCGCGGATATAGGTCAGGCTCGGCATGCCCACCCGCACCGGCTGCGAAAACAGCGGCACCAGGGCGGGCGAGATCGCCAGGTCGCTGGCGCGCACCCGGCGGTAGGTGAAGCGGTACAGCAGGCTCGTCGCCTTGCTGACGATCTGCTCCAGTTGGGTTGAGCCTTCCATCCGCTGCGAGGTGAACGTCCGCACGTCCAGCGAGTTGTCGTAAAACGCGCTCACCGTCAGCCGCAGCTTCTCCTTCGCCATGAACCGGGGCGCGTCGTAGCTCAGCAGCCCGCGCTGTTCAAGACGTCCGACGTGCGAACTGAAGCTCAGCGTGTGCGCCCGTCCCCCGACGTTGTTCCGCGTCACGTCGAAGCTCACGCGCGGGCTCACCCCGGTGTTCCCTTGCGGAGTCTCCCGGGAACCGAACGCCCCGCTCTGCAACTCAATGCCGAAGCCGTAGGTGAAATTCCACCGCCGGGCTTCCTCGAACTGCAGAAAAATGTCCTTGTACCGCGCTTGCCCATCCGGGTTCTGCACCGCCACGTTGACCGAGTTGAACACGCCGAGGTCGTAGAGCCGCCGCTGCGTGTCCAGCATTTGCAACTGGCTCAGCGGCTGCGCCGGCGCAAGCTGGTATTGCCGCCTCACAATCCCCGGCTTGGTGTAGCGCAGGCCCGAGTCCAGAATGCGGTCCACGAAAACCTGCGCCCCTTCCTGGATGGTGTATTCCACCACCTCGCGCGTCGGATCGCCCGGCGCCGGTTTTGCGGTCGCGGTAAACACCGCGTCCAGAAAGCCATGATTGAAATAATGATTCAACACACTGTCCCGGTCCTGCGCCACGTTGGTTTCAGAATAGGGCTGACCCTCCACCGTGGTGAGTAACGGACGCAGTTGGTCTTCCGTAATCACGCTGTTGCCGGTGATGGTCAGCGTCGACACCAGCGTCTGCAGTCCCTCCTCGATCTTGATGAACACCGCCATCCGCCCTTTGCGTCCTTCGTAGTCGTCCCGGAAACCTCCCGTGACTTTGGCCGATTCGAAGCCGTTGGTCAGGTACAGATCGCGGATGTTGTCCACGTCGCGGTTCAGCAACTGCTGGCTGAAGCGCCCGTGGCGCATCAGCACACTGGCCTTCTGGATCGCCATGCGCTCGCGGATCAGGCCGTACGAGAAATACTTGTTGCCCTCGATGAGGATGTTCGCCAGTTCGTGCTTCGGGCCTTTCTCGACGGTATAGGCGATGTTGACTTCCTGCGGCTGCTGCGGGTCCCGGCGATCGGTGTAATTCACCTCGGCGTCGAAGTAGCCCTGGGTCTGAAGATAATCGCGAAGATTACGGCGGCCCTCGTTCAGCAGGTCGTCGTCCACGGCGTGTTCCTCGTAAACCGGAACGTACCGCCGCAGCTTGCGCTTGGTGATCTCGCCTCCGGCTCCGGCGACGCTGATATTGACCACCGGGCCGCGCACGATGCGGAACACGTAATCCAGGGTGTTGTTCTCCGCATGATAGCGGCGCTCCACCACCGCGATCTGGGCTTCCAGGCGCTCGTTCTTGGAATACTGCTTGCGTAGCCGGGTGAGCGCGCGCGTGACATTCTCCGCTTTCACCGTTGCGCCGGGTTGCAGTTTGGAGATCCGCAGGATCTCGGCATCGCTCAGGCCCGGGCTCCCGGTTACGATCACCTGCCCGATTTTCGCCGCCGCGCCCGGTGTCACGCTGAAATGCAGGTTGATCTGCTGCGACTCCGGGTGGCGCTCCTCGTTCACGGTGACCGCCGACTGGTGATAGCCGTTGCCGACCAGCAGGCTTTTGATCCGCTGCATTCCCTGCTCCACTGCGGCCGGCGAGTACGGTTTGCCGAGTTCGAGCTTGGTGGCGTCGCGCAGTTGCGCCGCGCTCGGCCGGCGCGGCGCCCCGTCAACGGTGATCGAGCCGATGAACAGGTTTTCCGTCGCGATGAAAACCAGCGAAAGTTCGTTGCGTGGATTGCGTTGCGCATCCACCTGCACGTCGGCGAAACGCCCGGTGGCATACAGGGCACGCACCGTGCGGCCCAACCTTTGCCGGTCCAGCGGCTGGTCCAGGTTCGGCGCCACCAGCTGCCGCAGGTTCTCCATCACCGGCGGGTTGGCCTCGACGCCGCGGATTTCCACCTGTGCCACGCGTAATCCCTGCAAGTCGTTCGCCCGGCTCAGCGCCGCCACCGCCGGCGCGCGCTCCTGCGCTGCCGCGCACACCATGGCCAGGAGCAGCACCAATAGGGCAACGGCCCCGCACCGCAGCACGAGTTCTCGCGCTTCTCGTATGAATGCCATGCTTGTCGGCAAACGACGGCATCCGGCGCCGCACCTCTCCGGATACCTTCTTCGATGAGCTTCGGCAACAACTCTGTTGCACTGCTTGGGCCGGGAACTCACCAGTATCGCCACTTATAATACGTTGGTGAACCCTCCAGGACTGCGAATGTCGTTGACTTCCGAGGAACGCTACTCGCGCCAGGTGCTGTTTCATGGCATCGGCGCCGAAGGACAGCAGCGCCTGCACGATGCGCGCATCGCCATGGTCGGCTGCGGCGCCACCGGGTCGGCCGCCGCCGGATTGCTGGCGCGCGCCGGCGTCGGCGCCATCCGCATCATCGACCGCGATTACGTCGAGCCTAGCAATCTCCAGCGGCAGTCGCTGTTCGATGAATCCGACGCCGCCGAATCCTTGCCCAAGGCCATTGCCGCCGCCCGCAAGATTGCCGCTTTCAATACCGAAGTCACCGTCGAGCCGCACGTCGCCGACCTTACGCCCGGCAACATCGAGGGGCTTCTCGCCGGAGCGCAACTCATCCTCGACGGCACCGATAATTTCGAGACCCGTTATCTCATCAACGACTACGCCGTGCGCGAGCGCGTGCCCTGGATTTATACCGCCGCCGTCGGCAGCTACGGCGTCACCATGAACGTGCTGCCGGGCGAGACCGCCTGCCTGGCGTGCGTTTTTCCCGAATCGCCGCGCGGCAGTTTCGAGACCTGCGACACCGCGGGGATCCTGAACTCGGCAGCCACCGTCGTCGCCGCCATCGCCGCCACCGAAGCCCTGAAGTTCCTGGTCGGCGCGCGCCAGGCCATGCGCCCCACGCTGCTGTCGTTCGATTTGTGGCGCAACGACCGCTCGGAAATCTCCGTCCAGCGAGCGCGTGAAGATTGCCGCACCTGCGCGCAGCGCGATTTCGTCCATCTCGCCGGCAAGGGACGCCCGCACATCACCCTCTGCGGCCGCAATTCGGTGCAGATCCACGAGCGCCAGCGCCCCATTGATTTCGCCGAAATCACCCAGCGCCTCGAACCGCACGGCACTGTGCGCCACAACGAGTTCGTGCTCAAGTTCTGGCGCGAGCCCTACGAGTTGACCCTCTTCCCCGACGGCCGCGCCATCATCAAGGGCACCACCGACACCGCCATCGCCCGCAGCTTGTACGCACGCTTCATCGGCTCGTAATCACCTGATCACCCGAAGTATCCGATTTGCGCCTATTGCCTTGTGCCTTGTGCCTTGCGCCTAAGTCTGGTGCCTGCCTTCTGATATGCTCACGATTTCCGCGCGAGTTGCGGAAATTACGCATGAGTGATCCCGATCCCACAAGCAACGTGACTGCCGCGCAACCGGCAAAGCCGGCGCCGTCGCGCTTCTACCGCTGGGCGGTGCTGGCCATCATCAGCCTGGCGATGTTCGGCAACTACTACGTTTACGACTGCATTGCTCCCATCGCCGATCTGCTGGCCAAGCAACTCCACTTCTCCGATTCCAACATCGGCCTGCTGCAGGCCATCTACAGCATTCCCAACGTGTTCATGGTGCTGATCGGCGGAATCCTGGTGGACCGCCTCGGCCTGCGCAAGTCCACGCTCATCTTCGGCGCGTTGTGCACGCTGGGCGCGGCGGTCACGGTCATGTCGCCGCAATTGCAGGTGATGGCAGCAGGCCGGCTGATTTTTGGGCTGGGCGCGGAATCGCTGATCGTGGCGGTAACGACCGGCATCGCCAAATGGTTTCGCGGCAAAGAGCTGAGCTTCGCCTTCGGCATCAACCTGATGATCGCGCGCTTCGGCTCGTGGCTGGCGCAGAATTCGCCAACCTGGGCCAAAGGCGCGTACGAGAGCTGGCGCTCGCCGCTGCTGATCGCGGTCGGCTTCGGCGCGCTGTGCATCATCGCGCCCATCGCTTACTGGGTGATGGAAGTTTATGCCGAGAAAAATTATTCCCTCGGACACGCCGGCGAGGCCGACAAAGTTGACCTGGCGGAATTTTCCAGAGACTGGAAGCTGCGCGACCCGGTGTGGATCGTGCTCGCTATTGCACTGATCGCCGTCGCGCTCTATCCCGGGCACGACTGGACTTATTTTTTCTGGGCGGTGGTGAGCGTGGTCGGCATCCGGCTCTTGATCACCAGCCGCAGGATGTTCGGCACGTCCTATCTGTTCATAGTGCTGCTGTGCATTACATTTTATTCCGCGATTTTTCCGTTCGAAACCTTCGCCATCAAATTTTTCATTGAGGCACACGGCACTTCGCGCGAACTCGGCGGATTCCTGGTCAGCATCCTGACCCTGTTCACCATGTTCGGCACCCCGGCCTTCGGGCTGGTGGCCGACAAGATCGGGCGGCGCACGCTGCTGATGATGGCGGGCTCGTTCCTGCTGATTCCCGTGTACCTGATCATGGCCTACACCCACGTCTCGCTCTACGTGCCGATGGCGATGATGGGCGTGGCGTTCTCGCTTGTCCCGGCGATCCTGTGGCCGTCGGTGGCCTACATCGTGCCGCAGGCCAAACTCGGAACTGCGTACGGCCTGATGACCATGATCCAGAACATCGGCCTGGCGGGCTTCAATCTTCTGATCGGCTGGGCTAACGACCACGCGGGTGCAAGCGCCCAGCATCCGCACGGCTACGCGCTCGGCATGTGGATCTTCTCTGCCCTGGGCTTCTTCGCTGTGTTCTTCTCCTGGCTGCTGCGGCGCAACGAGATGGGCCCCAACTCGCACGGACTGGAGACGATTACCGCGAAAAGCTCGTAATCGTTGCCAAGGTCGGTTTGCGGCTGTTACCTGGCTCTCGCTGGCGTTGCCGTTTAGCGTTGGTCCGGCTTGGGCCTTGTGACCATATCGCTGTACGACTCGGCAACCAGGTCATGTTCCCGGATGGCAAACTGCTCGACGTAGTCTCTGCATTGTTCCAGCAGCATTCCGCCATCGGAGTGCTCATTGCCCGCCGCTTCGATCTCGACGAAACTTCCCAGCCCCTGCACGGTGTCGATATGAAATTTGACGTTCGCGACGTAGTAGATCTCGCGCTGCTTCGCGACCACCGCCAGCACGCCTAAAGCTTTTGTCAAAATTTCCTTCAGCCCCGAATGCGGTGAGACAACGTGCAGCAGCACATCGCTTTTCTTGGGTCCGCTCTCATTCTGCCGGTCATAGTAGATGAGCGCGTTCTCAATGTTGCCTTCGCGGAGCTTAAGCCGGCCTGCCGGCACGCGAAAATACGTGTCCACCTGGTGATCGGTGCCGGCAAACCGCGCCTGCTGTGACCGCAATACGTCCCGCACCCGTTCCGGATCGCCGCAGCGAGCCTTGATTTCAACATTGATAATGTGCATAAAATCGCTCGATATTGCGATTGTGGCAGCGGCCCGGCCCTCTTTACATGTTAAGTGCAGCCGCCGCCACAAATCGGCTGAACTAGAGAATTTGATATGGAAGTGTTACAACGAACAGCTACTTAGCCGCATCACAAATAAGCGGCCTGACAAAGGCATTGATACAGCAAAAGAAAACCATTGCGTCCGGGCTCTCCGAGGCAGAGGCGATCGAGAGAGCCAAGCAGGGTGACGCGGAAGCGTTTGAAGGGTTGTACGTCCTGCACAAGCGGCGTGTCTATTCGCTTTGCTTGCGCATGACCGGGAATACGGCCGAGGCCGAGGACTTGACCCAGGAGGCGTTCCTGCAGCTGTACCGCAAGATCGCCAGCTTCCGCGGCGAGAGCGCCTTTTCCACCTGGCTGCACCGGCTGGCCGTCAACGTGGTGCTGATGCGCCTGCGGAAGAAGGGCCTGCCGCAAGTCTCGCTCGAAGAGACCCTGGAGCCGCAGCAGGAGGACGGGCCGCGGAAGGACATCGGGACACGGGACAACGTGCTGGCGGGTTCCATTGACCGTATCAACCTGGAACGGGCGATTGAACGTTTGCCGCCGGGCTATCGCATGGCTTTCGTGCTGCACGATATTGAAGGCTACGAACACAACGAAATTGCCGAGATGTTGGGATGTTCGATCGGCAACAGCAAATCGCAGCTCCACAAGGCGCGCATGAAATTGCGCGACCTCCTCAAGACCAGCAGAGCCGAAAAGGCCGTCCAGCGATGAGGAGGATCCACTGCAACAGGGGCGGGCAATCGGGGAGTGGATCAACATGACGTGCGCAGATTTTCAAAGGGTTCTGCCTTACATCATCGAAACCGGGGGCAAGGCGGAGGAGGAGCGGCACCTGCGCGAATGCCCGATTTGTTCCGACCTGGTGCAGGACCTGAGGTACATCGCCGAACAAGCCAAGCTGCTGGTGCCGATGGAGGATCCATCGCCACGGGTGTGGAACGGGATCAAGGGTTCGCTGGAGCGCGAGGGAATGATCAAACCGGCCCGCGCCAGGGGGCGACTTCTAGGACCCATCCCGTGGATGGCCGCATTAGGGGCGATGATTCTGGTTTCATTCGGAGCATTCCTGGTGGAGCGCGGACGCCAGCAGCAACCCGGGGCGCAGTTGGATGAGCAGCCGCCGGTTGTCCGGGCCGTTTCCCTGAACACGATCGCGACCGAGCAGGACGATGAACAGTTGCTGCAGCATGTGGCGGCGGCGCGTCCGGCGAGCAGCCGGGCGTACGAAAGTAATCTCAAGCAAGTGAACGCGTCCATTGCCGAGGCGAAGAAGACGCTGCAGCAGGACCCGGACGATGGCGACGCGCGACAGTCGCTGCACCGGGCTTACGGGCAGAAGGCGATGATCTACGAGATGGCGACGCGTTCGCTGCCATGATCGGAAGGGAACGCCCGCGCTGGCTTGCGGGCGCAATGAAAATGCAGAACACCATACGCACAGCGCTGGGCCTGGTGGCGGTGGTTGCGCTCGCGATCCCCGCGGCTGCCGCCGAGAAAAAAGAATTTCGCTACAACGTGGCGCCCGGCACCAGCGTCACCGTGGTCAACGACTACGGATCGGTGCGCGTGCGCGCCTCCCAGGCTCGACAGGTGGTGGTGACCGCCACTGCAAGCTCCTCCAAGGTCGAGGTGGTCAGCGCGCACAACGCCAACCGGGTGGAAGTGCGCACTCATTTTCTGCAGAAAGCCGGCGAAAGCGACGGCCGGGTGGAGTACGACATCCAGGTCCCCGCCGATGCCAACGTGATCGTCCGCACCGCCACCGGCCCGGTGCTGGTCCAGGGCGTCAATGGCGACGTCTCGGTGGACGCCGACACCGGGAAGGTGGAGGTCCGCGACAGCAACGGGCACGTGCGCGCGCGCACCGTTAGCGGGCCGATCACGCTCGCCAACCTGAAAGACAGCTTCGTGGAGGCGACTTCGGTGGGCGGGCAGGTGATGTTGAACAATGTTGCGGGCAAGAACGTGTCGGTGAACACGACCGGCGGTCCCATCGCCTTTGCGGGCGATTTTGCCGGCGGCGGGCAGTATTCCCTCAGCAGCCATTCCGGAACGATTGACGTCACGTTGCCGGCCAGCGCCTCGGTTGACGTGACCGCGCACTCGGTGACGGGCAGCGTGGAAAACGATTTTCCGCTCAATCCGCCGGCGCATCCCACCATGGCGCTGGCGCAGGGAAAATCGCTGGCAGGCACCTCGAACGCGGGCGCGTCCTCGGTCCACCTGCGAACTTTCAGTGGTAGAATCCGCGTGAAAAAACAGTAGTTAGCGATTAGCAATTAGCGATTAGCTGATGGCTGGCGGGCGTGTGGGCGTGAGCGGAGAGCGGGAACAACCGACGAAATCGAGATCCGCTGAGCGCATTGTGCTGGTCGGATTCATGGGCGCGGGAAAGACCACCGTCGGACGGCTGGTCGCGCAGCGGCTGCACTGGCGGTTCGTGGATCTCGACGACCGCATTTGCCAGCGTGAACGGCGAGAGATCGCCGACATCTTTCGCGACTCCGGCGAACCGTACTTCCGGCGCGTGGAAAGCGAATGCCTGCGGGCATTGGTGCAGGAGGCTGCCGCAGCAGGATCGTTGGGGTTGGCGCCGCTGGTGATCGCGGTGGGCGGCGGGGCGTTCGTGCAACCCAACAACGCGGCGCTGCTGCGCGAATACGGATTCAGATGCGTGTTCCTCGATGCCAGCGTGGAAGAGTTGCGGCGGCGATGCGCGAGCGGCGGGCCGGAACGCCCGCTGTTCCACGACGAGAACCTATTTCGCCAATTGTACGAAGCGCGGCGCAGCGGTTACATGGCAGCAGAGATGCGTGTCGATACCGGCGGAAAAACCCCGGAGCAGGTTGTGGAAGAGGTTTTAGGTTTTAGGCGCTAGGGATTGGGCATTAGTCGGGGGAGCGGATGAGGTTGGCACCAAGGTTGGCGCTGCTGTTCATCATGGCGATCGCTGTCGCTGGTCTTGCGGCGGACAAGAAGGCAGCCGCGCCGGCGGGCAAGATGGTGGACTCGGGTTCGTTCGGCGTGTTTGTCAATGGCAGGCGCGTCGCCACCGAATCCTTCCAGATTGAGCAGATGTCCGACTCGAGCATCGTCAAGTCGGAGTTCAAGACTGAAGACGGCAGCAAGGCGGTACAGACCGCGGAGTTGGTGATCGCCACCAATGGCGACCTGCGACACTACACCTGGAACGAGTCGAGCCCGGGGAAGGCGTCGTCGCGGATCGAGCCGCAGGACCAGCTCCTGGTTCAGCACATCAACACCGGGCCGGCGGACAAGCCCATCGACCAGCCCTACATCCTGCCGCCGTCCACCGTGGTCCTGGACGATTACTTCTTCTCGCATCGCGAAGTGCTGGCGTGGCGTTACCTGGCGGGAAACTGCCGGCCCGATCCGGGCACCGGCGGCTGCAAGCTGGCGCGCGCACAATTCGGCGTGCTGGTCCCGCGGCAACGTACCTCCATGCTGGTGAACATGGAGTTCGTCGGACGCGAGACGATCAACGTCCATGGGCAGAAGCGCGAACTCAGCCGCTTCAACCTGCAGAGCGACGGCCTGGATTGGGGCCTGTGGCTGGACGACAACCACATGCTGATCCGGGTCTACATCGCAGCCGATTCGATTGAAGTCGTTAGAGACTAGGCAACCGGCCCACCATCCTGTGGATTGATATTGCGCAGAAACTCGGCCGCGGCCTCCGGCAGGACGGTGTTGATAAACATGCCGGAGCCGAGCTCGAATCCGGCAACCCGCGTCAGGCGGGGAATTATGCTGATGTACCAGTGATAGTAGAGGACGCCGGCGTTCTCGTGGGGCGCGGTGCGGATGGCGTAATTGAAATCGGGGTTCTGCAATCCCACGTACAATTTCGCGAGTATCGACTTCAGCACGCCTGCGAGATCGATGATTTCGGCGGGATTAATGTCGCCGAAGCTGGCCATGTGCCGCCGCGGGTAAATGTAGGTGGCGAACGGCGTGCCCGAAGCGAATGGCTCGACCGCGACAAACAGTTCGCTGGCCAGAACCACGCGCGCCGGCTCTTCCAGATCCTCTATCAGAGCTTCACAGAAAATGCATTCGCCGAACTCGTCGTAGTGGCGCAGCGCTTCATAGACACGGCTGCGCACCTGCGAGGAGATGACGGGAGTGCCGATGAGCTGCGCGTGCGGATGCTCCAGGCTGGTGCCGGCGGCGACGCCGTGGTTCTTGAAGATGGTGACATGGGCAATGCGCGGGTCGGCGCTGACCTCGGTGTAGCGTTGCCGGTAGCAGCGCAGGATTTCAGCGACATGCTCCACCGGCAGGAACGGGATGGTGAGAGCGTGGTCGGGAGTTTCGACGATCACGTCGTGAATGCCGATGCCGTTGAGGCTGCGGCGGGAGCGCTCGATTTTGCGCGTCAGTTGGCCTTCGCGGGACAGGGCGGCAAACTTGTTAGGCACCACGCGCACTTGCCAGTTTCCATTCGACGGAATCGCCATCACCGCGGGCGGCGCCAGGCGCTCGTTGCCGGGACAGAACGGGCACGTTTCCGAGTAGTGGGGCAGCGGCGGCCGCGCTTCGCGCTGGACACGGAGTTCCTCCGGACGCTTGGCGCGCTCGGTCGCCATGATCACCCACTCCTTGGTGAAGCGGTTCTGGCGTAGCTCCGGCATCTCGTCCTCCTGCCGCGGAACAGCGGAGCATACCACCACGCGGCGGGAAACGAGGCGCAAGGATAATTCGTGTAACTGGTGATAGGGGCTTCACAACAATTGCCTGCGGCATCGTCCCCGTTTCGACGATAATCTCTTGCGCTTTGTGCTGGGAGGATAAGTGCCGCTCTTAACGGTGAAGGTCAAAGCTAAACGGCGCCCCTGGTGGGACTACGCGGCCGGTGCCATCTTGTCATTGCTCGTCAGCGCGTTTTGGGCATGGGTCGCTTATTCCGCTATCGGCTTTAGCCCGGCGCTCGCACGGCAAGTGTTCATCGTGTTTGGAGCATTATCACTGTTGTTTTGTCCTTTGCTCTACCTCGCCAATGAGAAACAGGTTCGTGACCATCGCTCGAAAGCACTTCCAATGACTGCTACCGCTTTCGTAGCTTTATTTTCCGCTGCGGTGCTGTACTTCATCGCGAGGAACGAGGGAGAGACGGTTTTGCCGATCGTTTTTGGGGTTATCACAATTGGTCTTGGGGTCTATATCTCGCTATTCGCCATCAAGTATGAGTTTGAGTAGAGGCGGTTTATCGCTAATTGTTGATAAATCCCCTTATCAATAGTTACGCGGTAGTGCCTGCCCGCCCGCCATGCCGATACCTTGGGTCCGGTCCCGGCCCGCCGAACACCCACGGAACCACCCACGCTTGCCAAAAGCGGCGCTGACTCTTTCCCTGCTTGTTGCAGTTGTCGGTTGCTTTTGTACCGTGTCATCATCTCCATTCCTGTAAAATCCGAAAATATCCGTTCCGGAACTTGCGTGCTGGTGTGAGCTGCCCCCGGCCCGAGATGACCGGAAGAGGGCTGCGAACCATGCCAACGAAAATCCCGGTTGGAATTCTGGGCGCCACCGGAGTGGTCGGACAGCGGTTTCTGCAACTGCTGGAGCACCATCCCTGGTTCGAGCCGGCGTGGCTGGCGGCGTCGGACCGGTCCTCGGGCCTGCCCTACGAAGAAGCCGTGCGCTGGCGGCTGCGCACACCGATTCCGGCGCGTGTGGCCAGTATGAAGGTCTCGCCGGCCGTGCCCGAGGGAGCGCCGCGCGTGATTTTTGCCGCGCTCGACGCCGAGATCGCGTGCGACCTGGAGCCCCACTTCGCCGCCGACGGCTGCGCGGTGATTAGCAATTCCAGCGCGCTGCGCATGCAGGAAGATGTCCCGCTGGTGGTGCCGGAGGTCAACGCTGAGCACGTCAAGCTGGTGCACGCGCAGCGCTGGCGGCAGGACAGCGGCGGCTTTGTCGTGACCAATCCGAATTGCTCCGCCATCGGCCTGGTGATGGCGCTGGCGCCGCTGGAACAGCGCTTTGGCCTGGAAAAGGTGATGGTCGTTACCATGCAGGCGGTCAGCGGCGCGGGCTATCCCGGCGTGGCCTCGCTCGACATTCTCGGCAACGTCATCCCCTACATCGCCAAGGAAGAAGAAAAGATGGAAGAGGAGACGCGCAAAGTGCTGGGGCGCGCCCAGGCCACGCGCGTTCTTCCCGCCGAGTTCGCCATGAGCGCGCAGTGCAACCGGGTGGCGGTAGAGGACGGGCACACCGAATCGGTGTCGGTAAAATTGAAAAAGGCGGCGCGGGCGGAGGAAATGATCGAAGCGTGGCGCAGTTTCCGCGCCGTCCCGCAGGAACTGCGGCTGCCGAACGCGCCCGAGCAGCCGGTGATTTACGACAGCGCGCCCGACCATCCCCAGCCGCGCTTCGACGTGGACCGCGGCGCGGGCATGTCGGTGAGCGTCGGACGCCTGCGCCCTTGCGGCGTGCTCGACTGGAAATTCACCGTGCTGTCGCACAACACCATCCGCGGCGCCGCCGGCGCGGCCCTGCTCAATGCCGAACTGCTGAAAGCGCAGGGATACCTGGGAGACTGAAACCACTTGCCGCAGATGAACGCTGATCAGAAAATCAGAAAATAATCTGCGTCAATCTTCGTTGATCAGCGGCAAATTTGTTGTAGCTGAAAGCTGATGGCTGAGAGCTGATGGCTATTGTCATGAAATTCGGCGGCACGTCGGTGGAGGACGCTTCCGCGATCGATCGCGCCGCGCAGATCGTGTGTCACCGCCTGGCCCAGGACCCGGTGGTGGTGGTCAGCGCCATGGCGAAGGTCACCGACCAGTTGGTGGCCATGGGCCGGGCGGCGGGATCGGGCGATCGCGATAGCGCATTGCAGCTTTCGCGCGCGGTGCGCGAGCGCCACTACAACGCGGCCTCGGAGTTGCTGGGAACCGCGGTCTTCGGGCAGCTCCACGGCGAACTCGAGGCCGACTTCGATTCCCTCGACGACCTGCTGCGCGGCATCGCTGCCGTCGGCGAACTCACGCCGCGCACCATTGACAACGTTCTCTCCTTCGGCGAGCGGCTCTCCAGCAAGCTGGTGACGGCGGCGTTTCGCTCGCGCGGGCTCAGCGCGGTGCTGGTGGACTCGCGCGAGTGCATCGTCACCGACGCCAACCACAACAAGGCCGTTCCGTTCATGGACGACACGCATGACAACCTGCGCGCCCGGCTGCGGCCGCTGCTGGAGAAGAAGCGCGTGCCCGTCATGGGCGGCTTCATCGCCGCCACCCGGGAGGGAGTGACAACGACGATCGGCCGCGGCGGGTCGGATTTTTCCGCCGCCATCGTGGGCGCGGCGCTGGATGCCGAGCGCATCGAGATCTGGACCGATGTGGACGGCATGATGACCACCGACCCGAACCTCTGCCCGGAGGCGCTGCGCATCAAGTCCATTGGATTTGAAGAGGCGGCGGAGTTGGCGTACTTCGGCGCCAAAGTGCTGCATCCGGCTACGCTGCTGCCCGCCATCCAGAAGAACATCGGCGTGCACGTGCTCAATTCGCGCAACCCGCAGAATGAAGGCACCACCATCCCGGCGCGCGCGCCGCATTGGGGGAACGCATTCAAGGCGATCGCCGCCAAGAAACGGATCACGATCGTGGATGTGGTGGCCACGCGCATGCTGGGCGCTCACGGGTTCCTGAAATCCATCTTCGACGTTTTCGACCGTCACCGCTGCGCCGTGGACGTGGTGGCGACCTCGGAAGTCAGCGTCTCCCTCACGGTTGATTCCAACGAGGCGATTCCGGCGATTGCGGCCGACCTGGAGACGCTCGCCGACGTGAAATATTCCGGGCGCAACGCCATCGTCTGCCTGGTGGGCGAGGCCATTCGCGAAACCGCAGGAGTGGCGGCCAAGGTTTTCAGCGCGCTGGGCGACATCAACGTGCGCATGATTTCGCAGGGCGCGTCGGAGATCAACATCACCTTCGTAATCGACGAAGGTGACGTGCCCGAGGCGGTGCGGCGCCTGCACGGCGTGTTCTTCGCCGACCCGGACCCGGAAGTTTTCGCGCGCGATTAACCTCAATACCTGTCATCCTGAGCGAGGGCGCATGCCCGAGTCGAAGGCCCCCTGCGCCTTACAGGAGTTCATGCAGCCGATCTGCAATCTTCGATCAGCAATCTTCAATTCCTGTATTTTTCGGCGCCCTCTGCGCTAATCTTTCCGGCCATGAACCTCCTTATTCTCGGCCGCGGCAAAACCGGCTCTCTCGTCGCCGAAATGGCGCGTGAGCGCAAGCACACCGTGCTGGCCTTCGGCAGCATGGAGAACTCCAACGCGCGCCGGCTGACTCCGGCGAACCTGGCCGACATTGATGTCGTGGTGGACTTCACCACGCCGCAAGCCGTGGTGCAGAACATCGCCGCCTGCATTGAGGCGCGCGCCAACCTGGTGGTTGGCACGACCGGTTGGTACGGCGACATTCCCCACATCAAGCTCCTGGTGGAGCACAGCGGCATCGGATTCGTGTACGCCGCGAATTTCTCCATCGGCGTGAACCTGTTTTTCGACATCGCGCAGGCCGCCTCACCCGCCTTGCGCTACGGCTACCAGGGCCGCATTCTCGAGAAGCACCACGTGCACAAGAAAGACGCGCCTTCGGGAACCGCGGTGGCCATCCGCAACGTCATTCGTGATGCTTCACGCACAGAGCTGCCCATCGAGTCGGTGCGCGAGGGCGAGGTGGTCGGCATGCACCAGGTGACCTTCGAATCGGCGGGCGACACCATCACCCTGATGCACGAGGCCAAGTCGCGCCGCGGTTTTGCCGAGGGCGCAGTGCGCGCGGCCGAGTGGCTGCAGGGCAAACACGGCTTCTACGATTTCAAGGACATTTTCCGCGAATTGCGCTAATGTTCCCCGTTCACCGGCCCAACATTTAGACTGTGGCGAGCGTTTCACAGGAGCAGTTATGAAGCCTATTTACGGCTGCGGCACCGCGATCGTTACCCCTTTCCAATCCGATGGCTCCATCGACGAGCCCGCACTGCGCGGCCTGGTCGAGTGGCAGATCGAAAATGGGATCGACTTCCTGGTCCCCTGCGGCACCACCGGCGAAACACCCACGCTCGCGCGCGAGGAGTGGCTGCGCGTGATTGAGGTGACCATCGCGGTGGCGCACGGGCGCGTGCCCATCGTCGCCGGCGCGACCTCCAACTGCACCAGCGACGCGGTGGAGAAAGCGAAAACGGTCGCCGCCATGCAGGGCGTGGACGCCATCCTGACCGCGTCGCCCTACTACAACAAGCCGACGCAGGAGGGCCAGTACCAGCATTTTCGCGCCATCGCCGAAGCGGTGGACAAGCCGCTCATCCTGTACAACGTGCCCGGGCGGACCGGCGCGAACATCGAGACCGCCACGCTGGCGCGCTTGGCGCAGATCCCGAACATCATCGGCGTCAAGGAAGCCAGCGGCAATATTTCGCAGATTGCCGAGGTGTGCAATACCGTGCCGGAAGACTTCCGGGTGTTCTCGGGCGACGACGCGGTCACGTTGCCGGTGATTTCCCTCGGTGGCGTGGGCATCATCTCGGTGGCATCGAATGAGATCCCACGGAAGATGTCGGAGATGACGCGCGCCGCGCTGGGCAATGACTGGAAGAAGGCGCGCGCGATTCTTCGCCGCTACCTGCCGCTGATGCAGGCGAACTTTATCGAGTCGAATCCCATCCCGGTGAAGGCGGTGCTGGCGATGATGGGCAAGATCGAGGAGAACTACCGGCTGCCGCTGACGCGCATGAAGCCGGAGAACCGCGCCAAGCTGGAGAAAATCGTGCAGCAGCTCGAACTGCAGAGGCTGGCCAGCGTGGCATCGTAGCAGTCAGCGGTAGAGTTGGAGCGCGCTCGCCCCCGAGCGCGAAGATCGAAACGCCCGGTGAACCCCGGGCGTTTTTTTTGTGGCCGGTCAAGCGCTGCGAAGCAATCATCTTGGGTAATCGCGCCACAACACCCGATCACCGACGGCCGATAGCCGATGGCCGACAGCCTTCTTAGTTCTGCCTTCTTACTTCTGACTTGGTTATACTGCCTCGCCATGGATTCCCTGCAATCCTCGATCGAGCGGTTGTTTTCCCTCGGCGCCGCCGTGGACAGGCAAGACGCCCGCCGCGTGTTTGGCGAGTTTCTGGCGGAGCTGAGTTCGGGGCGTGTGCGCGCCGCCGAAAAGCGCGACGGCGAGTGGCAGGTCAACGTCTGGGTGAAACAGGGCATCCTGTTGGGGTTCCGCCTGGGCGAGATCGTGGACATGAGCGCCGGCGGTGCCCTCTCGTTCGTGGACAAGGACACCTTCCCGGTGCGGCAGTTCACGCCTGCCGATCGGGTTCGCGTGGTGCCCGGCGGATCGTCGGTGCGCAGCGGCGCCTATGTCGCGCCGGGCGTGATCTGCATGCCGCCGATGTACATCAACGCCGGCGCGTATGTTGACGAGGGCTCGCTGGTGGACTCGCACGCGCTGGTGGGATCGTGCGCGCAAATCGGGAAGCGCGTGCACCTGAGCGCGGCGGCGCAGGTCGGCGGCGTGCTGGAGCCGGTGAACGCGGCGCCGGTGATTATCGAAGATGATGTGCTGGTGGGCGGGAATTGCGGTGTGTACGAAGGCACGCAGGTGCGGCGGCGCGCGGTGCTGGGAGCAGGAACGATCCTGACGCGCTCGACGCCGCTGTACGACGTGGTGCGCGGCGAAGTCTATCGCGCCTC
>DASWAR010000164.1:0-7887 GCA_036391015.1 Terriglobales bacterium
CGATCACTGGCTGGAGCACCAGGGCGGCTGTTACGACCAAATTCCGTCTTGCCAAAAATGTGGCTACGAGTTGTGCGAGCACGGGCTTTGTCGCTACTGCGCCGGCTGCGCTCCCTGTGAAGCCGAGGATGAAGCGGAGCACGTCAACAAGAAGCCGCCCCAATCCATCCCGGCGCAGGCGGAGCGGCGCAAGACTGGATGAACAACTGAAGAGTGCAGATTGAAGATTGAAGAATCCTGATGTTGCCGCTGACCTCGGCAGCAACCTTCTTCACTCTGCAATCTTCATTCTTCAATCTTCGATTCCACTATGCACTACCTTCTCAAGACCGAGCCTTCCGAATACTCCTTCGCCGACCTACAGCGCGACCAAGTCACCCTCTGGGACGGCGTCACCAATCCGGTAGCGCTCAAGAACCTGCGCGCCATGCAGCCGGGAGACCACCTGGTCATTTATCACACCGCCGACGAGCGGCAGACGGTGGGTACGGCTTCCGTGGTCAGCGTGGAGGTAAAGGATCCCAAGACGCCGGCGGTGAAGATCAAGGCTGGGCGGGAGCTGGCGACTCCGACTTCGCTGGCCCAGATCAAGGCCGACCCCGCGTTCCGCGATTCCCCGCTGCTGCGGCAGGGCAGGCTCTCGGTGGTTCCCCTCACCGAAGCGCAGTACCGCGTTCTCGCCGGCAGCTAGCACGCAGATTCCTCGTACCGCAGGTCGTCCCGCCCAAACCTTTTCGCATCCGCATAACTAGTCCGGAATCTAATCAATGGTGCGATGGAGGCTTCTCGTGCCAAGCACTTCCAGTCATTCTTCTACTCTCCCACCTGCCGCGGTCTTCGAACAGCGCCGCGTGGACGTCTTGGTGTCTCTGCAGAGGGCGGCACAAGAGATCGGTTCCATCCTGGATCTCGACGTACTCCTTGACACCATTGTCCACCGGGTTGCCGTGGATTTTGGCTGCATCGAGTCCAGCATTCTGCTGGTCGAGGACGATCGATTCCATCTCGCCGCGGTCCATGGCTGCACTCAGGCCAGGAAGGGCGAGCGCTGGCCGGTAACCGTAGGTTTGTCTGGCCAGGTCGTAGCTACCGGCAGGCCGCACTATGCTCCCGATGTCTCGCAGGAGCTGCACTATCGCGCATGCGAACCTGAGACCCGCTCCGAGGTCGTCATTCCCTTGAAGGTGGGCGAGCGGGTCATCGGCGTATTCGGCGCGTCACATCACGAGCTGGACGCCTTTCCTCGGAAGCAAATCCAACTCCTGAACGCCCTCGCCGGCCACATCGCAGTGGCGGTCGACAACGCGCAGCGCATCCAGCTTGAGCGCCGTCAGATCCAGGGTTTGCGCGACGAGCAGGATGAGGCCCGTCGCATTCAGCAGAACCTGCTTCCGCGTAGTGCGCCATTGCTCCCTGGCTTTCATCTGGAGGCTGAGTGGGTGCCGGCCGGCGCCGTCGGTGGCGATTGGTATGACTACATTCCGCTTGCCGAAGGGCGCGTCGCCATTGTCCTCGCCGATGTCTCCGGCAAAGGCATGCCTGCGGCATTGCTCATGTCAGGCGTCCGCGGCATCTTGCGTTCGCTGGCGCCCCTGGCCAGCGGACCGGGCGAGGTGCTGGCGCGTGTCAACCAGATCCTGCTTGACGACGTACCCACCGGCCGCTATGTCACCATGATCTACGCTGTGCTGGATCCCGCGCGCCGCACTCTCACCTTCGCCAGCGCAGGTCATCCCTGGCCCTTGCTATGCCATGGAACCAGCGTCCGCCCAATGCACACCGATGCCGGCCTGCCGCTGGGCTTGCTGCCCAGCGAGTTTACCGAGCACACGGTGAAGCTCTGCCGTGATTTCCGGTTGCTGTTCTATACCGACGGAATTTCCGAAGCGCTGAATTGCGAAGACCAGGAATTCGGCAGCGCACGCCTCCACGATTTCCTGGCGGCTCACGATTGCAGCGTCTCCCAACTGATGGAAGCCATTCATCAGTTTGGTGGCGAATGTGGGCTGAACGACGATGCCACGGTCATCCTTCTGCGCAGCGCCTAGCAGCCGGCCGGCGCCGGAAGGTCATTCGAACTGTTTACGGAAGCCCTCGAGCTGCTGTCGCAAGTCAGCCACCTCCGATTTCAGGTTGCCGACTTCGATCTCCAGCCGCGTGATGCGCGAGCCATCCAACGACGCGCTGGTCACCACCGCCTCGGAAGCGGCTTCCGCACCCTCCACCTCTCCGCACAGCAGGTGAGCGTACCTGGCCTCTTTGGTGCCGGGCTGCCTGGCCAGCATTTTTACCAGCGCGCCTTCGCGCTGCATCAGCCGCTGTAACGCGGCCTGTACGTCGGACAGGTCGTTGAAGGAAAACATGCGCTCCGTGCGTCCCCGCAACTCGCCGGGAGTCTGCGGTCCGCGCAACAGCAGAACGCACAGGATTGCGGTTTCACCGCGGGCGAGATTGAACTTCTCCTGCAGCCGGTGCTCGTACTTCGACACCCGGCTATCGGCGCTGCTCACGGCTCCCGCCAACCCTTTTTCATTGAGGCTGTACAAAGCGTCCCGCACCGCGTTTTCGTCCAGGCTCATCACCGGATCGCGGTTGGATTTCTGGTTGCACGCATTGACCAGCGCGTTCAGCGACAGCGGATAGTAATCCGGGGTGGTGATGTCCTTCTCGATCAGAGCGCCCAACACTCGGGCTTCCATGGGATTGAGTACGGGGTTCACGCTGGTGATTATACGGGCTGAGCTTCGTTCCCCCGCACAGATGCGCGTGATATGGGTCACTACATAGCGGTGACTCGAAGCACTGACCATGGTCGTTCTATCGCAAACAATGTCGTGCTTACCTCGAGGAAAGAAATGCCGCCTGCTGCGTTCGAGCGCTTCGCAATCGACCACACTCACCTGCACGTCTCCATCTGCCGATCCTGCCTTCGGTTCATAGCGGCGACGCCGGACCCCATGCGGCTCGCGATGGCCGAGGTTCTGCACGCCTGCTCTCGCGTACCCAAGAAGCCGCCTGCGACCGTCGTGCCCGTGCCAAGGCAGGTTGGTTGTACGCTACGCTGAACAGTTGTTCTCCCGCTTCATCAATTTTCCCAATCCCCCAAAACGAAATTCTGCGTTGTACTTCCCGCCGTGAATCGGAGAACTTAACGTTTGGGCACGCTCGCCGTTCGCCCCGAGGCACGCGCCTGATTACCTTTGGAAGAAGTGCAGATGAACCGACCAGCGCCATCCGGTATGCCGCCGGCGCAAGGACTCTACGATCCGTGCCACGAGCACGATGCCTGCGGCATCGGCTTCGTCGCCAGCATCAAGGGCGTGCGCACCCACGAGATTGTGCGCAAGGGCATCGAGGTCCTGGTCAACCTCACCCATCGCGGCGCCTGCGGTTGCGATCCCGAAACCGGTGACGGCGCCGGCGTCCTCATCCAGATCCCGCACAAGTTTTTCGCCCGCGAATGTCGCCGCCTGCACATCCTGCTCCCTGAGCCCGGCCAGTACGGCGTCGGCATGATCTTCCTCCCCGTCGAGCGCCATGATCGCCTGCGCTGCGAAGGCATCCTGGAGCGCATCGCGCGCGAGGAAGGCCTCACCGTTCTCGGCTGGCGCGATACGCCGGTTGACGGCAGCGTGATCGGCCGCGTCGCCCGCGTCTCCCAGCCTTATATCCAGCAGATTTTCTTCGGCGCCGCCAGTGGTATGGACGAATCCGCGCTCGAACGCCGTCTCTACATCGTGCGCAAGCGCGCCGAGAGCGAAGTCGCCGCCTCCGACATCGACTCGAAAGAATTCTTCTACGTCCCCTCGCTTTCGGCGCGCACCATCGTCTACAAGGGACTGCTGCTGGCCCCGCAGATTGACCGTTTCTATAAGGAGCTTTCCGATCCCGACGTGCTCAGCGCGCTCTGCCTGGTGCATCAGCGCTTTTCCACCAACACGTTTCCCACGTGGCACCTGGCGCACCCCTACCGCTACATCGCGCACAACGGCGAGATCAACACCCTGCGCGGCAACGTCAACTGGATGCACGCGCGCCAGTCGGTGCTCGCTTCGCCTCTGTTCGGCGACGACATCAAGAAGCTGTTCCCCATCATCGCTCCCGGGGGCAGCGACTCCGCCAATCTCGACAACGCGGTTGAGCTTCTGCTCCAGGCCGGGCGCTCGCTGCCGCACGTTATGGCCATGCTCGTGCCCGAGGCGTGGGACGGCAACCCGCACATCAACCCCAAAAAGCGCGCGTTTTACGAGTACCACGCCTCCATCATGGAGCCCTGGGACGGCCCCGCCGCCGTCGCCTTCACCGACGGACGCATGATCGGCGCCACCCTCGACCGCAATGGCCTTCGTCCCGGCCGGTACATTGTCACCGACGATGATCTCGTCATCATGGCCTCGGAAGTGGGCGTGCTGCCGGTCGAGCCGAAGTCCATCAAGCGCAAGGGCCGCCTGCAGCCCGGCAAGATGTTCCTGGTGGATACCGTCGAAGGCCGCATCGTTGACGATAAGGAGATCAAGGAGCGCCTCGCCGCTCGCCATCCCTACGCCGAGTGGTTACAGCAGAACCTGATCAACATCGATCAGCTTCCCGAGCCCATCCGCGTGCAGGGCCCCGACCACGACACCATCCTGCAGCGGCAGCGCGCTTTCGGCTACACCGACGAAGACGTCAAGGCGATTCTCACTCCCATGGCCACCAACGGCGAGGAGCCCACCGGCTCCATGGGCACCGACACGCCGCTGGCGTGTCTCTCCGACAAGCCGCAGCCGCTCTTCCATTATTTCCGCCAACTGTTCGCGCAGGTCACCAACCCGCCCATCGATTCCATTCGCGAACAGATGGTCATGTCGCTCATCAGCTACATCGGCAGCGAGAGCAACATCCTCGACGAACAGCCGGAGAGTTGCCACACCCTGAAGCTGAGCGCGCCCATTCTCTCCAACCGCGACCTGGAAAAATTGCGGCGCGTCTCGCGCGGCGACCTGCTGGCCACCACCCTGCCCATGCTCTTCCGCGTCGAGGACGATGGCAAAGGCCTGGAGCGAGCCGTCGAAAGTCTGTGCCGGCGCGCCTCGCTGGCGGTCAAAGCCGGCTACACGCTGCTCATCCTCTCCGACCGCGGCGTGGACCAGGAGTACGCGCCCATTCCCAGCCTGCTGGGGCTTACCGCGGTTCACAACCTGCTGGTGCGTGAGGAAACGCGCACCCAGGTCGCGCTCATCATCGAATCCGGCGAGCCGCGCGAGGTCATGCACTTCGCGCTGCTGCTCGGCTACGGCGCCAGCGCGGTCAATCCCTATCTCGCCATCGAAAGCATCGAAGACCTCGCCCGCCGCGGCTATCTTCCCGATCACCTCAGCGCGGAACAAGCGGTGAAAAATCTCACCAAGGCGATCAACAAGGGCCTGCTCAAGACCTTCTCCAAGATGGGCATCTCCACCTTGCAGAGCTACCAGGGCGCGCAGGTCTTCGAAGCCATCGGGCTCAACCGCGACATTGTCGAGCGCTATTTCACCGGTACGCCCTCGCGCATCAACGGCATCGGCCTCGACGTGCTCTCCCGCGAAGCGGCCATGAAGCACGCGCATGCCTTCCGCCCCATCACCGATTGCGAGCCCGAACTCACCATCGGCGGCAACTACACCTATCGTGCCGGCGGCGAGTATCACCTCATCAACCCGACCACCGTCAGCAAGCTGCAGCACGCCGTGCGCTCGGGCAATTACCAGACCTTCAGGGAATTCACCGACGCCATTGACGACCAGAGCCGCAACTTGTGCACCCTGCGCGGCCTGATGCAGTTCAAGAAATCTTCCACGCCGGTGCCGCTGGAGCAAGTCGAGCCCGCGGCCGAGGTCGTGAAGCGTTTCACTACCGGCGCCATGTCCTTCGGCTCCATCAGCAAGGAGGCGCACGAGACGCTCGCCATCGCCATGAACCGCATCGGCGCCAAATCCAACACCGGCGAAGGCGGCGAGGATGAGGGCCGCTTCCCGCGCGATCCCGGCGGCGACTGGCGGCGCAGCGCCATCAAGCAGGTGGCGTCGGGGCGTTTCGGTGTCACCACCAACTACCTGGTGAATGCGGAAGAGCTGCAGATCAAGATGGCCCAGGGCGCCAAGCCCGGTGAAGGCGGCCAACTGCCCGGGCACAAAGTGGACGACATCGTCGCCCGCCTGCGCTGCTCCATTCCCGGCGTGGCTCTCATTTCGCCGCCGCCGCATCACGACATCTACTCCATCGAAGATCTGGCGCAGTTGATCTACGACCTGAAAAACGTCAACCCGCGGGCGCGCATCGCGGTCAAGCTCGTCGCCGAAGTCGGCGTGGGCACCGTCGCCGCGGGCGTTTCCAAGGCGCATGCCGACGTCGTGCTCATCAGCGGCGACAGCGGCGGCACCGGCGCTTCTCCGCTCAGCTCGATGAAGCACGCCGGCGCTCCCTGGGAACTGGGCCTCGCCGAAACCCAGCAGGTGCTGGTGATGAACGACCTCCGCGGGCGCATCCGCGTGCAGACCGACGGCAAGCTCCAGACCGGCCGCGACGTTGCTATCGCCGCCCTCCTCGGCGCCGAAGAATTCGGCTTCGCCACCGCCCCCTTGGTTGCCATGGGCTGCATCATGATGCGCAAGTGCCACCTCAACACCTGTTCGGTCGGCATCGCCACCCAGGACCCCAAGTTGCGCAAGCAGTTCAAGGGCCAGCCCGAACACGTCATCCAGTATTTCTTCTTCGTCGCCGAGCAAGTGCGCGAGCTCATGTCCTCCCTCGGCTTCCGCACCATGGAGGAAATGATCGGCCGCGTGGACATGCTGGAGATGAAGCCCGCGGTGAACCACTGGAAGGCGCGCGGGCTGGACTATTCCGCCATTCTCTACAATCCGGAAGTTCCCACGCGCGTGGCGCGCCGCTGCGTGCAGAAGCAGGACCACGGTTTGCAGCAGGCGCTCGATTATCAGCTCATCGAATCCGCCCGCGACTCACTTGATAGCCGCGCGACCGTAGAGATTTCCCTGCCCATCCGCAACGTGCATCGCACCGTGGGCGCCATGCTCAGCGGCGAAATCGCGCGCCGTTACGGCTCCGATGGCCTCCCCGACGACACCATCCAGTGCCGCTTCACCGGCTCCGCCGGGCAGAGCTTTGGCGCGTTTCTCGCCAAGGGCGTCACCCTAACCCTGGAAGGCGATGCCAACGATTACGTCGGCAAGGGCCTCTCCGGCGGCCGCATCATCATTTATCCGCCGCGCGACTCGCAGTTTGTTCCCGAAGAAAACATTCTTGTCGGCAACGTCGTGCTCTACGGCGCCACCAGCGGCGAGGCCTTCTTCAACGGCATGGCGGGCGAGCGCTTCGCCGTCCGCAATTCCGGCGCGACGGCAGTGGTTGAAGGCATCGGCGACCACGGCTGCGAGTACATGACCAAGGGCCTGGTCGTCGTCCTCGGCAAGTGCGGACGCAATTTCGCCGCCGGCATGAATGGCGGTATCGCCTACGTGCTCGACGAAAAAGGCGATTTCGCCGGCCGCCGCTGCAATCTCGCCGGTGTTGACCTGGAGCCGGTGCTCGACCCCGAAGACGCTCGCCTGTTGCGCGCCGTCATCGCCAAACATTGCAATGCCACCGCCAGTCGCAAGGCGAAGGAAGTCCTGGCAAACTTCGCCGAGCTCCTGCCGCGCTTCATCAAGGTTTTCCCGCACGAGTACAAGCGCGTGCTCGGCATCGCGCGCACCGAGAGCCCCTACATCCCCGCGCAAGTCGCCATGCCAGCCGCGATCGATCCGGGGTCCCCGGCGCGAACCGGTGTTGGGCGCGACGGGGTGGTCGGGCAGGTGCAGCATGGGTAAGACCACCGGCTTCATGGAGTACGCCCGCGAACTGCCCGCG
>DASWAR010000165.1:0-3276 GCA_036391015.1 Terriglobales bacterium
TGTCGTGCGTCAGCGTGGGCGAGACTTCCAGGCTGACATAGCCGTCCCGCGCCTTGGAGCTGTCGTAAATCGGACGCAGGACATCGGCGGCATCGCGTACATCGCGGATCGCAATCTCCTCATAGAGAGCCTTGGCGTCGAAATCGCGGTACCGCGGCGCCGTCAGGATGTCCTGGTAGTCGGTGCTGCCGACGATGGCCTTTTCGAAGATGGACGGGTTCGAGGTCACGCCACGCAACCCGTCTTCTTCCACCAGGCGGCCAAGCTCACCGCTGGTAACCAGGCTGCGGCGGATGAAGTCCAGCCACACCGACTGGCCATAGCCCAGCAGGGCCTTGAGCGGATTGGGGGGAAACTCTTTGGCGATTGCTGCGCCTGTCATGGTCTTGTGCTCTTTCCCGCCAGCACTTGAGGCTGGCCACTATACCGCTTCTCGATGGCGGCGACTTTGGCGAGGCGCCGAAGGTGGCGCTCCTCGTGGCTGCATTTCGCATTCACGAAAGCGCGGACCAGTTCACGGGCCAATTCTTCGCCGATCACTCTGGCTCCCAGGACGAGCACGTTCATGTGATCGTGCTCCACGCCCTGATGAGCGGAGTAGGTGTCGTGGCACAAACCGGCACGAGCGCCGGGAATCTTGTTGGCGGCCACCGATGCGCCGACGCCACTGCCGCAAATCAGGACGCCGCGCTCGTTCTTGCCCTGCAGCACCGAGTTCACCACCTTCTCGGCATAGTCCGGATAATCCACCGGATCAGTGCTGTGCGTACCGAGGTTCTCCACGTCATGGCCGCTCTCGGCGAGGAACTTGCGGATGTTTTCCTTCAGCAGAAAGCCGGCGTGATCCGATGCGACGCAGATGCGCATGCGCTAGCTCCTCTTCTTCAGTTGCGCCTTGGCGGCGGCGACGACGTGCTCTTGGGTGAATCCGAACTCTTGCTGCAAAACCTTCAACGGGGCCGACGCACCGAAGGTCTTCATGCCGAGGATTTCTCCGGTGGTACCGGTGTAGCGCGCCCAGCCCAGGGTAGACGCCAGCTCGACCGCGACCCGCGCTGTTACCGCTGGCGGCAGAACGCTGTCGCGATACTCCTGCGTCTGCTGCTCAAATAGTTCCCACGATGGCATGCTGACCACGCGGGCGCGAACGCCCTCCGCCTTGAGCTGCTCAAAAGCCGACACGCACAGCCCAACCTCGGTGCCGGTGCCCATCAGGATCACTTCCGGCGCGCCGCCCTCCGCATCGGCCAGCACGTATGCACCCTTGGCCAAGTTTGAAGCCGACGCATATTTAGCGCGGTCCAGCGTGGGCGCCGCCTGGCGCGAAAGAATCAGTGCCACCGGCTGACGCTTCATGCGCAGGATCACCTTCCATGCCTCCCCAACTTCGTTGGCGTCGCAGGGTCGAAGCACGACCAGGTTCGGAATGGCGCGCAACGAGATCAATTGCTCAATCGGCTGGTGCGTAGGCCCATCTTCGCCGACGCCGATGGAATCGTGAGTGAATATGTGCGTGACCGGGATTTCCATTAGAGCGCTGAGCCGGATGGCGCCGCGCCCGTAGTCGCTGAAGATCAGGAAGCCGGATCCGAAGGGACGCAACTTGGAAAGCGCCAGGCCGTTCAGAATGGCCGCCATGGCATGCTCGCGCACGCCGAAGTGCAAATTGCGGCCCGCGTAGCTGCCGGCCTGGAAATCGCCTGCGCCATCGAAGGTGAGGCGAGTCTTGGTGGACGGCGACAGGTCGGCAGATCCGCCCACCAGCCACGGAATCTTCTGCGCGACTGCATTGAGCACCTTGGCCGCCGAATCGCGCCCGGCGAGTCCCTTGGCATCGGCAGGAAACACCGGTACGCTCTTCTCCCAGTCCGCAGGCAAATCGCGCTGCTGCATCTGCTGGATTTCCTCGGCAAGCTGGGGATGGGCGCTGGCGTATTCCTTGAACTTCCCTTCCCACTTCTGGCGCAGTTCACGCCCGCGCTTCCCGATGCCTTGATGGAAGTGGTCATAGACACCGTCGGGAACCAGGAATTTGGCGTCCTCCGGCCATCCGTAGGCGCGCTTGGTGAGCTTGACTTCCTCTTCACCCAGGGGCTCGCCGTGCGCGGCGGGCGTGTCCTGCCGGTTCGGAGAACCGTATCCGATGTGGCTATCCACAATGATCAGAGTGGGCCGGTCTTTGCTGGTCCTGGCCGCCTGCAGAGCACCCTCGATGGCCGCGAGGTTGTTGGCATCGCCGACCCGCAGCACATTCCAGCCGTAGGCGGCAAAGCGCGCGCCCACGTCTTCGGTGAAAGTGATGCTGGTCGGGCCTTCGATGGTGATGTGGTTGTTGTCGTAAATCCAGCAAAGATTGTTCAGCTTCAGGTGGCCGGCGAGCGAAGCGGCCTCGCTGGAGACGCCTTCCATCATGCAGCCGTCTCCGCACAGGGCGTAAATGGAATAGTCAAAAATGTCGAATCCCGGGCGGTTGTAGCGGGCGGCCAGCCACTGGGCCGCGATCGCCATGCCGACGCTGGTCGCGACGCCCTGGCCGAGCGGGCCGGTGGTGGTTTCCACGCCGGAGGTCCAGCGATATTCCGGATGGCCGGCGGCCCGGCTGCCGAACTGGCGGAAGTGCCGTATGTCGTCCAGCGACACGCTGGGCCGGCCGAGAATTTCGTAGTCCGGGTCTACCGCCTTGGTACCCGTCAGGTGAAGGACCGAATACAGCAGCATCGAAGCATGGCCGGCGGAGAGCACAAAGCGGTCGCGGTCGGGCCAGATGGGGTCTTCGGGATCGAAGCGTAGCACGCGTTGCCATAATGCGTAAACGGTGGGCGCCATGCCCATGGGCGTGCCGGGATGACCCGAGTTGGCTTGCTGGATGGCATCAATCGCCAGCGTGCGAATGGTATTGACGCACAACTCATCGACGTTGACGGAAGTGACTGCAGCATTTGCCATACTTCCCCCACAAAACTGGCAGCGCTCGGTTTGGCCGAACGGAGTATTCCAATCTTAATGAGATTCGCTTGCCGCTAAAAGGTTCCCAAGTTCCCAAGGGCGCGGAGTACGGCCGTTCAGGGCGAAAGGATTCCCTGCTTCAAATCCTGGGCGGCTTGCGCGATGTGGTCGGCGGTGCCGAGGTCGCGCCAGTAATATTCATCCGCTCGGAAGCCGGCGATCCTTTCTCCAGCGGCAGCCAGACGCAGATAGCAGGTAACGATCGAGAAAACGCCGTCTTCACTCATCTTGGCAAACAGACGAGGCGAGATCACGTGGATGCCGGAAAAA
>DASWAR010000166.1:0-6465 GCA_036391015.1 Terriglobales bacterium
CGTTCGGCGTCGGTACCCAGGACGCGATCGTTATCGCCTCGACCGAGCGGCGGGAAGCCGGAAAGGCTCTGGAGTACGAAACCCAGGAGCGCCATCGGCGAGGTGAAATTACTCAAGAATCCAGGTCCGACGGATTTGTCAGCTCACTGACTGCCGCTGCCGACCAGTTCATCGTTGCGCGCGGCGAACAGAAAACGGTGATTGCCGGCTACCACTGGTTCGCCGACTGGGGCCGCGACACCATGATTGCGCTGCCCGGCCTTACCCTGGCCACCGGCCGCTTCAATGTTGCGCGCAGCATCCTGCTCGAATTCGCTCAACACGTCGATCACGGAATGCTTCCCAATCGTTTTCCTGACGCAGGCGAGCAACCCGAGTACAACACCGTCGACGCAACGTTATGGTTCATAGAAGCGATTCGGAAATACCTGGAATCCACGGGCGATCTCGAATTGGTTCGCGCCAACCTGTATCCAGTGCTGTCCGACATCATGCAGTGGCATTTCCGGGGTACACGGCACGGTATCCGGATGGATAGCGATGGTCTTCTGGCGTGCGGCGAGCCCGGTGTGCAGTTGACCTGGATGGACGCCAAGATTGGTGATTGGGTGGTGACACCACGCCATGGCAAGCCGGTCGAGATCCAGGCGCTCTGGCACAACGCACTTGTGTTCATGCGCGACATCTCAGCGCGCTTCGGCCACGCGGCTGACTCGCAGCGCTACGCCGCAAGCGCGGCCATGGCTCGCACCAGCTTTGCGGACAAATTTTGGAACGCGGAGCGGAATTGCCTGTTCGACGTGGTCAACGGAACGGAGCGCGATCCCTCGATCCGGCCCAACCAGATTTTCGCTGTAAGCCTGCCGCATCCGTTGCTTGCGGATGAAAAAGCGTACGCGATTGTGGACGTGGTACAACGCGAGCTTCTGACTCCGTATGGCTTGCGTACGCTGGACCGCGGCAATCCACAGTATCGCGGCGTCTACGGCGGAGATCCTCATTCGCGCGACTCGGCCTACCATCAAGGTACGGTCTGGCCCTGGCTCATGGGCCCGTTTCTGACGGCTTACCTGAAGGTGAAGAAGCACAGCCCTGCTGCTCTTGAGCAAGCCAATCGGTGGCTCACCGCGTTCAAACAACACATCCGCGAAGAAGGTCTGGGCCAGATTTCAGAGGTGTTCAGCGGCGATCCACCCCACCAACCCGGCGGTTGCGTTGCCCAAGCATGGAGCGTGGCCGAACTTCTCCGGGCCGTGACCGACGAGCTGCGCCCGCATCGTGTGTCTACGCGCTCCGAAAAGGCTGCGGCAGTGAATGCGTGATCGAAGCACCCTGAGCATGCGTAGCGCGCGCGGGCCCGGCATGACAGCCGTCCGGTTGTTCCTCTGCGCTAGTCCTCAAACCTCAGCTTTGTTATCAACCTCGCGACCGGTCAGGCCCGTGTCCAACAGCTCATAAGGCGTGAATCTCGGTTGCGGCCAAACGGCGACGCGAGGGTGGAATAATTTCGGAGAAGCGAAACAACGCTTGCTATAATCCGCTAAACTTCGGCATTCGGAAGGTCTGCTTGCTCCACCAGCGTTACAAAGACATCTGTTTCTTGATCATTTCCAAAGCTACCCTGCCGAATTACTGGCTGCGTCGCCTCCGCTCGAGCCTGCAATCCGGGAACGGGGCGCCTCTGCATTTGCACATCGGATGTGGTCCAAAGTACCTACCGGGATTCGTCAACATTGACGCGGTGCCGTTGCACAAACTCGACCTGTGGATGGACGCCCGTAACGGTCTGCCGTATCGCACCGCCTCGGTCGATTCGGTCTACTGCACGCACGTGCTGGAGCACCTCTATCACGACGAACTCATCAAGGTTCTCGGCGAATGCTCCCGCGTATTGAAACCCGGTGGCGGTCTTCGCCTGATTGTGCCGAGCCTGAATCATGCGATTCGAGCCTACATGCAGAGCCGGCACGAGTGGTTTGGCGACCAGTTCCCGCACCATTTCGATTCCCTGGGCGGGCGGTTCTCGAATTACCTGTTCTGCGATGGCCAGCACCGCACGGCATTCGATTTCGAGTACCCGCGAGATTCGCACCGTTGCTCGTGCTTGCTCTCGTGGCCACCGTCCATGAGATCGTTCGAAAGAATCTCTCTCTGGCACCGATCTGGCTGATTCTCTCCACTGCGACGGCGGTGACGGGGGGCAAGCTGGGGGCGAACTGGAACCATTTCCTGGAGTGGCCGATCGCGTTGTGTGTTTGCGCCGGCATGGGTTGGGCGGTTCTCACACGCCTGCAGCCGCGCTCTTTGGCTTCGACACTGTCGGTGGTCGCAACCCTGTGGCTTGGATTCACGCTACTGGCGCAAAGACAGAGCAAGAACTTCTTCGCCAAGGTTCATGACTGCCCGGCAGCCTACGAATTTAATGCCCTCGCAGCCGGGCGACCGCATCCTGTCGGAAAACGTGGGCGCACTGGTCCTCGGAGGGAAGAGAGTGTGGGTGTCGAATCTGTTCGTCTACAGCCAACTCATAGAGCGCGCAGGCTGGAAGGACGCAGGAATGAAGCAAATGATCGACTCGCGCTCCTTTGATTTGGTTGTCGCGAGTCGTAATTTCCTCGGGAACAAGAACTACTTAGTCTTGGGTGCGGACAGGTTCGATCCCGAAGCCATTCAGGCGCTGGCGCAGACCTATCACGCCTTACCTATCACGCCTTAGCGTCCTTCGAATGTAAGGACGCGGCGTTTATGTTCATACCGAACCAGTAGCTTCGGACGTAGATGCTGATCTGGCGGCTGCTGCCGGAATCAACACCTCCACTGACTTGCGCGAATTCCTCCAACGGTTACAATTCCAAGCATGCGCTTGCAAGCCGGGATCGTTGCTCTGCTCTGCGCCGCGGCATGGGCGCAGTCTGCGCCGCCGGCCCCGGCCCCCAACGCCGCCGCTCTCGACCAACTCAAGGAATGCGCCCAGAAGCGCACGCCGGCAGCCTGCGGCGTCTCCAAGCATGTTCTCAAGCAAGCCCAGCGCGAGTTCGCCCGCGGGCTGAGATTGCAGAAGGACGGAAAATCCGGGGAAGCCTTCTCCGCGTTTGACTCCGCGGCCGCGCTCGTGCCGCGCGATCTCGAGTACGCCACCGCGCGCGAGGTCATGCGCCAGAAAATCGTTTACGATCGCGTGCAGGACGGCAACACGCTCCTGTTGGAGCACAAGGAGATCGCCGCCGCGGCCCAGTTCCGTGAAGCCCTGAAGCTTGACCCGGACAACACCTTCGCCTTGCAGCGGCTGGAGGATTCGACCTCATTCAAAGCGCCGGCGAGCGCGCGCGGCATTCGCGTGGTGGACGATCCCGGCGAGCTGCGTCTCGAGCCTCGCACCGACGTGCGCGGCAGTTATCATTTTCGCGGCGCCACGCGCGCCCTCTACGAGACGATCGGCGCCACCTTCGGGGTGACGCCGCAATTCGACGACTCTGTAAGTTCGCGCCAGGTTCACTTCGACATTGAAGACGTTGATTTCCGGACCGCGATGCGCATGGCCGGCGTCATGACCAAGACGTTCGCCACTCCGATCTCCGCCGGCGAATTCCTCGTGGTCGCCGACAACATGCAAAACCGGGCGCAATTCCAGCGCATGTCGCTGCGCACCTTCTTCGTGCCCGACGCGGCCTCCGCGCAGGATCTCGCTGAGATCGTCAACCTGCTGCGCATCGTCTTCGAAATCCGCTACATCACAACGCAGACCGCGACCTCCACCCTGGTCGTTCGTGCGCCGCGTCCGATGCTCGACGCCGCCACTGCCTTCCTGGCATCGCTCGATAATTCGCGCCCGCAGGTGATGCTCGAAATCCAGGTTTATCAGATCAGCCGCTCGCTCATGCGCAGCTTCGGCCTCAGCCTGCCGCTGCAGTGGCAGACCTTCAACGTGACCTCCTCGACGCTGGCGTTGCTGCAGCAGCCCAACGTGCAGGACGCGATTAACCAGCTCATCGCCTCCGGCGGCATCAACCAGGCCAACACCACCGCCATTGCCGCCCTGCTGGCGCAACTCCAGAGCCAGTCGCAAAATCCGCTCCTGCAGCAGCCCTTCGGCACCTTCGGCGGCGGCAAGACGCTCCAAGCCGTGCCCTTCCCGCCGGCCTCGGTGAATTTCTCGCAAAACGAGTCGCAGGTCTCCAGCCTTCAGCACATGACGCTGCGCGCCTCCCACGGCAACGCCGCCACCATGCGCATCGGCGCGCGCTATCCCATCCTGAACACGACTTTCGCGCCCGTCTTCAACACGCCCGCCATTGCGCAGGTCATCCAGAACAACAGCTTCATCGCGCCCTTCCCTTCCTTCAACTATGAAGACCTGGGACTGCTCGTCAAAGCGACCCCGCAGATTCACGGCTCTACCGACGTCCGCTTGGAATTAAGTATCGAAGTGAAGGCGCTGGGTTCGCAGGCCTTCAACGGCGTGCCGGTGATCAGCAACCGCGCCTATGCCGGCACCATTACCATCCAGGATGGCGAAGCCGGCGTGATCGCGGGAATGTTGGATGTGGAGGAGCAGAACACGCTGAGGGGATTGCCGGGTGTGGCGCGCCTGCCGCTGCTCGGCACCCTCACCTCCAGTCACGGCAAGCAGCGGACTTCAACCGAGATGATCATCCTGATCACGCCCCACCTGACGCGCACCCGCGAGCCGGCCCCGGCGCTGATCACCATCCCGACCTCATAAGAGAACATCGATTTCAGAACTGGTACTTGCGGCACCCATTCGAGAGTTTCCTCGTACCTGGGCTCGCCAGCGTGGCACGGACGGAGCTGGCGCAAGTTGACGCCGAATCACGCCGAGCAGGGCTACGGGCAGGAATCGATTGAGAGTCCCGACGACCGAGATGGGCAGTCGGCCGCGCCCGCTGCGCCAGCCTCGTTGGCCCCGCTTTCGAGAACCTGGTGGAGGTCGCAACTGACGAGATCGCCGGTGCGTTCGCAGTCGCGAGCTTTTATTGGACGGCCGAACTGGCCCGCGGCCAGAAAATCCGCGGGCGCGGCAGCCACGTCTTTGTGAAGCGTCGCGGCCGCTGGTCAATCGTGCACGAACACTTTTCCAGAAGTCACTGACGTTCCCAAGGAGTACCGGTAGGCCCCAGGCGGCGGAGGGCACCTCCTCCCGCCCGCTCAATCCCAACTGCACCAGTTTTTGCCAATTGATCCCGCTCTCGAGTCGGCGTATGTTCTGCGCATCGAGTGGAGGCAGTATGCCCCAATACGAATTCTTCTGCCACGCGTGTTCGAAACCTTTTTCAAAGGCGCTGACCCTCAAGGAGTATGAGGAAGGAGGCGTCGCATGCCCGGATTGCGGCAGCGACGATGTCGAACAGAGGCTGTCGTCGTTTTACGCGGTCACATCCAAGAAGAGCGCTTGAGATGCGTAACAACGGTTCTCCCCCGAGAAAGGCGGGCGAGCATTCAGTACTCGCCCGCCGCCATCAAGAAACAAGGAGTCTCGCCATGGCCAAACATGCGGCCCGCGAGACCCTCATAATGACCGGCGCCCATCCCCAAAATCTCGAAGAACAGATCTGACAACGCGCGTATGAACTCTACGAGGAACGCGGCAGGGCAGATGGTCACGATCTCGATGATTGGCTGCGCGCTGAGGAGGAAATTACCCAGCAGAAGGCCGGCACCGTCGCCGCGTAATCCCATGCAGAAGTTCGGATAAGCCGTCACATGCCGTCGTAGTTCGGACCGCCGCCGCCCTCCGGCGGTACCCAGGTGATGATCTCGTAGGGATCCATGATGTCGCACGTCTTGCAGTGCACGCAGTTCGATGCGTTCAGGTGATTCTGCTTGCCGCCGGGAACGTCTGACGCTTCCACCATTTCGTACACATTCGCCGGACAAAAGTGCTGGCAGGGATTGCCATACTCGGTCACGCAGCGAGTGTTGCAGATGTTGGTATCGCGAATCACCAGGTGCGCCGGCTGGTCCTCTTCGTGCTTGGTGCCCGAGTGATAAAGATCGGTAAGCTTGTCGAAAGTCAGCTTGCCGTCGCCCTTGGTGTCATAAAGAAGGTGGGCTGCGGCGCCTCCGTCGCGCGGCAAGTCCGCCAATTTCTTCAGCCGGCGATGACCGGCAACGGAAGCGTATTTCGCGTGCAGTCCCGGCCCGCCGGTGACTTGTTGCAGGGCCGCGTGGAACATACCGTGCCAGAAGCCGTGCTCGAAACCCTGGTGGAAGTTCCGCACCGGCCATAGCTCCTGCTTGATCCAGCTCTTCTCGACGCGGCTGGCGTAGAGATTCAGCGTGCTTTTGGTGAAGTCGCCCGCGACCATCGCGTCCATGACGGTTTCCGCTGCCAGCATGCCGCTCTTGATCGCCAGGTGGATGCCCTTCAGCCGCTGCGAATTCAGGAATCCCGCCGAGTCCCCCAGGATCATCCACCCGTCGCCCGAGACCGGCGGGATGGACCAC
>DASWAR010000167.1:0-6590 GCA_036391015.1 Terriglobales bacterium
CACGCCGATGTGGTAACCCGGACCACAAGAACGGGGGAAAGCGCACCTGCCGGATTTGTCAAACTTCTACTGCCTCCCCGGCAGAGCCGGGGGGTCTCCCGTTCGTACTAGATCTTGTGGAATCAGCAACTTAGAAAGAAAAAATCGCCGCGATCTGCGCGCCTCTTCCGAATTCCATAGCCGGGCATATTGATAACAATATTTCTCCGAACGCTCCGCTAACTGCTGCGGGTCGCTACGTCAGTGCCACACAGTTGGTGAACAATACGACGTGCGTGAGTACGGGAAGGGGCAATGCCAATATAGGAACGGCTCTCTGTCCCGTGGTTACCGCGGCTGACGTGCATTTCATCGTCAACAACTCGTTTGCCGATGCCGCGCTGTGTGCCGGCAATCCTTTTGCCTGCAGTGTGGGGCGGAACATATTGCGTGCCCAGGACCAGAACCAGATTGACCTCTCCGTTGCCAAGACGATCAGAATGACGGAGCGGATCAAGATGGCGCTGCGCATCGATGGGTTCAACGTCGCGAACCGCATGTTACGTCACGGAACTCAATCCTCTGCGCAACGTATAAAGAAGTATGCGGATGGTGGTGGACATCTTCGCGCAAATCTTCCGCACCTTGTGGGCGCACAAGTTGCGTTCGTTTCTCACCATGTTCGGCATCGCGTGGGGCGTGGGTTCGCTGCTGCTGCTGGTGGGCCTCGGGGAAGGCTTCCGCACCGGTCAGAAGAAGCAGCTCTCGACGCTGGGCGAAGACGTGCTCTTTATCTGGGGCGGGCGCGCGCCGGCGGTTGAAGGCAACTTCAACGGCATGCGCCAGTACTACCTCACGGTTCGCGACTGGCAAGACATAGTTCGCGAATGTAACGAGTGCCGCGCATCCGCGCCTGGAATTTTTCGCGGCGACATCCGCGCGGTGAGCGCGTTCAACAGCTCTTCCGGCCAGTTGATGGGCGTAACCCCGAATTACAACCAGATCCGCTACATCCCCATCAAGACCGGCCGCTGGCTGAACGACGGCGACAATGCCGAACGCCACTCGGTGGTTGTGCTGGGCGATGAAGCGCGCCGAATCCTGTTCCAAGGGCAGCCTGCTGTGGGCAGCACGATCCTGCTCAACGGGGTCCGCTTCGAGGTGATCGGCACCGTCGAGCGCATCGGGCACGGCGATAACAACACCATGAACCTACGCATCATGATCCCCTTCGAGACCATGCGCATGTTCTTCCCCCGCAAGGACACCGGCGAGGTGCCGGACGCGATTTCGTTTATCAATTACCAGCCGAGGGTGCACGCGCTGCATGAACTTGCTCGCCTGCAGGTGCACAAGATCGTGGGCCGAAACCACCAGTTCGACTGGACCAACAAAGACGCCTTTGACGAGTGGGACTCGATCCAGACCTACGACATGATTGGCAAGATTTTTGACGCCATGGACATGTTTCTCGGTACCGTCGGCCTGGTGACCTTGGCACTGGGCGCGATCGGAATCGTCAACATCATGCTGGTGTCGGTTGCGGAGCGCACCCCGGAGATCGGACTGCGCAAGGCGCTGGGCGCCACCAATCGCAGCGTCATGTTCCAGTTTTTTGCCGAGGGCGCGTTCCTAACGCTGCTCAGCGGCGGGATTGGCATGGCCGCGGCCGCCGCATTGTGCGCCGGGCTCGGCACTCTGCCCTCGCCGCCGGGCTGGGACACGCCGAAGATCGTGCCTTCATCGGCTGCCATCGCGATCGGAAGCCTGGCGCTGGCGGGCATCATCGCCGGCTTGTATCCGGCGCGCAAGGCCGCCATGCTGCAGCCGGTGGAAGCGTTGAGGAAGGAATAGATGAGCGGCGACCTGCTCAAGATGGCGTACGAGGCCATGAGCCACAACCGGCGGCGCACGCTGCTCACCATGCTCGGCATGGCGTGGGGCATCGCCACCGTGGTGCTGCTGCTCGCCTACGGCGACGGATTCGGCCGCGCCATTTATTCCATCTTCAACAATTTTGGCGCCAAGGCGGTTGGCATATTTCCCGGGCGCAGCTCGATGCAGGCGGGCGGCAACAAGGCGGGCGTGGAAACGCGATTCACCGACGACGACCTGGAGCGCCTGCGCAATGTGGTGCCGCTGGTGCGTCACATGGCCCGGGCCAGTGGCAAGAAAGTCCCCGTGCAGCACGAGGAGCGCGCCTTTAGTTTCGACGTGCAGGGCATTGATCCGCCGGCGCAGGATATCTGGAACTTGACCGCGGAATCCGGCCGCCTGCTCGCCGACGAAGACAATTTCACGCACGCGCGCGTCGCCGTCCTGGCCTGGGAGGCCAAACAAAAGCTGTTTTCGGGCGCGCCCGCGGTGGGCCAGCGGGTGCGGCTGGGGGGCGTGACCTTTGAGGTTGTCGGGGTGCTCAATGCGCGCATGCAGGAGGGCGACGACGACATCAACCGCACCGTCTACATTCCGTACAACACCATGGCCCTGCTGAAGGACACCCATTACGTCGGCAGCATCTGGCTGGATTACGAGTCGCTCGACCACGACAAGGTGACCAAGACCATCCGCGAAACCATGGCCGTGGCGCACAGCTTCAATCCCGAAGACCATCGCGCCATCTTTGTCTTCGACGCGCAAAAGCAGCTCGCGCAGTTTGAAATCATCACCCTCGGCATCAAGATCCTGATGGGCTTCATCGGCACGCTCACGCTCGGGATCGGCGGCGTGGGCTTGATGAACATCATGCTGGTGTCGGTGACGCAGCGCACCCGCGAGATCGGCGTGGAGAAAGCGCTCGGCGCCCGCAAGCGCGACATCCTGTTCCAGTTTCTGGCCGAAGCTTTGGTGATCACCGCGGTGGGCGGGGTCTGCGGCGTCGTCATGTCGTACCTGGTCTCGCTTGGGGTCGGGCGCATCACGCTCTACAGCGCGCTGGCATCGCACGCGGAAGCCGGCGACATCACGCTGCTCATCCAGCCGCGCATCCTGGCAATCGCCACCGGAATTCTCGCCCTCGTCGGCTTGGCCAGCGGCATGCTCCCAGCCATTCGCGCCGCCAACCTCGATCCCATCGAAGCGCTGCGGTACGAATAATTTCTTCGACAATCGTCAATCGACAATTGCCAATGCCTTTGTTGTAATGCCTCCGCCGTGACCTCCGCTGGCAAGCCCTGGCTGCTCGACCTGGCTCCGCACGAGCGCTCCACGCTCATCGCCACCTTTGGTGGATGGGCGCTCGACGGCATGGACGTCATGGTTTACAGCTTCGCGATTCCGACCCTGATTACGCTGTGGCATATCAGCAAAGGACGCGCCGGGATTCTGGCCGCAGCCACGCTGATCATCTCCGCCGTCGGCGGCTGGCTCGCCGGACTTCTGGCCGACCGCTACGGTCGCGCGCGCGTGCTCCAGATCACCATCGCCTGGTTCGCGCTGTTTACCTTTCTCAGCGGCTTCACCAATTCGTTTTGGCAACTGCTGGTCACGCGCGGCCTGCAAGGGCTAGGCTTTGGCGGCGAATGGGCGGTCGGCTCGGTGTTGATGGGCGAGACCATCCGCGCCCAGCATCGCGGCAAGGCCGTCGGCACTGTGCAGGGCGGATGGGCGATTGGCTGGGGAATGGCGGCGATCTTTTATGCCGTGCTGTTTACCGCCCTGCCGGCGACACTGGCGTGGCGCGCCATGTTCTGGATCGGCATTCTGCCCGCGCTGCTTGTCTTCTACATCCGGCGCTACGTGCCGGAGCCCGAGGTCTATAGCCGCACCCGCGCGGAATTGGCCGCCACCGGCGATGGCAGCCGCTTCCTGGAAATCTTCTCTCCGTCGCTTCTGCGCATCACGGTGCTGACCTCGCTGATGGCGACCGGCGCGCAGGGCGGGTACTACGCGATCACCACCTGGCTGCCCACCTATCTGAAGACGGCGCGCGGCCTCTCGGTGCTGAACACGGGCGCGTACCTGATGGTGATGATCGTTGGATCGTTTACCGGATACATGGTCAGCGCCTGGCTGACGGACCGGCTCGGCCGGCGGCGCACGCTCATCCTCTTCGCCGTGTGCTCGTTGGTGGCCGTCGCCGCCTACACCTATCTTCCGATCGGCAACCACGTCATGCTGGTGCTGGGATTTCCACTGGGATTTTTTGCTTCGGGATCGTTTGGCCCCATGGGAGCATTTCTCACCGAACTTTTCCCCAGCCGCGTGCGCGGCTCCGGCCAGGGCTTCTCCTACAATTTCGGCCGCGGCATCGGCGCCCTTTTCCCCGCTCTCGTCGGCTACCTCAGCGTGCGCATCTCGCTGGGGGCTGCGATCGCGGCGTTTTCCCTGTTCGCCTACCTGCTGATGATCGTATCGGTTGTGTTCCTGCCGGAAACGAAAGGCAAAGAGTTGAAGGCCTGGGAGTGATGGGGCATTTGTAATTGGTAATTGGTAATTTGTAATTTCCAGTTTTTGAGCAATGCCGCGACAGACAAATCGCAAATTACAAATTGCAAGTTACAAATCACTCGATCGGTTCGATCACCTCTTCCCTCCCCGACATTTGCACCAGCACCGTGCCCGTCAGCACCACCACGATTCCCACCACCTGCACCGGCCGCACCAGTTCGCCCAGCGTCATGGCGGCGATCAGGATGGAGAATACCGGTTCCAGGCAACTGGTCACGATGGCGCGGGTGGCATCCAGGTGCTGCAATCCTGCGATGTAAAACGAAAACGGCAGCAGCACCGAGGTCACGGAGAACACCGCCAGGAATGCCCACTGCGCGCGCGAGTAGTGCCCGGCGATGATTCGCCAAGGCGGGTTGATCACCAGCCAGCACAGCGCCGAGCCGATGAGAATGTAGAGCAGCACCTTCCAACGGTCGTGCCGCTTGAGCAGGGGAGGAATGAAGATGTTGTAATAGGCAAACGACAGCGCCGCCACCATGGCCGCCGCCACCCCGATCGGATTGATGCGGAGCTGGCCTGTGCCCACGGCGCCGATCGCGAGGGCGCTTCCCACCACCGCCAGCGCGACGGAGAACACGCGCGAGGGCGTCGCCTTCTGCACGCCGCGCGCCACCATGTACAGCAGTACCCACACCGGCGCGGTGTATTGCAGGATGATGGCGGTGGCGACGTTCGTCTTCTGGATGGCGAGGTAATAGAAATAATTCGACGCCGCCACGCCGAGGACACCGATCAGCAGCGCGCGCAGCAGGTCGGCGCGCGACATCTTCAGTCCGGCCGCTTGCCGCCGCGCCAGCAGAACGGGCGCGAGCACCAGCAATGCCAGCGTGACGCGCGTCTGCGCCAGAATCAGCGGTCCGATCGGCGGCAGCGCCTGCCCCGTGACCAGCCGGCCGGTAAATGCCGCCCGCCCCAGCGATGCCGAAATTGCCCAACACAACGTCGCCGCCGCGATGAACACGTAGCCGCGAACCGGATGCGCGGCGTACCGGCTCGATTCGCGGTTCTCGATTTGTGCTGGCACAGCCATGGACAATGGTTTGCAGTTTATCTGAAGCGGGGCATGTGCAATTAGGCAGCAGCAGATTCCTCGCCGGGCTCCCTTGACATCCGCTCGGGATAGGTTCCGTCCGGCTCGGAATGACAAGTGTTAAAGAGGAGCGAATTCGCCGGGCTAAAGCCCGGCGCTTCCACCGCACACGCGAGGGGCGGCCTTCGACTGCGCCCATGGCAGGCTGTGTGCGACACTCAACACAAAAGGCACGGCTCGCACCGTGCCTCCGTGTCCCTCATCCAAATCTGCGGCTAGTCGCGCATCAACTCATCCAGGCGGTCGGGATCGAATCCGATCATCACCTCTTCGCCGATCACCAGCGTCGGCGTCGAGCGGCTCTGGTATTTGTGGACCAAGTCGTTCACGGCCTCAGCATCCACTGAAACATCACGGTCCTGGTATTCGATACCTCTCGCCGAGAGGTAGGCCTTGGCGGTGCGGCACGGCGGTCAACCCGGTTGCGTGAAGATGATGACATTTTTCGTCATGCAGGCTAGACGCGGAAACTTGGCCCGGGGCTGCAATATTTTCGTTGTGGGTCCACAACTCAACAAGTTCAGATCACCAGGTCACCCGATGATCTCGATCTCCGACGTGATCTTCGCCGTCCTGCCCAGCATTTGCGAGACCGAGCAGTATTTCTCTTTGGACAGGCGCACCGCGTCCTCGACCGACTTGCGCGAGACCTTGCCGGCGACGCGGTAGCGCAATTTGATGGAGGTGTAGACCGCCGGGGGCTGGGGCGCGCGCTCCGCCTCGGCGCTGACCTCCAGGCGGGTGAACGGCTCACGCTTCTTGCGCAGGATGCCGACGACATCGCTGGCGGTGCAGCCGCACAGGGCGATGAGCACCAGTTCCATCGGGCTCGGTCCGGTCTTGTCCTTGGCGGCGTCCACGACGATGGCGTGCCCGCTGCTTGCGATTCCCACGAATCTCTCCCCATCGGTCCACGAAGCGCTCGCCGTTACCATCACTTGCTCCTCGAAACAGGGTTGCGCTTACGATAGTAAACGCTTCACACTGATACCCAATGTCTAGAGCTGGTTTCAAGAGTCGGTCGGGCGGACGGAGTTTAATCCCTCAGGGACTAAAGCACAGTATTTAT
>DASWAR010000168.1:0-12395 GCA_036391015.1 Terriglobales bacterium
GCATGCAGCGGCGGCGCGCCCTTTTCAATCTTCATTCTTCGTTCTTCAATTTCTTCACCTGCTGCCCCGGCGGCAACCCATCCCGCAGCTCGCGCACAGTTCGCTTGAACACCGGGTGGCGCGCATCGGGCGCAATCTCCGCCAGCGGCTCCAGCACGAACCGCCGTTCGTGCATGGCCGCATGCGGGATGGTCAGTTGCGCCGTCTCCACCACCGATGACCCGAACAGCAGGATGTCCAGGTCAATCACGCGCGGGCCCTTGGGTTGCGCGCGGCGGCGCCCCATCTCCTGCTCGATCTTCTGCAGCGCGCCCAGAAACTGCCGCGGCATCTTCTCCGTGCTCACGGCGACGGCGCAATTCAGAAACCACGGCTGGGCCAGGAAATCCACCGGCTCGGTCTCGTAATACGAAGAAACGGCGGTCACCTTTCCCAGCTCCGCGAGCCTGGCAATGGCCTCGCCAAGATTGGCTTCACGATCGCCCATGTTTGAGCCCAGCGAGAGATGGACGGTTTTGCGCATGCTCGCCGTAGTTTCCCGTTTTGCGCCGCAACTGGCAAGCGCGACACGATAGTAACTGGTCGGGCAACTCGATCTGCGGTTACTTGGAATAGAATCGAAGCTCGGCAAGAGCCACCGGGGTTGGCCAACGAGATGGCGCTGCAGTCACTGCTTCTGAGCCGTGACGACGATGTAATTCGTATCTTGCGCCGGGTTCTCAACGACCTGGAGATCGAGGTCGAAGTTTGCACCGTCCCCGATAAGGCGGCCGAGGAGCTCGCTCGCCGCAAGTGGGACGCCATCATCATTGATTGCGACGACTGCCACGGCGCGCTCGACGTGCTCCGCAGCGTCCGCCTGGGGGCCTCCAACAAGACCTCCACCGCCTTCGCCATCATCAACGGCATCACCAGCGTTCGCAACGCATTCGAGATGGGCGCCAACCTTGCCCTGGAGAAGCCCATCACCGCCGACCGCGCCCTGCACAGCTTCCGCGCCGTCCACGGCATGATGCTGGCGGAGCGCCGCCGCTACTATCGCCACCCGGTGGACGTGGCGGTCACCCTGCGCTACGAAGACAAGGACAAGCAACGCCAGCACGAAGTACTGGCCACCGCCATCAACCTCAGCGAGGGCGGCATGGCGGTTAAGCTGAAGTCCATGCCCCCCGACACCAAGGCGGTCGCCACGATTAAGTTTGTGCTGCCCGGAAGCAGCAGCTGGATCGAAATCAACGGCACCATCGCCTGGGCGGACGGCGAAGGCCAGGCCGGCATCCGCTTTGAAAACCCGCCGTTCGCCGTCAAGGAACTCATGGCGCGCTGGTTCACTCAGAAATTGGGAGGCGACAAAAAGCCGGTTAAACCCGAGCCGCCGAAGCGCCACTTCTGGCAGCGTGAAAGCTGAAAAAGCAGGCTCCGGGCTTTAGGCGGTTTAGGTTTACTTTGCGGGTCTTGTATGGAACTGTTCGCCGTTTGACAGACGATTACGCTGGCTTATCAGGCGAATATTTGCGCATCACGCCTAAAACCTAAAACTTGTTCAGGTTCTCAGTTCTGCCGCAGGTGAGTACGCGGGCTTGGTCGCAGTCTCTTCCGTAGTCTCTTCCCACAACGTGCGATCGCGCAGCAGCCGCGAAACCAGCGCGGTATGCATGGCGTGTCCGGCTCGGTCGGCCACCACCCGTCCGATGATGCGCCGCCCCACCAAGGCCAGGTCGCCGATCAGGTCCAGCACCTTGTGGCGGACGAACTCGTCGGGATAGCGCAGCGGGCCGTTGACTACGCTGTCGCGCGTCAGCACGATCACGTTCTGCTCCGAAGCGCCGCGGATCAGGCCCATGTTGCGCATCGCCTTTTCCTGTTCGACAAAACCGAAGGTACGCGCGGGCGCGATCTCGCGGCGGTACTGGCCGTCGGATAGTTCCACTTCGAAGCTTTCGCGCCCGATCAGCGGGTGCGGAAAATTGATGGTGTAGGCCACCGAATAGCCGGGCGCGGGATAGATGGCGATGAACTTGTCGCCTTCGCGCAATTCCAGCTCGCGCCGGATGCGCATGTACACCCGCAGCCGCCGCTGCTTCTTCAGCCCCACGTTCAGCACCATGTCCATGAACGGGCGGGCGCTGCCGTCCAGGATGGGCAGCTCCAGGTTGTCGAGCTCGACGATCGCGTTGTCCACCCCCAGTCCGATAAAGGCCGATAGCAGGTGCTCGGTGGTGGAGATGAGCACGCCTTTCTTCATCAGGCTGGTGGCATAACTGACGCGCGCCACGTTGCGGCTGTTGGCCTCCACCAGGAAGCCGTCCAGGTCCACCCGGCGGAAGACGATGCCGTTTCCGGCCGGCGCCGGCAGCAGGCGCATATGCACCGGCGCGCCCGAGTGCAGCCCTACGCCCTCACACGTCACCGGACCGCGGATTGTCTGCTCATTTGCCAAGAAGGTGGACGTTGTGCCCAGAGCGGGTCGCTCCTCTTCAGATACCCGCACCCACTGTACAAGTTCTGTTTCAGCTAACGATTTTCTGATGAGCAGATTACATCAATTGAGTCAGGAAACGACTGTGGTCAAATAGACACAGTTGGAGGCATTTTGGACGCAGTCATGAGGGGGTTCACGCTGCGGTTGTTCTAATGTGTTCCGACCCTAAAGACACCCCCGAAGATCAGGGTCAGCACCAGCAGTATCAGGAACAAGGCGAGCAGGAAACGCGCGACGGTGGCGAATCCGGCGGCGATGCCGCTGAATCCAAGCCATCCGAAAATCAGAGCGCAAACAGCGCAGATGATCGCCCAGTAGAGCATGCTAATTGGAGCGTCGGAGCTCCCCCAGGGGTTGCCTTCAAAACCCAGGGTTGCCTTCAAAAAAACGTCTAACCGCTTGGTGCCCGACATCTGCCCGCTTTTGGCAGATGTGGGTCCAGATGTGGGTCCGGAGATACTACTCCGCCCCGGCCTGCACCCGTCGCGCTTCCTCGATGATGCTCTGGAAGATGCGGGTGATGGCGTCATGGTCGAGCGGGCCGGGGTTGCCCTGGCGGACGCGCGCCAGCACCTGCCGTTCGCGCTCCGGATCCACGATCTCCATGCCGGTTTCGCGCTTTACCTTGGCCAGTTCGCAGGCCAGCTTGGCGCGGATGTTGAGCAGGTTGAGCAGTTGGCCGTCGAGGACGTCTATGGCGGCGCGCCAGTCGGACACTAGGGTGGACATTGTAATCTCCTGAAAACCGCTTCTCTTGAAACCGCTTCTGCTGAAATTTCTGCTGACAAAACAAAAAGCCGCGAACCTTGAGAGTTCGCGGCTTCGGTCTGGAATCTTTGCGCTAGCTGCTACGGAATGTACGCACAGGCTCCGCCTCGGCCGCTACTCCCAAAGAAGTAGCGGAAAAAATAGGCGTAGCTAAATCGCGTGCGAGACATATGCGCAGCAGCATCATGCCTCGTCACCGGGGCGTGTGTCAATCGGGGAAATGAGCCGAAATCGTCCTAACCCCCGGGGCTATTGCCTCTGATGTGGCGCGGGCGCCCTCGCCCGCGGCTGCGCGAAGCCGAAATGCCGCGACTACAAAAAAACTCAGGGGCGGGATCCCTCCCTCCCCTGACGACCGAAGACTGGCGACTGAAGACTGATGACTGAAAACTAGATATCCAAATTCTTCACATCCAGCGCATTCTCTTCAATGAACTTCCGCCGCGCCTCCACGTCTTCGCCCATCAGCGTGGTGAAGATCGCCTCGCACGCTTCGATATCTTCCGCTTTCACCGCCAGCAGCGTGCGCCGCTCCGGGTCCATGGTGGTCTGCCATAACTGTTCCGCGCTCATTTCGCCCAGGCCTTTGTAGCGCTGCACCGTGAAATCTTTTTTGCCCTCGTTGAGCACGTAGTCGAACAGCTCGCGGACGGTCTGCTTCTCCACCGGCTCCAGCTCCGGACCTTTGCGGCGGGCCGCGGCCTTGGGCGCTTTCTTCTCCGCTTTTTCCAGCTCGGCTTTTTCGGTGTCGCTGAGATCTTCTTCCTTGTTGCCGTTCGTGGCCGTTTCGCGCGTCTTGAACTCGATCACGAACGGCGGCTCCATGTTGGCCTCGATCTGTTTGTACTTGGCCATCATCTGGCGGTACTCGGGCGTGGCCGCCAGCTCCCTCCCGATCACATGTTCGGCGCCCTGCGCGTTGACGAAGTGCACTTCCCACAGGTTGTGCTCGTCGTCGAACTTCGACTCCACGCTCTTGAACTCTTCTTCTTTCGCGATTTTCTTCAGCTCGCGTTCCAGGTCTTTGATCTTCTTCGGCGGCGCGTCCTTGGCGCCTTCAAAGTCGGCGCGCTTGGCCAGATCGAGCCGCGCCACCACTTCTCCCACTCGCTCGCTGCGCAGCCGCCGGCTGACTTTGTCGAGGAAGCCGATGTATTCGTTCAATGTGGTGATGAACCGCGTCAGCGGCGCCCCTTCCAGCCGCGCCGCGCCTTCCCCGTATCGCACCACAATCCCTTCCGAGGCGCGCTTCACCATCACCCGCACGAACTCGCGGTCGTCCTTGATGTACTGCGTCGCCTTCCCCTTCTTGATTCCGTACAGCGGCGGCTGCGCGATAAACACGTTGCCGCGCTTGATCAGCTCGTTCATGTGGCGGAAGAAAAATGTGAGCAGCAGGGTGCGAATATGCGAGCCGTCCACGTCGGCGTCGGTCATCAGGATGATCTTGCCGTAGCGCAGCTTCGCGGGATCGAAGTCGTCCTTGCCGATGCTCGTGCCCAGCGCCGTGATCATGGCGCGGATTTCTTCGTGCCCCAGCATCTTGTCGTAGCGCGCTTTTTCCACGTTCAGGATCTTGCCCTTCAGCGGCAGGATCGCCTGGAAACGCCGGTCGCGTCCCTGCTTGGCCGTGCCGCCGGCGCTTTCGCCCTCCACCAGGAACAGTTCGCAGCGTTCGGGCATGCGCTCGGAGCAGTCGGCCAGCTTGCCCGGCAGGCCGCCGCCGTCCAGCGCTCCCTTGCGGCGGGTCAGATCGCGCGCCTTGCGGGCGGCCTCGCGCGCCCGCGCCGCCTCGATCGCCTTGTTGATGATCTTGCGCGCCACCGGCGGGTTCTGCTCGAAGAACGCGCCCAGGCGTTCGTTGACGAATGCCTGCACCGTGCCGGCGATATCGGAATTCAGTTTGCCCTTGGTCTGCCCTTCAAACTGCGGCTGCGACAGCTTGACGCTGATCACCGCCACCAGCCCTTCGCGCACGTCGTCGCCCGTCAGGTTTTCCTTGACGTCCTTGAACAGTCCCAGTTGCTGCCCGGCGTAGTTGATGGTGCGCGTCAGCGACGTGCGGAAGCCCGAGAGGTGCGAGCCGCCGTCCACCGTGTTGATGTTGTTGGCGAAGCTGAACACGTTTTCCGAGTAGCCGTCGTTGTACTGCAGCGCAATCTCCATGGCGACGGCGTCGCGCTCCGCTTCCATGTAGATCGGCCGCTCGTGCAGCACCGCTTTGCCTTTGTTCAGGTGCTTGACGAATTCCGCGATGCCGCCGGTGTACTTGAATTCCAGCCGCTTGTTCTCGTTCGTCTTGGAATCCGTGGTGCGCTCGTCGGTGAGGGTGATCACCAGGCCCTTGTTCAGGAACGCCAGCTCGCGCAGCCGCTGCGCCAGCGTGTCGAAGTTGTACTCGGTAACCGTGAAGATTGTCTTGTCTGGCGTGAAACGGACCTTGGTACCGCTCTTCTTCCCGGCGCTGCCGGTTTTCTTCAGCTTGGTCGTGGGCTCGCCGCGCGAATAGCTCTGCTCGAAGGTGCCTTGATCCGGGCGCCAGATTTCCAGGTCGAGCTCTTCGCTGAGCGCATTCACGCAGCTCACGCCCACGCCGTGCAATCCGCCGGAAACCTTGTACGTCGAGGAATCGAACTTGCCGCCGGCGTGCAGCGTAGTCATCACCACTTGTGCCGCGGAAATTTTTTCGCCGTCAATGTCCATGTCGCCGACAGGAATGCCGCGGCCGTTATCCACCACGGTGACGGAATTGTCGATGTGGATGGTGACGTCAACTTTGTCGGCGTAACCGGCCAGGGCTTCGTCCACCGAGTTGTCCACCACTTCGTACACCAGGTGATGCAGGCCTAACTCGCCCGTCGATCCGATGTACATGGCAGGGCGTTTGCGCACCGCTTCCATGCCGCCCAGCACCTTGATGGAGTCGGCGGTGTACTCGCCGTTGCCGCCATTGCTGGCGCGACCGTTCGTGGCCTTACCGTTGGTGGTGACGTTGGCACTCACGCTTCCGTTTTTCTTTTCTGTTTTCGCCTCGGCTGTCGCCGCGACTGTCACGTTCTCTTTGCTCGCCATTGCTCTCCGATTCGGGACACAACCCGGGCCTCGGACGCGCCCGCTCACCGGCCGCCAAAATTCACGTCAAACTATTGAAATTAATCGCACTTAGTCGCCGCCCGACTGGCTTCAATTTTAGCACAGAAGGGGCGAAATCTTGCGCCGGAGAAGGGCCGTAAGCCGCTGTGGAATAGCGACTTACAAACCTGTGATTTGAGTCTATTCAACCCCGCAGATTAGCCGCGGATTTCCACTGATCTTCACACTGAATTGTAGGCCCGGGCGTCCTCGATGGTGCCCCACGTCTGCCCGCTTTTGGCAGATGTGGGTCTCGCACTAGGCAGCAGCGCCGCTCCCCACCACCGTCGTGCAGAACGCGCACCGCTTCGCCGCGATCGGAATCTCGCTCAGGCATTCCGGACACTTCTTGGTCGTCGGATCCGCCGGCGCCGCCGCCTTGCGATAGCGCTGGATCAGCGTGTTGATCGGCAGCACCACAAAAAAGTACACCGCTACCGCCACCAGCATGAACGACACCGCGGCGTTTATGAAATCGCCGTACAGAAAGCGGCTGCCGTTCACGTCGAAATAGTACGCGGAAAAATCCGGCTTGCCGGCGATGGCGGCGATCAGCGGCGTCAGCAGGTCTTTGACGAACGCCGTCACCGCCGCGCCGAACGCTGCGCCGATCACCACCGCCACCGCCAGGTCCACCACGTTGCCGCGCAACAAAAATTGCTTGAAGCCTTTCATCTCCGCCTCCGTAATAACAATGGGGCGATAGGCTCGCCCCAAATTACTCAATCACCAAATTACCCAATTACCAATTTCTCAAATCCTCATCGGCATCACGATGTAGCGGTACTTGAAGTCGCTGTCCGCCGGCTCTTCCGGGCGCAACTGCCCCGCCGACTGCGGGTCTTTGAATTCGAACCGCACTTCGGGAGACCCGGCAGCCTTGAAAAAATCCAGCAGGTACTGGCTGTTGAACCCGACGGTGAGCACGTCGCCCTGGTAGCTGGTCTCAATCGAATCTTCCGACTCGCCGGCGTCGCTCGACGATGACGACACTTTGATCTCGCCCTTGTCCAGGCGCAGCCGGATCGCTCCGCTGCGCTCGTCGGCGAATTGCGCCACGCGCTGGATGGCCGCCGAGATCGCGTCGGTCGCAACCGTAACCGTCTTGGTGTTGTCGCGCGGCAGCACCGCTTCGTAGTTGGGGAATTGCCCGGTCAGTTGGCGCGAGGTCAGTAGCCGGTCGCCGAGGCGGAAGAACAGCGTGGACTCGTCCTTGGCGAACTCCACGAATTCGCCGTCATAATCGTTGAGCAGCGAATTCAGTTCGCCCATCGCCTTCTTCGGCACCAGGATCCGCAGCTCGCCCGACAAGCCCGCAAACCGCGCCGTGCTGTTCTCGATGTGCGCCAGGCGGTGGCCGTCGGTGGCCACCATGATCATCGCCTCCGGCTTCAGCACCAGCAGCGCGCCGTTCAGCGTGTAACGCGACTCTTCGTTGGAGATTGCGAAGATGGTCTTGGCGATCATGCGGTGCAGCACCTGCGATGGCAGCTTGTACGCCGTCGTCGTTGGAAATGCGGGTAGGCTGGGAAAATTCGACCGCGCCATGCCGACCATCTTCGTGTTCGACCGGCTCAGGCGCAGGTTCACCCAGTGGTTCTCCAGCAGCTTGATGGTGATTTCGCCGTCGGGCAGCAGCTTGACGTAATCGAACAGGCGCCGCGCCGGAATCGTGCACGCGCCTTCTTTCTTGACCTTGGCCGGGCAGCCGGTGCGCAAGCTCAGGTCCAGATCCGTCGCCGTAATCGACAGGCGGTCGCCGGCGGCTTCGAACAGGAAATTCGACAGGATAGGAATCGTGGTCTTGCGCTCCACCACACCCTGGGTCGCCGTCAGTTCCTTCAGTAGGTCCAATTTACTGACCGTGATTTCCATGGCGCCCCCTTTGACTTCGGGGACCTCCGAAACGCGCGTCGCAGTTGTTTCCGTCACTTCTCTGACCTCCCCGGTGGGTTCTCCCGGCGCGCGCTGCGGTTGCGCGTGATGGGCCGCCCGTTTGCGATCTGCCCGATATCGCGTGGCTGGGATGCGCTCTCGGGTACTGCTTGCACGCCTACTTCTGTCGACTTACTTATATCAAAAGAAAAATCATTAAAACAGCAGTAGAAGCCGTTCTGGTCGGAAATGTGGAGAACCCGTCCAACTCACTTTGGAACTGCCACTTGGCCGTTTTTGGGACCCTGTTCATAAGGGCATCCGATTGTGCTTGACACACCATAACCGGACCCTCGCGTGGAATTACGCCCAGCCGTGCACGCTATCCACATTCCATCCACAGGCTGGCCTGCGGAAGACCCGCTCGCGTGGTGGAAAACCCGACCAGGACAGCGTTTCATCCCCTGTTTCTCACTCCTCGTTTTCCCCAAAACCCAACTTTGCGCGGCTGTCATCCTGAGCGAGGTGTCGGTCGGTGGAGCCTGCCCTTGAGCGAAGTCGAAGGGCCGACACCGAGTCGAAGGACCCCTACACTCTTGCCGCCTCCTGCCTCTCACAAGGCACTTCTGTCGTCAATCTTGCCCGGCCGCCCCCCGGCTGCTGCGAACTGAGCACCAGTTGCACGGGGTCACGGAATTTCTACCTCAGCGTCTTCGCCCGCCAGCCCGCAGAAAAAACGCTTCAGCGCGCCCAGCGCGCGGCAGAACCTAGCCCCGGGCGTAAGCCCGGGGTAAGTCCGGAGAAAAACCAGAGCCCGCTTTAGTGGGCGACAGAATCACAAAAAAAGCACGGCTCCATGCCGTGCTCTCGCAAAATCTCCCACTCCCTCATCCCCCCAGCGTCTCCGTCAGCTTGTTCAGCATCCGGTTCAGGTCCTTGTCGTTCTTGCGCACGGTCTCGATCTTGTCGATCGAGTGCAGCACGGTCGTATGGTGCTTGCCGCCGAACTGCCGCCCGATTTCCGGCAGCGACGAATCCGTCATGTGCTTGGCCAGGTACATGGCGATCTGCCGCGGGTACACGATGGCGCGCGAGTTGTTCTTCGCCTTGATCTCCGCCAGCCGCAGCCCGAACTGCTCCGCCACCGCCTTCTGGATGGAATCGATCGTCACCTTGCGCTGCTGCGAATCGATGAAATTCTTCAGCACCTGCTGCGCGTACGGCAGCGTGATCTCCTGTCCGATCAGCGACGAGTGCGCGATCAGCCGGATCAGTGCGCCTTCCAGCTCGCGCACGTTCGACCGGATGTTGCTCGCAATGAACAGCGCCACGTCGGTCGGCAACTGCACCCGCTCCGATTCCGACTTCTTCTGCAGGATGGCGACCTTGGTCTCCAGGTCGGGCGGCTGGATGTCGGCGATCAATCCCCACTCAAAGCGCGACCTCAGCCGGTCTTCGATCTCCGCCAGCTCTTTCGGCGGCCGGTCGCTGGCGATCACGATCTGCCGCATCCCCTCGTGCAGCGCATTGAAAGTGTGGAAGAACTCTTCCTGCGTCCGCTCCTTTTGCGCCAGGAACTGGATATCGTCAATCAGCAGCACGTCCACGGTGCGGAACTTGTCGCGGAAGCTGGTCATCTTGTCGTAGCGCAGCGAGTTGATCATCTCGTTGGTGAACCGCTCGCTCGACAGGTAGCAGATGGACGTCTGCGGCTGCCGCTTCTTCACCTCGTGCCCGATGGCCTGCATCAGATGCGTTTTGCCCATGCCCACGCCGCCGTACAGGAACAGCGGGTTGTAAGCCTTCGACGGATTTTCCGCCACCGCCGCCGCCGCCGCATGCGCGAACTGGTTGCCGGCGCCGCAGACGAATCCGTCAAACGTGTAGCGCGGGTTCAGCTGCGCGGCGCTGTCCCAGTCGAAGCGCTGCTGCTGCACTTTGCCCGCGGCCGCTGCCGGAGCTGAAACCGACACCGATGGGGCTTGCGCCGAGAATCCGCCGTCGTGCCGCACCGGAGTGTTTGCCGCCGCCGATGGCGCCGCCGGCGCTTGCGTTGCTCCCGTCACAAATTCCACATCCTGGAACGCCAGACCCAAGACGTCGATCGCCTCCAGGATCAGATCGACGTACCGTTCCGCCATTTCTCCGAATTCCTTGTTCGGCACCAGCACGAACAGCGTGTGCTCGTCGGAATGGCTAAAGCGTGTCGGCTTCAGCCAGGTATCGTAGGAATGGCGGTTGATTTTCTTTTCCAGCGCATCCAGGATGCGCATCCACGGATTCACAGCGGTGGTAGCGGACGACACGGACATGGCCATTCCAATCTCTCACCGGACTTCGCGGACGAACATCCGGTGTACCTCTTGGCTCGGGCCTTTCGCAGGCCGCGGATTTTTCTTTGCTCACTCCCGCCCCTGGCTCAATGCCGCCGTAGCGCGGGCGATGCGCTGAGAGTCGTTGGACCGCTCGGTTCGGGAATGATGGGCCTCGCGAAAGACCGCAATTGCACTACTTCAGGGCACTTCGCTTATCTTGTTGGCTGCGCCGAATACTAGCACGAAAAATTTCTTCGGGTAAGAATTGTTAACGCGCGCGAAAACGGAACGCGTGAAATTGAATCAACTCGACACGACATGTCAAGTATTGAATTCGTCATGACGCAAGCGTGGTGCAAATTCCGTTTCGAGTTTTGCGTGGTGATGTCAAATCACTTTTGACCTTTGCGTTCGACTTGTGGCGCGGGCGCCCCCGCCCGCGTCATGCAACTCGCAACCCGCGACTCGGGTCTCGCCACTGCTGGCTAGCCACCGCCCGCCGCCTCGGATATACTTACGGATTGCCCCGTGCCTAATTATCTCGACTGAGGAGCTGTAGATCTTTCATGCCGAAGCGCACGTTCCAGCCCAACCGGCGTCGCCGCTCGAAGACGCACGGATTTCGTAGCCGGATGAAAACCAAGAGCGGACAAGCGGTGCTCTCGCGCCGGCGCGCCAAGGGTCGCAAGCGTGTCTCGGTGAAGCCCGGATTCCGGGAGTAGCGAGGCGTCCTGCCGCCTCATCTCGCGGTGACAAACCTGTCCCATTCTGCCGCATCGCGCGCCGAGACTTCTGTGTTCGAAGCCGGGCGCAGGTGTGCGCCACCGGATCGGGAAGATGTGGCACGGGTCTCTGACCCGGGTTTGCGCGCACGCGACCCTCGCCCCGCGAGTCGCCAGCTTGCGCCGCGCTTTCCGAAGACGTCGAAGCTGTTGCGCCACGCCGATTTTCAGCGCGTCTACAAGCAGGGCCGCCGCCACTTCGCCGCCCACATGACGGTGTTCTACCTGCGCCGTAAGGATATAGATGGTGGCGGCGCCGGGCCGCGCGTCGGCCTCACCGTCGGCCGCGTGCTCGGCGGCGCCGTCAAGCGCAATCGCATCAAGCGCCGCTTGCGCGAGGCGGTGCGGCACAATCTGGCTTCGCTGGCGCTCGCGGTTGACGTGGTCATCAACCCCAAGAAGTCGGCGCTGGTGGCGGAGTTTACCGTTTTGAACGACCAGGTCGCGCGCGCCTTCCAGGTGATCGGCGAAAATGAATCGCGCCGCGCCTGAATTGATTTTGGAATGGTGCCCCACATCTGCCTGCAGTTGGCAGATGTGGGTATCGAGGAGTACCGAGTACCGAGCGGTACAAACTCCAGCCGTCGCTGCTTGCACTCGGTACTCGGTACTTAGTACTCGGTACTTCTGACATGAAGCGCGCACTGTTGCTGACAATCCGGCTCTACCAGCGGCTCCTCTCGCCGCTGCTGCTGCCGGCGTGCCGCTACGTGCCCACCTGCTCGGAATACGCCCACGACGCCGTCGAACTTCACGGTCCCGCAAAAGGCGCGATGCTCGCCTCCTGGCGCCTGCTCCGGTGTCACCCGTTTTCCCGCGGCGGCTACGATCCCGTACCCCCGGATGAGTCGTTACATAACCCGGCGTTAATACTTTTGGCACGACTGCATGATGCGACACACCCATCCCGTGAACGATGCGACACACGCATCCCGCAGGGATGCAATGACAATAGCCCGGCACTTCAGTGCCGGGTTGCTGGCACAACCCGGCCCCGAGTCCCGTAGAGCCTGCCCTGAGCGCAGTCGAAGGGGACGACTG
>DASWAR010000169.1:0-1786 GCA_036391015.1 Terriglobales bacterium
GGGGCGCTCTTCTGCCTCATGCGTGCGCACCAGCGAATGCGCACGCGGCTCTCTGCCGAGCGTGTCGAACTCATGCGCGAATCCATTGACCACATTCGCAACGCCATGCAGATTGTCGTATACAGCTGCCCGCCGGATGCGCAGTTGGCCGCCGTCAACCGCCTGATGCAGGGAGTCGACTCAACCTTGCGGCGTGCATCCAACAGCACGTTACAGTAGAGGTTTTGTTGCAGGTTCTAACAACTTTGCTAACAACCGCGCCTAAAAGCGCCCATTTGTGACCATCAAGACAACCGGGAAGTCGTTGAAATCATTTGTTTTCAGTTGTCGATTGAGGGTCAGTAGGTTGAAGGTTCGATGTAGGCTTTTCAGTGTGGATTCTCACATTCGGGAGTGCGTCAATGGGCCAGTTCGGTATCGGAGGGCATCACCGTCGACGGCGGCCATCTGTCGAAGGCGGCGGCGCCACTGGCGATCAAGGCAGGTGCGCCCAAGCAGGCGGTGAAGCGCCGGGCTTAGCGCAGGCTCCGCGCGGCCGCCAGCATCTCGTCGGCGCGGGCGCGCACGCGAATGTCTTCGGTGAAATTCACCCAGCGCACCACGCCCTGCGAGTCCACCAGGAACTCCGCCGGACGCGCGATGTCATGCCCGTCGGGTCCGCCGGCGACGTGCAGCAGGTCGTAGCGCCGGATCACCTCCGCGTTCGCGTCGGACAGGATGGGGAAGGTGTATCCCGCCTTCTGGGCCAGGTTGCGCGAAACCTCGGGCGCGTCCACGCTGATCGCGACCGGCTGCACGCCGGCGGCCGCGAATTCGTCGAGCCGCTTTTCGATCCCTCGTAACTCGAGGTTGCAGTACGGTCACCAATAGCCGCGATAGAAAACCAGCAGCACGGACTTGGGCGCAGCGCCTCGCGCGGCCGGCGCCAGCAACTGTGCTAATGACACCGGCTGGCCGCTGGTGTCGGGCAGCGTGAAGTCGGGTACCTTTTGTCCCACGGTGGGTGCGCCGTGCGATGCCGGGAGGTCGCGGGCGTGGAAGAAGCCGACAATCGCCAGCCCTGCCACCAGCGCGGTCACCACCGCCAGGATCGAACTCGCCGTCCGTCCGCCGCTCGGCTGACGGAATAAGCGCAGCATCCCCACCACCAGCGCCGCGAGCGCGGCAGCTGGGAATAGCAGGCTCGGCCACTCCAGGGCTTTCTGCCCGGGAAAACTGACAAAGAACGCCGCATTGCACAGCACCGCGCCGAGGGCGAGCACGAATGCCACCCAAAGCGCGCCTCGCCGCCGGTCCTGGATCCCTTCGGCCATAGGAATTACCAATTCAATGTCTGCGTAGGGCCCATGCCTTCGGCTCCGGCAATGCGTTATTGCTGCCCCTCCGCCTTTTTCCCATTGCCATTCGATGCAGCGGCTTCAAGCAACTTCATACCTGAAGCAAGGGCATTCTGAGTCTGCTTCTTATAGAATTTCGCGGTTGTGTTCATGTTCTTGTGCCTGAGCAGTTCTTGAGCGGCTACAAGACCGTTCGTAAGGTCAACGAGCATGGTTCCGACGCCCCGACGCCCCGCGTAGAGCCCCTTCCACATCAATCCTGCCTCTGCAAGCGTAGGGCGGATTACGCGATTAACGAGATTTGGAATATTCAGCGGTTTGCCTGACTGCTTGCCACTGAAGACCCATCCTGTTGAGGGACTTTCGCAGCTTTGGTGCCACGCTATGAGAAGAGACAACGCAGGTTCAATCAGCGGAACCGAGGCTCTTGCTTCATCGGTTTTGGTGTC
>DASWAR010000170.1:0-4771 GCA_036391015.1 Terriglobales bacterium
ATCGGAGGGCGGAGAAGGTTAAGACAAGCCGCAGATTAACGCAGATGAACGCTGATTATCTTTTTGCCTTTTGATCCGTGTCGATCTGCGTTCATCAGCGGCTAAGGTACCGCATGAGCACAACTGCAAACTCGATTGAACTGGTCACCAACACCGCCGGACGCGTGGTGCCGACGAACGTGAATGGCGCGCCGCAGCGGCCGTACGCGGGCGTCAACAACGATCATCCGCAGGGATGCAAGGCTGCGCCGCCGATCCGCACCGCCGCCGATTACCCGATGAACGGCGACAAGCGCGTGCCCGATCTGGAAACCGCGCTGCGCAAATGCGGGCTGAGCGACGGGATGACCATCTCGACGCACCATCACCTGCGCGACGGTGACCGGGTTGCGCTGTGGGCGCTGCAGACGGCGGCGAAGATGGGCACGCGCGAGCTGATGTGGTTTCCGAGCGCGTCCTTTCCCGCGCACGCGCCGGTCATCGAGCTGATGGAAGCCGGCAGCGTGCACCACATCGAGGGCTCGATGAACGGGCCGCTGGGCGACTACTGCACGCAGGGGCGGATGCGCGGCATGGGCGTGCTGCGCTCGCACGGGGGGCGCTGGCAGGCGATCCAGGACGGCGAGGTGCACATTGATATCGCGGTGATTGCCGCGCCCACCGCCGACGCGTTCGGCAACGCCAACGGATCGCACGGGCCGTCCGCCTGCGGATCGCTGGGGTTCGCGCTGGCGGATTCGATGTACGCCGACCGCGTGATCGTGGTCACCGATAACCTGGTCGACTTTCCCTGCGTGCCGTGGCAGATCCAGGGCAACAACGTTGATTACGTGGTGCAGGTGGATTCGATCGGCGACCCGTCGAAGATCGTATCGGGCACGACGCAGATTACGCGCTCGCCCGACCGGCTGCTGATCGCGCAGTACGTGGCGCAATTCGTGCGCGACGCAGGCATCATGCGCCCGGGCTTCTCGTTCCAGGCGGGAGCGGGCGGCATCGCGCTGGCGTTCGCGGATTATCTGCGGCGGTACATGAAGCAGAGCGGCGTGCGGGCGCGGTTCGTGCGCGGCGGCTCGACCCGCTACCTGGTCGAATTGCTCAAGGAAGGGCTCACCGATTACATCCTGGACGGGCAAACGTTTGACCTGGACGCGGTGCGCTCCATCGCCAGCGATCCGCGGCATGTGCCCACCTCGCCGTTTACGTCGTACAACTACCACGGCAAGGGATTTTTCAATTCCCTCGTGGACGTGGTCGTGCTGGGCGCGACCGAAGTGGACGTGAACTTCAATGCCAACGTAGTGACGCACTCCGACGGCCGCCTGCTGCACGGCATCGGCGGCTGGCAGAACTGCCTGTTCGCGGGGTGCACCATCCTGGCGGTGCCTTCGTTCCGCGACCGCATTCCGGTGATTGTGGACCAGGTGACGACGCTCACCGGGCCGGGCGAGCTGATTGATGTGATCGTCACCGAACGCGGAATCGCGATCAACCCGCGGCGCACAGACCTGCTGGATGCGGTCAAAGGCTCATCGCTTCCCATTCGTCCAATCCAGGAGATGCAGCGCGAGATTGAGAAAATCTGCGGCGGCAAACCTCAGAGGCCGCGCCTGACCGAGAAGCCGGTAGCGGTGGTGAAGTGGGTGGACGGCACGGTGCTAGATACGGTGTGGCAAGTGACGCCGTAATCGCTCTGCGTCAACCGAGCGGGGTTGGAACGATTGTTAAAGATCAAATGGTCGGGGAGAGAGGATTTGAACCTCTGACCCTTTGGTCCGGAACCAAGTGCTTAAGTTCGTCCGAAAGGCACCGGCGATGCCCTCTCGGAGAAAACCGGCTTGATCGAGCCAGTCGAACAGCATGTGCCGCTGATTCTCTGGTCCTGCTTGCGCTCGGAATCTGGTCAATCGGTCTATCGAACACGCGGTGCTAGGGTTTTTAGCCTTGTCACGAGTTTGACAGGAACAGCTTTAGACCGATCGCCAGTGGAGTGAATACCGAAACGACTTCTGCCAGCTTCCATGAATGCCTCTGTGGCAGGTTCTGCACAGAATGATCAAGTTATCCTGAGAGTCTGATCCGCCGCGACTGCGTGGGATAATGTGGTGGATATCCAGCTGCTGGCGATGGCCACAGAAGTGGCAACGCCATCGGTCACGCTCGAGAACTCGATGGCGGAGCGCGTTGTGTGCTTCTGGCTTAAGCTCCAGCCGACGATGGGCGTTGTCGTTCGGCAAGAATTTCCTCGGTGAACCTGTCTTGCTGGGCTATTGACAGGAAACGGAAATAACGCCGGAGGCTGGAGAGCAACAGGTCTGGGGCGCCGTTGTCGGCGCAGGCTCCGGCCAGAAAATCGGCGCAGATCATTTCTAAACAGTATCCGCGGGATCGATCGGACCCGAGCATCCGAGCCGCAGTCTCCAGTGCCTCCTCGATGACGGGCACCTGACTGCGATAGAGCTTGAAATAGATCAGATCCGAGGGTTCGCTTGCGCCGGTCAGGTACTTTTCGACTTCATCCTTAAACTGCTGCTTCGGCATCTCTCGGGCTTTGTGCAACCAGGTTGCACTTTCGAAGTGCTCCTGGTCCCGGCGTGCCACCTTGGCCAATTCCGCCGCTTTGGACCAGCCCACCTGCTTCAGCTCATTGCGCACCTGCCGCGGTAGTTGCTCGTGGATCGACATGAGGTAGTATGCCTTGCGCCGCGACTCCGGAAACCGCCGCTGCAGGAAATCATCGAATGACGCCAGATTCTCCAGCCGCCAATACTGGCCGGCCCGTACTTCGCACAGATACCGTCCGAGTTCGACAAAGCGCGAGTCGCGCTCGCGCTCGGTCTGGCGCTCCCATTTCAGGATTTGGTCTATCTTCGACAGCACGAAACTGGCCCGCTTCTCGTTCAGCTTGGGTCCGATCGGCGGATTCTTAGTAATCAAGCTCATCAAAGAAACCAACGTCGCCTCCCGGCCGGCGCAGCAGTTTGGTATCAATCAGCGGCTGGTTTTCCAAGCACAGCCCCAGGAAGGAACAGCTGGTGCAGCCGTTCTGGGGGAAGCGGATGCCTGGATGAGGCAGAAACTGCGCCGCCTCGATCTGCGCCACAGTGTCTTCCACCAACTGGCCGAATTCGCGCCGTTGCTGTTCGCTGATGGTGCTGCGCAGGTACTGGATCTCGGGCAGGCGCTTGCGGACAAAGACCACAAAGGCGACTTCGGACTCACCGGTTAGCCAGGAGTAGCAGGCCAGCTGGGGATCCAGCGCCAGCAGGCCCTCAGGTTGATCCGGATACCGTGCTGCGGTCGTCTTCCAGTCGATTACGCAGCGGGTGGCATCCACATAACCGAAGGCATCAATGTAGCCCACGAACTGACTGGTCGGCGACAGCGGGCGCGAGACTTTGATCTGCAGGTTGCGTTTGGGATAGCGGATCTCGACCCGGTCCTGCTGGGCAAATAGTTCCATCAGCTTGATTCCTTGCTGGAGCATGCGGTCCCAGGTGTCACCGTGCGAATATTCAAGGCTGGCGTTCTGGTATGTGGACCACTCCCTGAACAGAACCTCGGTTGCATCCTGCCGAAGAAAATAAGCGGTCAGCGCCTGTTCAAACGCTCGGCCAAACAGCATCCCGGCGCGGGTGTCTTTCTCCTGCCAACCATCGACATAGCGAAAACGATACCGCCGCGGGCAGGCGAGATAGTTGCTGAGCTGGGTATAGCTGTAGATCATTAGGCCACCTCCGGCTCGGCTCCCATGGGCTCGCTTGCGGGCGGTATCGCCATGAACTCATCCCACTCACCCGCAGGTGCGAATGCATCCAGATTCAGGTAGGTGCGGCCGTGGATGGTGGTGTGGGACACCTTGAGCACGCCCTGGAGTCCCACGAGGCGTTTTTCGTCCAACTCATCGCGGCCCAGCAGTTCGGTGTCATAGCCGAAATCGCGCAGGAACCAGGAAAGCTTCCACAGCGCCTTGTCGGTGCAGTACAGGCGGCCGGGAAGTGAGGTGCCGGCGAACTGCTTCGGTTCGAGGACAGCGAACCGGACGGCGTAGTACGGCTTCTGTTTGTCCCAGCGATACTGAACCCGCTCCACACGTACCAGGTATAGGCCATCTGGAACTTCGGCTACCGGCAGAGCGGCTTGCGAGAGTCCAGGGAATCGGCGTTTCATGCGGCACCTGCGGCTTTCTGCTCGCCCGAGGCATCGACCACGCCTTCGGCTGAAGAAACGGGTTTGGGAGCGTAGCTGTTGAGCTGACAGATGAGAGCCTCACGATCATTCTCGGCATATTCGGCCAGATGCTTGGCAAAAGCCGCGACCTGCTCGCGGCTGGCCTGACGCAACTCGGCGACCTCGCAGTAATCGGCGGCATACGCCTTCACCAGAAAAGCGTCGAGTCGGTGCTGGCGAATGATCAGGCAGAGGCGATCGCGCAGCGGATGATGACCATTTCCATTCGTGGACTCGGGCTTCGAGGCGGCTGCTTTCTGTCCTGCGGCGGCCGGTAGCGGACCGGAGAAGGATCCCAGTTCCTCAACCGAGCAGATACCGATCCCGTATGCCTTGCGCAGGGCACGATTGACCGCGCGGGTCTCGGCCACGCGCATCTCGGCGCCGCGGACGCGAGGGGAAACATTGGATGGATCGGCATCCCCGTAGCCGACAAACCCGCGGCACGTCCGCGACGTGTAGACGGTCGCCTTGAATGCCCAGCGCGAGCTGACAGGATCGCAGAACTTGCTCACCGGTCGAACGTCGATACCGGCGCAGC
>DASWAR010000171.1:0-5146 GCA_036391015.1 Terriglobales bacterium
AAGCCATCCTGAACGGCTATGTCGAGGGCATCGCGCTGGACGCCAACGGCTACGTCAGCGAAGGCTCGGGCGAAAACCTGTTCGTGGTGCGCCAGGGCAACCTGTACACCGCCCCGCTGGGCAATTCGGTGCTGCCGGGCATCACCCGCGATTCGGTCATCCGCATCGCCAAAGACCTGCGCATCACCGTGATCGAGGAGTCCATGCCGCGCGAGATGCTGTACATCGCCGAAGAGGTCTTCTTCTCCGGCACAGCGGCGGAGATTACGCCCATCCGCTCGGTGGACAAGATCACCGTGGGCAAAGGCGTGATCGGCCCGGTGACCAAGGCGATCCAGAAGGAATTCTTCGGGATCGTCAACGGCACCGAACCGGATCGCTATCACTGGCTGACGCCGGTGCCGGTGAAGAAGAATGCGCAGCAGCCGGTGACGGTGTAGAGAGTTTCAGTTTCAGTTTCGACTGTGGAGAGCCGGGGCAAAGCGCTCCGGCTTTTCGTTTCCGGGCGCGTTGGCTTGATTTGACGCGCTGCGCCGCGCACAATGGCAGCTTCATTCTTCCAGGAGGCGCTCATGGCAACCGCTACCCGCTCCGCCGTCACCCCCGAATTCGTCTTCGCCTATCGCGAACTCATCCTGTCCACGATGGCGGCGGAGATGCAGACCACCAAGAAAGTAATCGGCGCCATCCCGGAGTCCGCCAAGGGCTACAAGCCGGACCCGAAGTCGAAGAACGCGCATGAACTGGCGTGGCACATCGCCAGCGACGATGTCAGCTTCCTGAACAAGATTGCCGATATGAAGATCGTGATGACGGAGCCATTGCCGGCGCCCGGCACCATCGCCGAAATCCTGAAATATTACGAAGAGAACCTGCCCAAGGCGATCAAGCGGGTGCTGGACATGTCCACGGAACAACTGCTGACACCGGTGAGCTTCTTCGGCGTGATGATCCAGCCGGTGTATCAATACCTGCTGATGGTGAATAACCACAGCGTGCACCATCGTGGCCAGCTCTCGACCTACCTGCGCCCCATGCGATCGAAGGTTCCGAGCATCTACGGCGGCAGCGCGGACGAGCCGTTTAAACCATAGGCTCCGGACGCAAGGCTCCAGGTTCCTGGTCCCTTGTGCCTTGAGCCTTGCGCCCGTTCCGTGATACGTTCCCGCACTAGCAGCTACGCTGGGAAGCTTCCATGCAAATTGACGAATTGTTGCGCATTGCCATGGACCGGAAGGCGTCGGACTTGCACCTGAAGGTGGGCAATTGCCCGCACGTGCGAATTGACGGCGAACTGGTCCCGCTCACCGAACAGCCGCGCGTTTCCGCCGAGGACATGCTGGGCATGGCGTTCAGCATGATGACCAACCGGCAGAAACAAAAATTCAAAGAGAATGCCGAACTCGACATGGCCTACGGCGTCGCCGGCCTGGGACGCTTCCGCGTGAACGTCTTCCAGCAGCGCGGCAACGTCGGCCTGGTGCTGCGCGTGATTCCCACCAAGATCCGCCCGCTCGACGAGCTCTACATGCCGAAGATCGTGGAGCAGATCTGCGACATGCCGCGCGGCCTGGTACTGGTGACGGGCGTGACCGGTTCCGGCAAGTCGACCACGCTGGCGGCCATGATCGACAAGATCAATTCCACCCGGCCCGAGCACATCATCACCATCGAGGACCCGATCGAGTTCCTGCACCGCGACAAGAAAGGCTTCGTCAACCAGCGCGAGGTCGAGGTGGACACGCCGTCGTTCTCCTCGGCGCTGCGCGCCAGCTTGCGCCAGGACCCGGACGTGATCCTGGTGGGCGAAATGCGCGACCTGGAAACCATCGCCACCGCGCTGCACGCCGCCGAAACCGGTCACATGGTGTTCTCCACGCTGCACACGCTGGACGCGGTGGAGACCATCAACCGCATCATCTCCGTCTTCCCGCCGCCGGAGCAGAAGCAGATCCGGTTGCAATTGGCGGCCACGCTGCGGGCGGTCATCAGCCAGCGCCTGGTGCGCCGCAGCGACAGCGCCGGCCGCGTGCCCGCGGTCGAGGTGCTGATCTCCACCGCCTACGTGCGCGAGTGCATTATCGTGCCGGAAAAAACGCGCACCATCAAAGAAGCGCTGGCGCAGGGCACCTCGCAATACGGCATGCAGACCTTCGACCAGTCGCTCTACGATCTCTTCACCCATGGGCTGATTGCCTACGAAACGGCGCTGGAGAACGCATCCAACCCGGACGATTTCAAGCTGCGCGTGCAGGGCATCAGCGGCACCGCCGAATCCACCCGCGACGAGATGTCGCAGGCCGCCAGGGGAGGGTTCGGAAGATAGGTTTTAGGTTGTAGGCTTTGGGCTTCCGGCCGTCCAGAAATGGGCGGCCGTTGTTTTGGAGTGAGGGAGATTTCGCCAGCGAGAGGTGCTAACGTAGGCGCGCAATGACATTCGGGCACGGAAAGAAACTTTATAACGAGGCGGAGCTATACGAATTTGCCGTAGGCGCTCTGGGACGCCGGATGCGCTCGGTGGCGGAATTGAAGCGCCTGCTGCGCCGGCGGGTGGAAGCGGACGAACTCGGCCAAACCCTGGTCGAGTTGGTGATTGCCAAGCTGAAAGAACAGCGCTACTTGAACGACGCGCAGTACGCTTCCATGTACTCCGGCCTGCGCCGCGAGAATGAGAAATTCGGCCGGCGGCGGGTGATCACCGAACTCAAATCGCGCGGCGTACATTCCGAGGTCATCGAAAAGGCAATTGCCGGCGCCTACGAAAACGTCAACGAAGAAGCGCTGGCGCGCGAATATCTCCGCCGCAAGCGCATGCACAAACCTGAAGACGAAAAGCAGGCGGCACGCGTGTTCCGCTCCCTGATCCGCGCTGGCTTCGGCGCACGCACCATCATTTCGATTCTGAAAAAATGGGACGTGGACGAGGAAGTGCTCACCGCGCTGGAAACCGAAGAGCAGTAGCCGAATTCAAGTTCACCACCGAGACACCGAGTCCACCGAGATCATCGCGGATTTCAATTCTGCAATTCCGCAGTTCCGCAATTCGGCAATTGCAGGGGGTCTCGGTGTTCCTATGTGTCCTCGGTGTCTCGGTGGTGAAGACTGCTAAAATGAACAGCTCACATGCTTAGCGGCAACGAAATCCGGCGCAGGTTCCTGGACTATTTCGTCCAGCGCGGCCACAAGGAGGTCCATTCCTCCTCGCTCGTCCCCGCCAACGACCCTACCCTGCTCTTCACCAACGCGGGCATGAACCAGTTCAAGGACGTGTTTCTCGGGCTGGAGAAGCGCGACTACAACCTCGCCACCACGTCGCAGAAATGCGTGCGCGCCGGCGGAAAGCACAACGACCTGGAAAACGTCGGGTTCACCAACCGCCATCACACATTTTTCGAGATGCTGGGAAATTTCTCCTTTGGCGATTACTTCAAGCGCGAGGCCATCGCCTACGCCTGGGAGTTGATCACCTCGCCCGAGTGGTACGCGATTCCCAAAGACAAGCTCTACGCGACGATCTTCAAGGGCGAGGGCGTGGTGCCGCGCGACGAAGAGGCATACAACTTCTGGCTCGAACAGGGCGTGCCCAAGGAGCGGATCTTCGAGTTCGGGCTCAAGGATAATTTCTGGCAGATGGGCGACACCGGCCCCTGCGGCCCGTGCAGCGAACTGCACTACGACATGGGCCCGGCGGCGAGCGACCAGGGACACGCGGATTGCAAGTTCGGGTGCGAATGCGGGCGCTACATCGAGATCTGGAATCTCGTCTTCATGCAGTTCGATCGCGACGCCGCGGGCATTCTGAACCCGCTGCCCAAGCCCTCGATTGACACCGGCGCGGGGCTGGAGCGGATTACGGCGGTGCTGCAGGGCGTGCTCTCGAACTACGACACCGACCTGTTCCGGCCGCTGATCAAGCGCGCTGCGGAATTGTGCAACATTTCTCTTGTTGCGAGTCGGTTCGTGAAGAGCAGGAAGGACGTTGCGGCATCGCTCCGTGTAATCGCCGATCACGCTCGCGCCACCACTTTCCTGATCACGGATGGGGTGCTGCCGTCGAACGAGGGACGTGGATATGTCCTACGAAAGATCATGCGTCGCGCAATCCTCCACGGACGGCGGCAGGACGTCGAGAAGCCCTTTCTTCACGAAATGGTCTATTCAGTTCGTGACTTGATGAAGGACGCATATCCCGAACTCGTAGAGAACGCCGAGCGCGTGGCGAAGATTGTGCTGGGAGAGGAAAAGCGTTTCGCGCATACCCTGGGTGTTGGACTCGGAAAGTTGGAGGAGGATTTTCGCCCATTGTGGGCAGAGAAGTTTCTTGCTGAGAATCCGGGCCAAACCCTTGAGGAAGTGAAGAAGAACTTTGGAGGCAATATAACCGCGGCCGACTGGGGTGGATTAGCTCCAAAGAAGCGGCCTATCTACCGTGGAGACAAAGCCTTCCGCTTGTACGAGACCTTTGGCCTTCCTCGAGATTTCATTGAAGACGCTTGCCGTGACAGCGGATTCTCTTTCGACGAGGCTGGCTTCGAGCAGGCCATGCAAGCGGAACGCGCGCGCGCGCAGGCATCGTGGAAGGGCGAGGCCAAGCGTTCCGCAAACCCCGTTTACTTCAAGATAATTGCATCATCCTACAGTGTGCCTCTGCGCGATGGGGGCTTTGAAATCATTGTGCCCCAGCAACAGTCCGTTTTCGAAGGGTATCGCGCAACTGAATCATCGAACTGTCGCATCCTTGCGATCGTCCGGTACGACAAATTAGTTTCCGAACTGAAGAAAAGCGAGCAGGGCGAGGTCATCCTCGACCACACGCCGTTCTACGCCGAATCGGGTGGCCAAGTCGCCGATCGCGGCTGGCTGTATTCGCCCGGTCGCGGCATGGTCGTCGCCGAAGTTGAGGGCTGCTATTACCCGGTGCAGGGCGTCAGGGCCCACCAGGTGGTAGCACGCGAGGACCTGCATGTCGGCGATCGCGTGGATGCCGTCGTTGACACGGACAAGCGCTGGGCCACCATGCGTCATCACACGGCCACGCACCTGCTGCACGCCGGCCTGCGCCAGGTGCTGGGCCCGCATGTGAAGCAGGCGGGTTCGCTGGTTTCGCCCGGGCGGCTGCGCTTCGACTTCTCCCATTTTGTCGGCG
>DASWAR010000172.1:0-12695 GCA_036391015.1 Terriglobales bacterium
CTGATCCTGATGAAGGAAGTGCTGTACGTGATCAGCGGCAAGCGTCTGCCGGTGGTGTTCCACATCGGGGCGCGCGCACTGACCTCGCACTCGCTGAACGTTCATGCCGGGCACGACGACGTGATGGGCGTGGCCGACGTGGGCTGGGGCATGCTCTTCGGACGCAACGCGCAGGAAGCCGCGGACCTGGCGCTGATTGCGCGGCGCGCCGCAGAAGATTCCGAAACGCCGTTCATGAACATCCAGGACGGGTTTCTGACGACGCACACGCTGGAAACGATCCGGCTGCCGGAAGAAGAGCTGATGAAGGACTTCATCGGCGATCCCAAGCTGCGGCTGCGCAAGCTGTTCGACCCGGCCAAACCGGTGCTCACCGGCTGCGTGCAGAACCAGGACAGCTACATGAAGGGCAAGGTGGGGCAGCGCTACTTCTACGACCGGGTGTCGCCGGCGCTGTCGAACGCCTTCGAGGCCTTCGGCAAGCTGACCGGGCTTCACTACGATTTCCTGAAGCAATACCGGATGGAAGGCGCGGAGTACGCCATCATCGGCATGGGATCGATGATGGACACGGCGGAAGCGACGGTGGATTACCTGCGCAGCAAGGGCATGAACATCGGCGCGATCACGGTGGTGAGCTTCCGGCCGTTCCCGTCGTGGGAGCTGGCGCTGGCGCTGCAACACGTGAAGGCGGCGGCGGTGATCGAGCGCTGCGACGTCCCGCTGATGGAGTCGAACCCGCTGGCGGTGGAGGTGAAGGCGGCGCTGGCGGACGCGCACATGGGCACCAGCGGCGACCGCATCCGGCATATCCCGGAGATTTATTCGGGCGTGGCGGGCCTGGGCGGGCGCGACCTGCGTCCCGGGCACTTCGTTGCCGCGGCGGAAAACATGATGCACGGCAACGGCAAGCGGTCATTCGTGCTGGGCGTGAGGCACCCGGACGCGCTGGAGATCACGATCGATCCCGACGTGCGGCCCGAGGGAGCGTTCTCGCTGCGCGGCCACTCGGTGGGCGGATTCGGGTCGGTGACCACCAACAAGGTGATCGCCGCGGTGGCCAGCGATCTGTTCAATCTATACGCGCAGGCGTTTCCCAAGTACGGCTCGGAAAAGAAGGGCCTGCCAACGAACTATTACCTGACGCTGGCGCCGGAGGTGATCCGGATGCACGCGGAGCTGAACCTGGTGGACTTTGTGGCCATCCAGGACCAGAACGCGTTCCTGAGCGGCGATCCGCTGGCCGGACTAAGGCCGGAGGGCGCGATCTACCTGCAATCAACCCTGCCGCTGGAGCAGGTGTGGGCGAGCCTTCCGCTGAAGGCGCGCCAGACGATCCGCGAGCGCAACCTGAAGCTGTACGCGCTGGACGCGCAGAAGATCGCGCGCGAGTGCGCCACGCGGGTGGACCTGCAGATTCGCATGCAGGGCATCGTGCTGCTGGGCGCGTTCCTGAAGCTGACGCCGTTCGCGGCGAAGGCCGGACTGGACGCGGAGAAACTGTTCGGCTTGCTGCGCAAGACGCTGACCAAGTACTTCGGCAAGCGCGGCGGGTCGGTGGTGGACGACAACATCAACGCGGCGCGGCGCGGGTATGAGGAAGTGGCGCTGATCACGCCGCCGGCGAAGGACGTGGAACTGGCAGCGGAGAAATCGTACAAGTTCCAGGTCGCGGACATCCCGACGGCGCAACCGGAGGTGGTGGAGGCGGACTTCTGCGAGCACGTGATCGCTACTTACGCGCGCGGCAAGGAGAGCGACCTGGCGGCGGATGAATACCTGGGCCGCAGTTTCATGCCGGCGGCGAGCGCCATGCGGCGCAGCTTCCGCACGCTGGCGCCGGACATCCCCGAGCTGGTGGCGGCGAATTGTGTCGGGTGCATGGAATGCGTGAGCGCCTGCCCGGACACCGCGATCCTGGGCAAGGTGGTGGAGCCGGAGGCGCTGCAGGAGCAGTTGGCGAAGGTGGAAATTGCCGCCATGCGGGCCCAACTGCAGGCGGAGTTCGTCAAGACGCAGAAGTACTGGACGATCCCGGAAAAGAAAGGCGAGAAGGGCGGGTTGTTCAGCATCTTCGTGGATCCCGACAAGTGCAAGGGCTGCGGGGAGTGCGTGGTGGCCTGCGGCAGCCACAAGGCGCTGGCGATGAAGCCGAAGAACGGAAACGTCAGCCGGATGGATTTGCTGATGGACCTCTATCATCACCTGCCGGAAACGCCGGCGCGGCTGCTGAACGAGAAGGCGCTGGGCGATATGATGCTGGCGCACCGCTCGCAACTGTTCGTGGGCGGCGCCGGGTCGTGCATGGGCTGCGGCGAGGCGACGGCGATTCGCCTGATGCTGGCAGCCACCGGGTTCGTCTACGGGGCGGACAAGATCGGCATCGTCGGCGCGACCGGGTGCAACAGCGTGTACGGTTCGACGTATCCTTTCAATCCCTACACCGTGCCATGGACGAACTCCCTGTTCGAGAACGCGCCGGCGGACGCCATGGGCATCCGTCTGCGCTGGCATCAGGAAGGCCACGACGATTACAAACTGTGGTGCCTGGGCGGCGACGGCGCCATGTACGACATCGGGTTCCAGTCGCTGAGCCGGATGCTGGCCTCGGGCATGGACATCAAGGTGCTGGTGCTAGACACGCAGGTGTACTCCAACACAGGCGGGCAGGCTTCGACGGCGACGTTCACCTCGCAAGACGCGAAGATGTCGGCGGTGGGCAAAGCGAACCCGGGAGGGAAGACGGAGCATCGCAAGGAGATGGCGCAAATCCTGATGATGCACCCGAATGCATTCGTGGCGCAGACCATCGCCGGCAATCCCAGCCACTTCTACAAGACGATCATGGCGGCCAACGAGTATCCCGGGCCGGCGGTGGTGATTGCCTACACCACCTGCCAGCCGGAGCACGGCGTGGCCGACGACCGTTCGATGCTGCAGGAGAAGCTGGCGGTGGAGTCGAGGGCGTTTCCACTGCTGGTGTACGATCCGCGGAAGGGCGAGAAGTTCCGCGAGCGGCTGAGCCTGGCGGGCAATCCGGCGGTGAAAGAAGACTGGTACGTGGACCCGCGGAACAACCAGACCGTGGACTTTATCAGCTTCGCCAAGACGGAGGGCCGGTTCTCGCGCCACTTCGACGCCAATGGCAATCCTGACGCGTCCATCCAGGCGGCGCAGCAGGACCGGTTGGAGAACTGGCGGAGATTGCAGGAGCTGGCGGGACTGAAATAGCGATTAGCAATTAGCGATTAGCAATTAGCAATTAGCAATTAGGAATGCCGTCCTGAAAGGGGCGGCATTTTTTGCGCATTCTTGCCGCAAGAGCAGCCTCCAAAACAAAACCTGAGCAGCAACGGCGGGAAAAGGCACGCGTAACGCTGCCGTTACCTGCCTCCCGATTTGATACGGCGGGCTTTTCCGGGACTTGGCGTGGTATGGCGCGGCCATTGTTTGGCGGCGATGCCAAGCATGAGTGCTAGCGTGGATTGGTAAAGATTCCGTCGGCGACGTCGAGCCGGCTGCGCGAGTGACATATGGCAAAAGATACGACTTGGGCGAATAAGCTGCTCCTTCCGTATGGCAGCACAGTGGCCGTCGCCGTGGTGGCTTCTGTGTGGTGGGCAGTGATGGTGCGAAATCTGGACGGCCCATTGCCGCTCTATATCACCTTTTTCCCCGCGGTCATGATCGTGAGCCTGGTGTTCGGCCTTCGACAAGGGCTGCTGGCCACCCTGTACTTGGAGCTCGTGACGGCCTACTGGTTTCTGCCTCATGAGGGAACGGGAATCGCACGCCTCAGCGATGTCGTCGGCATGGTGCTGTTTGCCGCCATGTCCGTCTGCATGGCGGCGATGGCGGAGCGGTATCGCCGTACCCGAGACCGGGCGGCAGCCTCCGAAAAGCAATTGGCCCTGCAGAAGTCTTCCGATGCGCTCCGGCGCAGCGAAGAGCGTTACCGCTCGCTAGTGGTGGCCACGGCCCAGATCGTATGGACCACCAACCCGTTAGGGATGGTCGTGGACGACCTGCCGGCCTGGAGGACATTCACCGGCATGACGCTGGAACAGATGCAGGGTTGGGGATGGCTTGCGTCGCTGCATCCTGACGACCGGGAACGGGCTGCGAGGGAATGGCAGGGTTGCGTGCAAACTCGGTCGCCGTACGAAACGGAATATCGCCTACGCCGTCACGACGGACAGTATTGCCACATCGCAGTTCGTGGCGTCCCAGTGGTGGGCGAGGACGGCGTAGTCCGCGAGTGGGTTGGGACGTGCACCGACATCAGCGAGCGCAAGCAGGCGGAGGGGGAGCTTCAGCATTACATGCAGGAACTGGAGCGGAGCAACGCGGAGCTGCAGGATTTCGCGACCATCGCGTCGCACGATTTGCAGGAGCCGCTGCGCAAGGTGATTGCCTTCGGCGAGCACCTGAAGGAGCACAGCGGAGACAAGCTGGACGAGCAGGGTCGGGATTACCTGGCGCGGATGCAGAACGCGGCGCAGCGCATGTCGGTGCTGATCGAGGCGCTGATGCAGTATTCGCGGGTGGCGACATGTGCGCAGCCCTTCCAGCCGGTGGACATGCTGGCCGAGGTCTTCGGGGCGGTGTCGGACGTGGGAGAGCGGATCAGCCGGTCGCATGCGCGGATTGAATGCACGCCGATGCCAAAGGTGATGGCCGATGCCACGCAGGTCCGGCAATTGATACAAAACCTGGTGGTCAACGCACTCAAATTCCAGCGGCCCGGTGCCAGGCCCCACGTGGTGATCGATGGCCGGACCACCGACCACGGCAATTGCGAGATCAGCGTGCACGACAACGGGATCGGGTTCGAAGAGAAGTATCTGGAGCGGATCTTCCGGCCATTCCAGCGGCTGCATGGACGAAGCGAGTACGAAGGCAGCGGCATGGGGCTGGCGATCTGCCGCAAGGTGGTGGCGCGCCATGGAGGAACGATCACGGCGCGCAGCCGGCCGGGCGAGGGCAGCACCTTCGTGGTGACGCTTCCCGTAGGCAAGATCACAGATGGAGAGAAGAGAGAATTATGGGGAACAGAGACGGCGCCGAGCTTGTCCGAATCCTGCTCGCCGAAGACGATGACGACGATTTCTACCTGACGGAGCGCGCCTTGAAAGAGAACCGGCTGCGCAACGAAATCAGCCGTGTCAAGGACGGCGAAGAACTGATGCGCTACCTGCGGGGCCGCGGGGAATTCAACGGTGCCCTGCGGCCGGCGGAGCCGTCGCTGGTCCTGCTGGACCTGACCATGCCGAAGATGGACGGACGGGAGGCGCTGCGGGAGATCAAGTCGGACCCGATGCTGCGCCACATCCCGGTGGTAGTGCTGACCACGTCGCGGGCGGAGGAAGACGTGGTGCGCTCGTACGAACTCGGGGTGAATTCGTTCATCACCAAGCCGCTGACGTTCCAGGGCCTGGTGGAGGCGATGAAGGCGCTGGGGCAGTACTGGTTTGAGGTGGTGGCGTTGCCGACGTAGGAGGCCATCATGAGCACGGAGACGCTGCAGTTCCTGGTGGTGGAGGACGACGAGGACGATTTTCTGCATATCCGCCAACTATTGAAGAAGAGTGTGGGCGAGGCGGATGTGGAGAGGGCGGCCACGGCGGAGGCGGCGGTGGCGATGGCGAACGACCATCCCCACGACCTCTGCTTCGTCGATTACCGCCTGGGGGACAAGGATGGCCTGGAGGTCCTGCGGGAGCTGAAGAACCGCGACGTGGCTGCGCCAGTGATTTTTCTGACCGGCCATGGAGATGAAGAAGTCGCGGTGCGGGCGATGAAGGCGGGCGCGACCGACTACCTGCTGAAATCGAAGCTCAATGCGCAGTCGCTGGAGTCGGCGGTGCGATATGCGCTGACGCTGGGCAGGGAACAGGAGGCGGTGCGGGTGGCGCGGCGGGCGCTGGGCGCCAGCGAGCACCGCTTTCGGGCGCTGGTGGAGAACAGCTCGGACGTAATCGCACTGCTGGATGCGCAGGGCACGATCGTTTACGTGAGCCACTCGGTGCAGCGGATGATGGGCTTCGCGCCGGCAGAAATGGTGGAGACAAGCGCTTTCGACCACATCCACCCGGAGGATGTGGAGTCGGCTCGGCGGGTGTTTTCCGCCCTGCTGAAATCCCCGGGGGTACCGATGCGGGCCGAATACCGCAGGCGTCACAAGGACGGCACGTGGCGATTCCTGGAAACGACGGCAATGAACCGGCTCGATGATCCGGCAGTCGGGGCCATTGTGGTCAACGAGCGCGACAGCACCCAGCGGTGCCAGGCGGAAGCCGAATTCCGCAAGCTGTCGAGCGCGGTGGAGCAGTCCGCGGACATGGTGCTCATGACCGGCGCGGACGGGGTGATCGAGTACGTGAATCCGGCGTTCGAAACGCTGACCGGGTACACGCGGGAAGACGCGGTGGGGAAGACGGCGCGAATCCTGAAGTCGGGGCGGCAGGACCGCGCTTACTACGAACGCATGTGGGCGACGCTGTTGTCCGGGCAGGTATTTCGCGATGTGCTGGTGAACCGCAAGAAAAACGGGGAGCTGTACTGGGCGGAAAAAACCATTACCCCGATCGTGGACGAGCGCGGGCAGATCAAGAATTTCATCTCCAATGACCGGGACATCACCCAGCGGCGCACGGCCGAGGAGGCGTTGAGGAGCAGCGAGGAGCGCTACCGGCTGCTGTTCGAGCGCAACCTGGCGGGCGTGTACCGCACCTCTGCCGACGACAAGTTTACGGAGGCCAACGACTCGCTGGCGCGCATGCTCGGATACGAATCGGGGACGGAGCTGTTGGGCCGGGACACGGCCGACTTTTTTGATAATCCGATAGAACGGGAAGCGCTGATACGGGAACTGAAAGCGCACGGCCAGGTCGTCAGCTACGAGTTGCGCGCGCGGCGCAAAGACGGGAGCGACGCCTGGACGCTGCTGAACAGCACGCTGCTGCGTGACCAGCAGGGCAACGTGGTCGGGCGGGAGGGCACGGTTCTCGACATCACGGAACGGCGCGGGCTGGAACAGCAACTGCTGCACTCGCAGAAGATGGACGCGGTGGGGCAGTTGGCGGGAGGCGTGGCGCACGATTTCAACAACCTGCTGATGGTGATCAGCAGCTATGCCGAGCTGCTGGCGGACTCCATCGGCGGCAACACCAAGGCGCAACACCAGGCGGGGGAGATCCTGAAAGCGGCGCGGCGGGCCGCGGGACTGACGCGGCAACTGCTGGCGTTCAGCCGCAAGCAGGTGATGTCTCCCCGCATGCTGGACCTGAACACCGTGTTGGCTGATAGCGGGCGGATGCTGCCGAGACTGATTGGAGAAAACATCCAAGTGGAAGTCCGGCCCGGCACATCGTTGTGGAAGGTGAAGGCCGATCCGGCGCAAATCGAACAGGTGATCATGAACCTGGCGGTGAACGCGCGCGATGCCATGCCGCGTGGCGGACACCTGGTGCTGGAGACGTCGAACGCGCAGCTGGATGAGGAATACGCGCGGCGGCACGTGGGAGTCTTACCGGGCGAGCATGTCATGCTGACGGTCAGCGACACGGGGTGCGGAATACCCGCTGACATCCTGCCGCGCATCTTCGAGCCGTTTTTCACCACCAAGGAACTGAGCAAGGGAACCGGGCTGGGGCTGCCGACGGTGTACGGCATCGTGAAACAGAGCGGCGGGTCCATATGGGTGTACAGCGAAGTGGACCACGGAACCGTGTTTAAAGTGTACCTGCCGCGCGCCGCCTCGGTGGCGGAGAAATATTACGAGGAGCCGCCGGCCGCGCCCCCGCCGCGGGGTTCGGAGACCATCCTGATGGTCGAAGACGAGGAAGCGGTGCGCGAATCCACCTGTGAGTATCTGACCTCGCGCGGCTACACCGTCCTACAGGGGAAAAACGGCGCCGACGCGCTGCAGGTCCTGGAACAGTTCGCGGGGAAGATCCACCTGCTGATTACCGACGTGATCATGCCGGGCATGAGCGGGGCGGAGCTGGGCAAGCGCGTGCGCGAACTGCGGCCGGACGCCAGGGTGATCTACGTTTCCGGCTATACCGAGTCCACAGTCGTGCAACACGGGGTTGAGGCCAAGGCGGGATTTCTCCAGAAGCCGTTCACCTTGACGGCACTGGCCGGCAAGGTTCGTGAAGTGCTGGACGCGGCCGTGCCCGGCTGCGGCGAAGCAGAATCGCAGCCGCTGGTTGAGGTGAAGTAGCGGCGCGCGGCCCAGCTCAGGGCCGGGAAACCTGGCGTACGGTCGCCGCGGCTGGCCGTACGATGAAGCCGGAATTCTCTGCTAAATTTCCCGTGGCGATGGAGTTCGCCTTAACCGCCTTTACAGGTTGGCGAGTCATTTGCCGACCTCTGCACATCGCCACCCCGGCACAAGTCGGGGAGTAGCTCAGTCCAAGCGAGCACGTGATTCGGAAGCAAATTCGGCTCGCGTCCGTTGTTGTCAGCCCGCTCCTGACCTCCAATTGAGCCGGAAATCTATGCACAGCGGTGTGAGCTTAATGTGGTCCGCCGAACGGTATTTGCTTAGCTTCGCCATCTCCACCAGCGTCAAAATCGCGCCCGGATTTCCTTTGCTGACAGCGAGTATCCCGCGAAGGAAGTCGTCCATGTTTTCAGCCGACAATCCGGCTCGGTCAACGCTGTCTCGCGCGAAGAGTTTCGCGGTCGCGGGGTTGAAATTACGAAGTTCGAATCGGTGACGGCGGTCGGAAAAGAGCTGGTGCAGAGAACCCATGTCCTCCATGTGCGCTGAACGCGCGACGGCGATAACAGGCGTGGACGCCCATCCGATGAATTCGCGAACTGTTGAAGCGTACGATGCGGTCGGGCAAGTGACATGGTCAAGCGCGATCGCGAAGTGCCCCTCGCACAGCGCGTCCAAGACGATCCCTTTGAGGGCCACCGCTGACTTGGTGGCAACACCTTCGGCTCCATTCCTTCCGCATGCCCTGAGGATGCGGGCAGACCCGAGTTCCAATAGGATCGTCGCCAAGACGCGCAGGATATTCAGCATCGTCCTGGAGTCCGGGCAATACAGCACGTCAGGGAACTCCGGGAGCACTCTCCTGAGCAACAGTGTTTTGCCGACCGCCGCAGGACCGTGGATCAGCAGAGGGCGACGCTTCTGTATCAGTTCGCGGAGCGCCTGAAGCTCCTGCCGTCTGTCGAAGATAAACTCCGCAGTCATGCCGTCTGCCTATCTAGCCACGAATGACTGAACCTCTCGTTGCAGCGAATCCAACCGGGCGAGCGCGGATTGTACTCCGGCAGCGCCCGACACTTGGGCAGTTCGTGCGTGTGCTAATGCTCGCTCGGCGACATGGGCCACCTCCCGCAGCAGCGTGCGGATGTCGGCCTCAAGCCGGTGGCGGCTCTCCAAGACACGTTCGTTTACATCGCTCTGAACTCTTGTACTGTTCACTTCAAAGAGTCGTTCGAGAAAGGCAACGGCATCAAGCTCGATACTGCCGTAGGCTCTGACCGCGCCGACAATGACATCTCCAAGGAACCGGAAAATTGAGGCAGGCCGCGCCAGCGTAATAAAGTCGTGGAATGTGAAGCGCGACCGAGTGCGGAAACCACGTTCCGTGTCGAGTGCGTGCGGCATTAGCGCCAGTTCCGGCACACCCGCGGCAGAGAGTTTTCGCAGGAACTCGTTTGCCGCATCAACAAACCTCTCTGACGCTTGCCGGTATACTTGCTCCGCGTACGCCTCCTCCGCATCCAGCCAAGGAATTACATTTTTCCGAGCAATTTCCTGGGCTTGCTGCATGACGTGGCGACGGAAAGATGGTCCGTTGTGCCGGCGAGCAGTTCCCAGTGCATTCTCCATATCGACCCGAGCGGCTGGCAGCGCAACCTTGAGGAATTCCTTACGACGGAGCAAGAACAGGTCGGACAGCCGATGTTGTTCGGCGGTGAACAGGTAACCAAGTTCGTGCATGGAGCGTTCAGATTCGGAGATGGTGATGTGCAGGGCGGCAATGCGGCGCTCAGAATCCTCAATCGGCCGTCGAAGGGCTTGCCGTTCCTCGTTGATGATCGCCAGTAACTGCTCGCCCAGTCGCCTCACACCGCGCTCGGCTGCGCTTCGGATCAAACCGCGTCCTGATTGCTCCACCAAGTCTTCGAGTGCCGCGATGAACTTGCCCCAGTCGCGTTCCGGGCCGCGCCGGACGAGTTGTTCAAGCGCGCTCACTTCATAGATTGCATCAACGGGACGTTGTAGCCGGGATTCGAGCATTTTCCGTGCGAAGTTGCCGGCAGCGCGGCGCTCCGCATCAGTAACTCGATCCGACTTATTCAGCACGATGTGAATGTCATGTACATGGCGGGCCACGGCCTCGACTAGCGCCAATTCCTCTCCGGAAATTGGGGGATCGGCCCCGATGACCACGACGGCGGCGTCAATATGCGGAATAAAGGCTTGTGTCGTGGCGGTGTTGCCACTGAACACCGAACCCAAACCGGGCGTATCCACCAGGCACATGCCGGTCGCCAGCAGTGGGCTGGGCACGAACACTTCCACGCCCTCGACCCCTTTGGCGTTTTCCGGGTTGTGTTCCTCAGAGACGTAGTGCTCAAGGTCGGTGACCGAAATCCATTTCCAATCACCTTTGGTGGAGCGCACACGCGCCCCGTGGCGGTCGCCAAACCGGATCACCGTGGGCACGGCAGTCACTGGAGTGATTCCCGTAGGAAGCATGGGTTGACCGACCAGTGCATTCAGCAGGGTGGATTTGCCGCGCTTGAATTGGCCGACGCACGCGACGTAGAAACGGCCTTCCGACACTCGCTCCGCGAGTTCATTTGCTTCGATCGCAATCCCCTCAGCACCGAGTTCGCCCGAGATGGCAGCGATTCTGCCGAGCGCCTCGCCAGGTTCTACGTGTGCACTACTTACGGCAGGCGCGGTTTCGTGAGGCAATGCTTCAACTCTCATCCGGCTGTTCTCCCTCGCGCTCTGCTCCAGTGCCGTCGTTAACCAATCGATCGAGTTCCGTGATCTGTTCCAGCAGCCGGGTAACGATGTCATTCAGTTCTGTCGCTGCACGTTGTGAGACTTCACCGTAACCCCGCATGTGTTTTGGCGCCAGCTCTTCAACGGCAATCTGAGCAAACGTCATTGCGTTGTGAATTGCATATGCCGCCGAGATGGATGGGGGCTCAACTTCGATGCCTTGGCTTTCAAGCACGTGGAGCAACTGGCCGCGCATCCGGGCGATGCCATCTGCAAGCCTCTTCCGCTGAGCGAGTGGGATGTCAGAAATGTACTTCGGGAAGGGCGATTTGGAAGCCGATGAGCTGAGGATCTTCTCCATGGCGGACAACAAGCCGTCGAGGTGCTGACAGGTGACCCTCAGCCTTCGCCGTTGATACGGGTTAAACGTCTCGGGATCGCTGACCATGCCACAGTCCGTGTCGGAATAGCCACTGCCATCGGTGCAGCCAGGGGCGGCATTTAATTGGGGATTCCGGTCGAGATGATTGGCGCGGAGCATGGACGACCCGACAAGAATCCTTGTAGGAGTCATCTGCCCCGGAAGGGCGGTTAAGGGTGAACTCCAACACCCAGATCCAAAATTATCGCGGTGCCTGTCTCATGAAGTCAATGCCGCCGTTCGATCCGCGGCTTATCGGACCACCATCACCGGGCAGTGCGCGTAGCGGAGTACGCGCTCCGATACCGAACCAAGCAGCCACTTCTCGAACAGCGACATTCCCCGACGCCCCAGGATGATCAGGTCCACTTTGTCTTGTTCCGCCCGATGCACGATCTGTTCTGCCGGGTGTCCCACAGCGATGTCTGTCGTAATTCCCACATCATGGCCTTTGGCCTTTTCGAGAATCTTCTTAAAACCTTCCTCATAGTGTTCTCGCGCGTCATCGAGCATTGCTTCCATCTCGACCGACGTGGCAGGCTCGGGAGGGCGAGCGACAGCAAAGATCAGGACGGTGCAATCGAGCGACTCGGCCAGCGAAAGCGCGACATCGACGGCCTTGTCCGCCTGCGCAGACCCGTCGTATCCAACCATGATTTTGCGGAAGTGCGGATTCTGCCTTCGTCCAGTCATTTGCCCCCCTAATTCTAATCCGCAGTAGAAGCCGACACCTGAGGAATGGCCCCCACCTGTTCCTCGTGCCTGCGCGACAACAGATGCCGTGGCATAAAGAATGCATTTGCGATCACCGTCGGAACGACTGCGCTACCGATGACGGTGGCGACAAGAAACGAATACTGCCCCTGGTCGATGACGCCGTGATTCAGGCCAAAGAGCGCGGAAATGGTACCAAACGTCAGCCCGGTGGACATCATCAGCGTGTAGTACAGCCCTTCCTCGCGCTGGTACTTGAATGCCCTCACGGTAGGCAGCAAGCCGGTGATCTTGGACAGCATCTTGGCGAAGAACAAGACCACGAAAATCAATGGGGCTGCGATCAGAGCGGGTACGGACACAAACGAACCAGCCCGGATGAAATAGAACGGCGTGAGCAGCCCGAACGTCAGCGTCCGCAGCCTACGGATTAGCGCATGATCTTTGCCGACTGTGCCGGCCAGGATTATTCCGATGATGTAGGCCGGAAGTACAGCCTCGCTCCCTGCCCACGAGGCTAGAGCGCCCATTGCGAAGAGCACCAGCAGTAGATACTTGGCTTCAATCTCGGAT
>DASWAR010000173.1:0-2764 GCA_036391015.1 Terriglobales bacterium
TGGCGCAGCTCCAGTACCTGCTGCCGCGGCTGACGGGGCGCGGCGTGGAGATGTCGCAGCTCGGCGGCGGCATCGGGACCAGGGGCCCGGGTGAAACCCAGCTCGAAACCGACCGGCGAAAAATTTTCCGCCGCATCCGCCATAACCAGGAGCAACTGGAAAACGTGCGCAAGATCCGGGCGCAGCAGCGGCAGCGAAGGGAATCCGTTCCGGTGGCCACGGTGGCGCTGGTGGGCTACACCAACGCGGGAAAGTCCACGCTGTTTAACGCGCTGACACAGGCGGGCGTGCTGGAATCTTCGAAAATGTTCGCCACGCTCGATCCCACGATTCGCGGCGTAACCCTGCCCTCGCGGCGCAAGGTGCTGCTGAGCGATACGGTGGGATTCATCCGCAACCTGCCGCACACGCTGGTCTCGGCGTTCCGAGCGACTTTGGAGGAGGTGCAGCGCGCGGCCCTCATTGTGCAGATTTCAGACGCCACCAGCCCCATCAGGCAGGAGCAGGAGGCGCAGGTGGAGAAGGTGCTGCACGAGTTGGAGTCGGAGAACAAGCCCCGGCTGCACGTGGTCAACAAGATTGACGCGCTGACCGCCCGGGAACGCGAGCACCTGCGCGACGATGCGCAAACGGTGCACGTCTCGGCCTTGTGCGGGCAGGGACTGGGAACGCTGCTGGACCGAATCGATCACATGCTGGAGGGAGATCCGCTGCAGCAGGTGCGTCTGCGAGTGCCGCAGTCGGAGGGCAAGGCGTTGGCGATGCTGGAGGGCGGGGCGAGGATTTACTCGCGTCACTATCGCGACGGCATGGTGGAGATCGAGGCGCAGGCGCCGCAGTCGGTGGTTCGGAAATTGGGAAGGTTTGTGGTTCCAAAATAGTGTTGGCCGTTGGCCCGGCAGATCTGTGAGAGGTAGGGTCCCTTCGACTTCGCTCAGGGCAGGCTCTCCGAGTCGGGCGAGCAAAACCGGCTCGCCCTCGCTCAGGATGACATCCGCAAAGGTTTACCCGAATGATGAGGGTTTGATAGCTGACGGCTGAAAGCTGATGGCTAGAAGTTAAATGGGCCGGCGATCAAGAAGCGGTGACATTTCCTTGACCACAGGCCCATTCGATCCTGAAACGGATCGGAGGTGATACTCATATGTTAACTCTCTGGCCGGCGAAGTCAAGGCAAACCGCAAGTTTCTGCACATGGCCACAAATCCGATTCCGGACATTCCCGCTAGCGGGAATGCGACGCGGTAGGACGGGTAGAAGTCGGGCAAAATCAAGCAAATGCGCGTTGACAGCGGCTCTGCAGCGATGCTAGGTTTATCAGTTCAAGCGGCCATCATCAGCTAGCCTGATTCACCCGTCGAAATGGAAGAGACACTCCGACAATTAGGCGGATTACTGCTCGGATCGGTTCCGACCATCGTCCTGTTCCTGGTTACGTACTTTTCCTACCGGCTGATCGTCCACGGCAAACTGGAATCGGTGCTCCAGGAGCGCTACCAGCGGACTGAAGGAGCCATCGAAAAGGCCCGAGCCGATGTCGCAGCGGCCGAGGCCAAGACCGGTGAATACGAGCAGCGGTTGCGTGAGGCCCGGGTAGCCATCTTTAAGGCGCAGGAAGTGCGCCGGCAAAAGGCGCTGGCAGCCCGCGCGGCGGCGATCACGCAGGCGCGTGAGCGCGCCCAGCTTCAGGTTGCACAGGCGCGCGAAAGCGTCTACCAGGAACTGGAGGCTGCTAAGCGCCAGTTGCTGCCGCAAAGCGAGCGGCTGGCGAGCGAAGTCATTCGCATGATTCTGAAGCCGGTGGCAGTGGCGCAGCGTCCGGCCGGGAGCGCGCAATGAACCGGCGCAGGCGCGTACTCTCCATCGCAGTTGTGGCGTTGTTGCTGCTGCTGGGCGCGGCCTGGGCGCAGCAGCAGCCGGCCGCCAATCCACCGCAAGGGACAAAATCGGAACCGGCGGCGAAGCCTCAGGAACCCGCGCGCGAAAAGATCGCCCAGCAGGAATCCCACGGGCAGGCGCCGAGCGAAGCATCCGAGCACGCGGCCGGTGAAGGCGAAGAGAACGCCGAGTTCAAACAGTCGCCTTCGGTGCGCATGCTGGCGAGGATCACCGGACTCAGCCTGAACTCAGCATACTGGCTGGCGATTGCGCTGAACTTCGCGGTGATCGCCGGCGCGGTCGCCTGGTTCGTCAAATCGAAGCTCCCGGGGATGTTCCGCGCACGCACCGAATCAATCCGCAAGACCATGGACGAAGCGCAGCGCGCCAGCGCCGACGCGGGGCGACGGCTGAGCGAAATCGAGGGCCGGCTGGCGAAGCTGGACAGCGAGATCGCGGCCATGCGATCGCAGGCTGAGGCCGAAGCCGCCGGCGAAGAACAGCGCATCAAGGCCGCCGCCGAAGAAGACGCGCGCAAGATCGTGGAGTCGGCCGGGCAGGAAGTGGAAGCCGCCGCCCGCCTCGCACATCGTGACCTAAAGGCGTACGCGGCGGAGTTGGCGGTTTCGCTGGCGGAGAAGCGCATCCAGGTGGATGCGGCCACCGACCGCGCCCTGGTGGAGAGCTTCGCGGGACAGCTCGGCCAAAACGGCGGCAAGGAGGGCAAGTAGATGGCGGCGATCACCAGCCGTTATGCCCGCGCCTTCGCCGACGTGGTATTCGACTTGAAGCTGGTCCCGGGGAGCGTGCTGGGGCAGTTGTACGGCATGGTGTCGGTGTGCGAGAGCAACCAGGTATTGCAGCGCATCTGGGAGAATCCGTCGGT
>DASWAR010000174.1:0-5078 GCA_036391015.1 Terriglobales bacterium
AACTGCCGGACCACTTCCCCGAAGAACTTCGGGCCCACGGCAAGGTAGTAAAAACGACTCCCCTGGGTGCCGTGGTCCTTCTCCACTTCCGCCAGTTTCGCGGCCAGCCGCTGGTAGCCAGCAGCATCCTGGAAGTCCCCCTGCACATAGTGAATGCGCTCCTGGAACCACTCCCAGACGTGAGGGTCAATGGGATTGGTGGCGAGCGCTTTCATGTCCTGGGTGAGCTGAGCACGAAAGCTATCGTCGGTGTTGTTGACGTACGCGTAGCCGACGATGGCAAACTGGCGTGGCAACAGGTTGGCCGCGGCCAGGTTGTAGAGCGACGGAAGCAGCTTGCGCTTGGTGAGATCGCCGCTGGCGCCAAAGATCACCATGGTGCAGGGGTCCGCAGAGCGCCCGTGTTGCGAAAAATTCTGGTCCATGTTTTTGATTTCCTTCCAACCGCAGGTGCACAACTCAGTTGTTTACGCGACCGCCGACTTGTCCTTTTCCTTCTCCAAGTGCCCTCCAAACTGGAATCGCATGGCGGACAGCAGCTTGTTGGCAAAAGTTCCGTTGCCGCGCGAGCTGAAGCGCTCGTAGAGCGAGGTGGTGAGCACGGGGGCTGGAGTGCCCTCGTCGATCGCCGCCAGGATCGTCCAGCGGCCTTCGCCGGAATCGGAGACCTGTCCGGAGAACTTGCCCAGGTCAGGCTGCTCGATCAGGGCCGCCGCCGTCAGGTCGAGCAACCAGGACGCAACCACACTGCCGCGGCGCCACACCTCAGCGATGTCGGGCAGGTTGAAGTCGTACTGATAGTGCTCGGGATTACGCAGCGGCGTGGTTTCCGCATCCACGGTGCGCGTCTGCTTGCCGGCGTTGGCGTGCTTCAGGATGTCAAGACCCTCAGCGTAAGCCGCCATCAGTCCGTACTCGATGCCGTTGTGCACCATTTTGACGAAGTGCCCGCCGCCGACCGGCCCGCAGTGCAGGTAACCATCTTCGGCGGTGCCCGTCGCCTTTTCACGCCCGGCGGTGCGGGGCACGTCGCCACGGCCCGGAGCCAAAGTCTTGAAAATCGGATCCAGGCGCTGCACAGCCGCACGTGGGCCGCCGATCATCATGCAATACCCGCGCTCCAGCCCCCACACGCCGCCGCTGGTGCCGACGTCCACGTACTTAACGCCGGCAGGCTCGAGCTCCTTGGCGCGGCGAATGTCATCAATGTAGTAGGAGTTTCCGCCATCAATGACGATGTCATCCTTCTGCAGCCGAGGCGCAAGCTCTTTCAGCGTGCCGTCCACGACCGCGGCGGGCAGCATCAGCCACACGGCGCGTGGCGTTTTCAGCTTGCGAACGAAGTCATCCAGCGAAGTGGCGCCGACGGCGCCCTCGCCGGCCAGTTGTTTGACGTTGCCAACATTGGCGTCAAACACAACGCATTCATGTCCACCCCGGAGCAAGCGGCGAACCATGTTGGCGCCCATTCTGCCGAGACCGATCATTCCGATTTGCATGTCGAAATTGCTCCTTCTTGAAATTTGGCTAGGTTGCGCTTACTGGAGCGCCTGCTCCACCGCCGCCGCCAGAGTCGCAAGCCCAGCGCCGACATTGGGACCGAGATGGACGCGCAGCGCGCGCCGGCCGCGATCGGCCAGCACCTGGAAGTCGCCGCGCGCTTGCGCCGCCTTCACCACCCCGAAGGTGTACTTCTGTCCGGGAACGGGCAGGTCCTTGGCGTCGTCACAGGTGATCTGCAGGAACACGCCGCTGTTGGGACCGCCTTTGTAAGCCTGGCCGGTGGAATGCAGGAATCGCGGTGCGAAACCAAGACAGGTGGCAACGCGCTTGGAATCGCGGACGTCATGCCGGAGGCCCTGGAGGGCGGCTTCGTGCGCGTCGTTCATCTCGATGAACGCCAGCACAGCGAAGTAATCCCCGGCGTTCACGCGGTCGAGATGCACCTTGAGATATCCCGCCAGCGATTGCTGCTGCGCGGATTTCTTCAGCGCGTCTGCGTTCTTCGGGTCGGCATACAGGCGAATGCCGTCGGCCTCGAACAGCGGGGTCTCCGCCGGCAGGCTGCCTTGCTGCTCGTATTCCGATGTCAGCTTGCGAGTGGCGATCTTCGCGGCTTCGACGTCGGGCTGATCGAACGGATTGATCCCGATGACGGAACCCGCCACCGCCGTCGCAATTTCCCAGCGGAAGAATTCCTCTCCCAGGCTGTACTCCTCTGCGACAGCGATACGAACCACCGGCTGCCCGGCCTTTTCGAGCGCTTCGATGGCCGCGTCTTGTGCCTTGTCCGCGCCGGAGTCAAGCCGCAGGTAGGCGAAGACACGGTCATTGCCGTACACCTCGGGCTTGCCGAGACGCTCGCGATCCACCGGGACCAGGCCTTTGCCGATTTTGCCGGTGGACTCGGCAATCAACTGCTCGAGCCACGCGCCGAGATCGAAAATGCCCGGCGAGGTGATGATGGTTACCTTGTCGCGGCCGCGAACGCCGAGCGTGCCCAGGATCGTGCCCAGCACGACGCCGGGATTCTCTTCGACAGGCACGGTGGCGCCGCAGGCGTGCACCATCTCTTCCGTCGCGTTGAGGAAACGGGGCATATCAACGCCCATCACCGCCGCCGGAACCATGCCGAAGTCGGAGAGCGCCGAGTAGCGCCCGCCGATCGTCTTCAGTCCGTAAAAAATGTGGCGGAAGCGATCGCTCTCGGCCACGCGCTGCATGTTGGATCCCGGATCGGTAATGGCGATGAAGCGATTGCCGGCTTCGGCGGCGCCCAATTCCTGCTTGGCGCGCTCGAAGAAGTACTGCTTGAAAATGTTGGGTTCCAGGGTGCCGCCGGACTTGCTCGATACGATGAAGAGCGTGCTCTTGTAATCAATCCGGCTTTCGATCGTCCTGATTTGCGCCGGATCGGTGGAGTCCAGCACGTGCAGTTCCGGCGAACCGGCGATCTTGCCGAAGGTCAGGCGCATGACCTCGGGACAAAGGCTTGATCCGCCCATACCCAACAGCAGCGCATGTTTGTATCCCGCGGTCTTGACCTCCTCGGCGATTCCCTTCAGGTGCTGGATCTGCGCCAACTGGTCGTCGAGGATGCCCATCCATCCGAGCCAGTTGGCTTCATCGGTGCTGGTCCACAGCGAGGCGTCGCCTCGCCACAGCCGGCGCGCCTTCTCCTGCTTTTTCCAGTCATCGATGGTGGCGCAAACCGCGTTGTTGAGCTCGGCCGGCATTTTGAAAGTCTGGCGGTTGATCTTCACCGATTCGCGCGCTTCCGGCCGCCGGCCGGTGGACTTGAGCAGTTGATCGAAGGCGGTGGCGAACTGCTGAATACCTTCGACCAGCAATTTGTCGGTGGCCTCCTTCATGGAAATGCCGACCTTGGCCAGCCCATCCATGGCGGCAACGGCGCCTTCCAGATCTTCGGTCAGGCTCTTGCGCAATTCGCCGTGCTCGCGGAAGGAGTTGAACGTCGCGGGCGGAATGGTGTTGACGGTGTCCGCGCCGATCAGTTCCTCGACGTAGATGACATCGCGGTAACAGGGGTTCTTGGTGCTGGTGCTCGCCCACAGCAGCCGCTGGCTCTGCGCGCCACGCGCCGAAAGCTGCTTCCAGCGCGTGCTGCCGTAGATCTCACGGGCGCGCTGGTAAGTAATCTTGGCGTTGGCAATGGCAATCTTGCCCAGCAACCCGGTGAGGCGGGAGCGCTCGCTGGTATCGGTTGAGGTTTTGATTTTCGCGCTCAGCAGCGCATCCACGGCGGAATCAATGCGGCTGATAAAAAAGCTGGCCACGCTGGCGATGTTCTTAACGTCCTGCCCGCTGGCCTGGCGCTCCTCCAGGCCGCGAATGAAAGCCTCCGCGACCTGCTCGTAGGCCGATTGCGCGAACAGCAACGTGACGTTCACGTTGACCCCTTCGCTGATGAGCTGGCGAACGGCGGGTATACCCTCCGGCGTCGCCGGAACCTTGACCATCAGGTTCGGCCGCCCGACGGTCTTCCACAAGCGCCGCGCCTCATCGAGCGTGCCTTCGGTGTCGTGCGCCAGCGTGGGCGAGACTTCCAGGCTGACATAGCCGTCGCGCGCCTTCGAGCTGTCGTAAATCGGACGCAGGACATCGGCGGCGTCGCGAACATCGCGGATCGCAATCTCCTCATAGAGCGCCTTGGCGTCGAAATCGCGGTACTTTGGCGCCATGAGGATGTCCTGATAGTCGGTGCTGCCGACGATGGCTTTTTCGAAGATGGACGGGTTCGAGGTCACGCCACGCAACCCGTCTTCTTCCACCAGGCGCCCCAGCTCACCGCTGGTAAGGAGGCTGCGGCGGATGAAGTCCAGCCACACCGACTGGCCGTAGCCCAGCAGTCCCTTGAGCGGATTGGTGGGAAACTCTTTGGCGATTGCTGCGCTTGTCATGGTCTTGTGCTCTTTCCCGCCAGCACTTGAGGCTGGCCGCTATACCGCTTCTCGATGGCGGCGACTTTGTCGAGGCGCCGAAGGTGACGCTCCTCATGGCTGCATTTCGCATTCACGAAAGCGCGGACCAGTTCACGGGCCAGTTCTTCGCCGATCACTCTGGCTCCCAGGACAAGCACGTTCATGTGATCGTGCTCCACGCCCTGATGAGCGGAGTAGGTGTCGTGACACAAACCGGCGCGAGCGCCGGGAATCTTGTTGGCGGCCACCGATGCGCCGACGCCACTGCCGCAAATCAGGACGCCGCGCTCGTTGTTCCCCTGCAGCACCGAGTTCACCACCTTCTCGGCATAGTCCGGATAATCCACCGGATCGGTACTGTGCGTCCCCAGGTCCTCCACGTCATGGCCGAGCTCGGCCAGGAACTTGCGGACGGTTTCCTTCAGCGGAAAGCCGGCATGGTCCGATCCGACGCAGATGCGCATGCGCTAGCTCCTCTTCTTCAGTTGCGCCTTGGCGGCCGCGACGACGTGCTCTTGGGTGAATCCGAACTCTTGCTGCAAAACCTTCAACGGGGCCGACGCACCGAAGGTCTTCATGCCGAGGATTTCTCCGGTGGTACCGGTGTAGCGCGCCCAGCCCAGGGTAGACGCCAGC
>DASWAR010000175.1:0-11421 GCA_036391015.1 Terriglobales bacterium
GTCCAGCGAGTCGATGCCTAGCGCCTCCATCAGGTGGAGGATTTCGATTTTTTCCGGAATGGAGGGATCGCGCACCGAGGGCGACTGCAGGCCGTCGCGCAGCGACTCATCGTTGAGCAGCACCGGGCCGCCGGGCTTGGAGTCCGGCCCCGGCATGTTGTTCCAGTCGTAAATCAGGTCAGAACATTTCACGCTCATGAGCTTGGATGCGCGCTGCTCCCCCACAAAGCTGCAATTAGCAATTAGCGATTAGCCATTAGCGATCGCCGATGCGAACCTGATTCGAGGACCCCAACCGTTCGAGCACCTCAACCGTCCGAGCAACCCCAATCCTGGTTAGTTCCCTAATCCTGGTCAGTTCCCCAATCCCGGTCAGGACCCCAACCCTTGTCATTCCGACCCTGAGCGAAGTCGAAGGGGAGGAATCTGCTTTTTGCTAATCGCTAATCGCTAATTGCTAATTGCTAATTGCTTCTTCCTACTTCGTATCCTTCGGCGGAAGCGTCAACCCAAACGTCGAAATCTGGCCGCGGCCCGCCACGTTAATGCCGCTGGGATCCTGCGAATTGGGCAGGTAGAGCATGCGGCAATGCTCGCAGCGGTAGATCTCGGCTTCGGGGCCCAGAGCCTGCTCCACATCGCCGCAGGCTTTTTCCATCACGTCGCTGGCGTAGAACCAGCGCTTCAGGTGTCCGCCGCACAGCTTGTTCTTCTCGTCTTTCTCGTTGCAGGCACGCTGCCCGGGCTTCTTGATCTTGATTTTGTGTTTGGCTAGCTGGGGAAGATTCCCCGATTGCGCCGGGTCTGGTTTCATTTCCGTGGTTGCCAAGGACGATACCTCGTGGACTGCCGCATATTATGGATGAAAACACGCTATTTTACTGGATAACTCAGCCGCGAAGGAAGACTGTTGTGGTTACCACAGTCACATAAACTCGCGCGTAGTCGGTAGTGGGCACGAATATACCGGCCACGGACTACCTGAAACAGGCTATGCACCCACTCTCTGGACACGACACACGCCTGGTGCGCGCTATCGGGCGCTGGAGCCTGGCGGCGCTGATGTTCAATACCATCATCGGCGCCAGCGTATTTGGCATTCCTTCCTTGCTGGCGGCGCGCCTGGGAGCGCTGAGCGTGCCGGGTTACCTGATCGCCGCCGTGGGCGTAGCCGTCATTGCCGCGTGCCTGGCCGAGGTCGCCTCCCAATTCCGCCAGGCGGGAGGGCCTTATCTGTACGCCCGCATCGCGTTTGGGCCGTTCGTCGCCATCCAGATCGGCTGGATGATGTGGCTGTCGCGCATCGCGGCCAGCTCGGCGGTCGCGAACCTGTTCATCTCCTACAGCGCGCAATTCTATCCAATGATCCAGGCGCCACTGCCGCGTGCGCTCGTGCTGGCGGTGTTGATCTCATTTCTCGCCGCCGTGAACTACCGCGGTGTAACCGGTGGCACGGCGGTGAGCAACATCTTTACCGTTGCGAAACTCGGCCTGCTCGCGTTCCTGATCGCCGGCGGCCTGGCGGCGCTGCTGCTCCATCCGGCCATCCGCGTGACACCGCCGGCGGTGACGCCCAGCGCCGCGGACTGGTTCGACGCCCTCATTCTGATGGTGTACGCCTACGCCGGATTCGAGGCCGCGTTCCTGGTGGCGGGCGAAACCCGCGATCCGCGCAAGGATGCGCCCTTCGCGCTGCTGGTCTCCATCGCCACCGCGACGCTGGTATTTGTCGCACTGCAATACGTCGTAATGCACATCCTGCCGAACGCCGCCGCCACCTCCAAGCCCGCGGCCGACGCCGCGCAGCGCTTTCTCGGGCCGGCGGGCGCATGGCTGGTCGCAGGCGGGGCGCTGGTTTCGATTTACGGCTACCTCAGCGCCAACCTGCTCCACTCGCCCCGGCTCACGTTCGCCATGGGCGAGCAGGGAGATTTTCCGGCCTGGTTTGCTTCGGTGCATCCGCGCTTCCGCACGCCCTACGTTTCCATCGTGCTGTTTGCGGTGCTGGTGATTGCTTTCTCGGTTGCCGGAAGTTTTCGCTGGAACGCCGTTGTTTCCGTGTTAGCGCGGATTTTCGTCTATGGCGCCATCGCCGCCGCCCTCCCCGCACTGCGCAGAAAGCAGCCGCATGCCGACGCTTTCCGTCTGCCCGCCGGCAATCTGTTCGCCGCGCTCTCGCTCGTCTTTATGGGCGTGATTGCATCGCGCATCCAGCGCAGCGCCGGCGTGGTGCTGGCGGTCACGTTATTGATTGGATGCCTGACTTGGGCGTGGTCGCGCAAGAGAGTTGCGATTTCCGATTGAGTCGCCAGTCGACAACACTCGGGACTCGCGACTCGCGACTCATCACAGCCGCCGCCGCCACAGCGACGCCGACGACCGCACCGCGCCCCGCACTCGCGCGAACAGGCTGGGCGCGAACAGCCAATCGGTAAAGGCTTCCATCTGGCGCGCGAAGTCGGGACCGTAACCGTACCACCAGGTTTTTTTCATCCGCGGCAGGCGATCGGAGTCCAGGTATTGCACCCAACACATCTCTTCCAGGCCCAGTTTCCCATGGGTGCGCCCGATGCCGCTGCACTTGACCCCGCCGTGCGGCGCCTCGCTGATGCCAAAGCCGATCACCGCATCGTTCACCAGCACGGTTCCCGCCGAAATCAGCGTTGCCAGTTCTTCGCCGCGGTTTTTGTCGCGCGTCCACACGCTGGCCGCGAGCCCGAACTCGGAGTCGTTGGCCAGGCTGATGGCTTCATCTTCGGTATCGAATGCCATGATTGCCAGCACCGGCCCGAAAGTCTCCTCGCGCATGATGCGCATCGAGTGGTCCACGCCTTCGATGACGGTCGGCGCGTAGAAGTTCGGGCCGATTTCGGGCATGCGCCGCCCGCCGGCGAGCACGCGTGCGCCGCTGCTGACGGCGTCTTTCACCTGCTCTTCGACGATGCGCAACTGCCGCTCGTGGATCATGGGTCCGATGTCGGTTTGCGGATCGGCGCCGTCGCCGACCTTCAGCTTGCGCGTCTTCTCCACACACAGTTCGACAAATCGGTCATGCAGGCTGCGATGCACGTAACAGCGCTCCACCGAGAGGCACGCCTGCCCGGCGTTGACGAACGCACCCCACACCGCGGCGCTGGAGGCGACGTCCACATCGGCGTCGTCCAATACCAGCATCGGATCTTTGCCGCCGAGTTCCAGCACCACCGGCAGCAATCGCGCGCCGCAGGCCTGCGCCACCCGCTGCCCGGTGGATACGCTTCCGGTGAAGACCAACTTGTCTATGGGCGACGCAATCAGGGCCGCGCCGGTCGCACCATCGCCGAGCACCACCTGGAAAACGCCGTCCGGCAGTCCCGCCGCAGTGAACAGCGATTTCAGTTCCAGCGCGCTCATCGGCGTGAATTCCGAGGGCTTGAGCACCACCGAGTTGCCCATCACCAGGGCGGCGACCGCTTCGCCCGCCGGCGTCGAAAACGGAAAATTCCACGGCGAAATGATGCCGACCACGCCGTGCGCCCGGCGCAGCAAGCGTCCGACCTTGGCCTTCATGATCGGATTGCCGTGCGGCACCGGCTCGGGGAGAAGCAATTCCGGCGCCTGCTCGGCACAAAATCGCGTCGCGTCGAGCGCGACCAATACTTCATTCACCAGCGCCTCGACGTAGGGCTTGCCGGCTTCGCGCGTGATCAGTCGCGCGACCTCTTCCTTCCTGGCGTGCAGCAGCTTCTGAAATCGGCGCAGGACTTCGATTCGCTGCTGGACCCCGGCCGCCTCCCAAGCCGGCTGTGCGGCATGGGCGTGCTCCACCGCAGCCGCGACCTCGGCATCGCTGGCACACTCAAATTCGTGCAGCGTCTCCCCAGTGGCCGGATTCACGGCGACCATGCGGCGCGCAACGATTTGGGGCTCGGTAGCCATGGAAAGCCCGATTGTAGACTGGAGATTTGAAGATTGCAGATTGATCGTCGCGCGATGGTGACGATTTTGCATTCTTCAATCTGCAATCTTTATTCTTCAATTCCCCTGTTGGGACTTTCATCCATACTCTACCCCGACAAGATACAGTCCGCTCGCCGGCGCCGTGGCCCCAGGATTCGCCGAGCGATTGCGCGCCTGCAAAATGCGCGCCAGATCGCCCGGCTGCAGGCTTCCCTTCCCCACCAGCAAGAACGTCCCCACCAGGTTGCGAACCATGTGGTGCAGGAATCCGTTGCCGCGGACGGTATAGATGAGCTCTTCACCCGCACGCTGCCATTGCGAAACAGAAATGGTGCGCCGGTTCGAGCGTGCGCCTTCTTCCTCGCGCTTCTCCGGATCTACGGCCGCAAACGACGTGAAATCGTGCTCGCCAATCACCGGCGCCGCAGCGGCCGCCATCGCCTCTTCTTCCAGCGGATACGGGTGGTGATAAACGTAGCGCGCCAGCAACGGCGGGCAGATGTCGCCGCGATAGATGCGGTACCGGTAGGTCTTTGCCCGAGCCGACCTGCGGGCATGGAACTCCGGAGGCGCCTCCTCCACCTGCATGACGCGGATCGAAGGCGGCAGATTGTCGTTGAGCGCCACCACCAGGTTCGCCGCCGGGATGGAAGAGGCAAGCTCGCACGACGCCACCTGCGCCAGCGCGTGTACCCCGGCGTCGGTCCGGCCGGAGCCCTGCGGCAGGACGGTTTCGCCGGTAATCCGGCGCAGCGCCTCGGCCAGCGCGTCCTGAATGGTCGGCCGGCCGGGCTGCACCTGCCAGCCATGGAAGTCGGTACCATCGTAGGCGAGCGTGAATTTGAAATTGCGCATGCGATCCGACCGCGCCTGCAACCAGGGTGCCGCGCCGGTGTTTACAAAATCTTACTCAACGGACCTTCGGTGGGCCGCGCCGCGTCGGCTATACTAGTTCGTTTCTGCCACCGGCAGCGGTGGCCGCCTCCCCGCTCGGGAGTTTTTTGAACCCGCCGGAGGGCTTTTGCGTATCAACTGTTGACGATCCGGGCCCCCGGCAGTCTATCGCACAGCACTGCTTAACGACTTACTGGAGAGAAGCGCATGTCTTCGAGGTCTTTTCTTGTGTTTCGCGGCAATCTGTTGATCCTGGCACTACTGGCCGGCGTCTCGTCCTCAGCCTGGGCGCAAAGGACCGACTATTCCAAGGGCCAATCGCCGCTGCCGAACCCCATTGCGCCGTTTCAAGCGCGCAACGTCGCTTCCCCGCAGTTCAACAACAGCCCACGCATCGACCAGTTGATCAAGAACGGCAAGTTGATGCTCTCGCTGGACGACGCCATCGCGCTGGCCTTGGAGAATAACCTCGACCTGGCGATTGCCCGCTACAACCTCGACATTGCCGACACCGACATCCTGCGCACCAAGGCGGGCGCGGCGGCGCGCGGCGTGGCCACCGGCCTGGTGACCGGCACCCCCGGCGGCGGTGTCGGCGGGTTCGGCACTGGCGCATCGGGCGCGAGTGCCGGCGGTACTACCAGCGCGGCGGGCGGCGCCGGCACCGGAACCGGCGGACAGGTCACCTCCACCACCGGCGTCGGCCCTTCGGTGCCCTCCTTCGACCCGTTCCTCAGCGGCAACCTGCAGATCGAGCGCTCGGTCACCCCGCTGTCCAATACGGTAACCGCCGGCGTCGCGAACCTGTCGCAGAACTCCGGAACGGCGAATTTCGCCTATAACCAGGGCTTCGCTACCGGAACCAACATGAGCGTGGGCTTCAATAATTCCCGCATCACCACCAACAGCATCCGCACCAACCTGAACCCGGTGCTCAGCAGCAACTTCCGACTGACCGTCTCGCAGCACCTCCTGCAAGGCTTCGGTATCGCGCCCAACATGCGCTTCATCCGCATGGCAAAGAACAGCCGCGAGATCGCCGATATCGCCTTCCGCGGCCAGGTGATTTCCACGGTCACCCAGATCCAGAACATCTACTGGGACCTGGTCACCGCCTACGAGGACGTGCGCGTGAAGGAGCGCTCGCTCGGCCTGGCCAACCAGTTGCTCGGCGATACCCGGAAGCAGGTGCAGATCGGCACCCTGGCGCCGATCGAGGTGGTGCGCTCGCAAAGCGCGGTCGCTTCCGCCAAGCAGGACTTGATCGTCAGCCAGACGGCGTTGCAGTTGCAGCAATTGCTTACCAAGAACGCGCTCTCCCGCAACCTCCAGGACCCGACGCTGGCGGCAGCGGATGTGATCCCGACCGACACCATGGTCATGCCGGCCGCGGAGCCGGTCACACCCATCCAGGATATGGAACGTGACGCGCTCTCCCACCGCTGGGAATTGGCGCAGTCGCGCATTGACCTGACCAACCGCGACATCAACAAGAAAGCGGCGCGCAGCGCGCTGCTGCCCACCCTCGATCTGTTTGCGTTCTACGGCGCGTCCGCCCTGGGTGGGGTGCAGAATCCGATCCTCGGTCTCCCTGCGGGAACTGTCCCGACCGTGGGCTACGGCTCCACCTTCGGCAGTTTGTTCGATAGCACCGCTCCCGACAAGGGTATGGGGCTGTCGCTGACCATCCCGCTTCGCAACCGCAGCGCCCAGGCCGACCAGATCCGCTCCGAGTTGGAGTACACCCAGGCGCAGATGCGTTTGCAGCAGCTTCAGAACCAGATTCGTATCGAGGTGCGCAACGCGCAATTCGCGCTGGAGCAGAACCGGGCGCGGGTCGACGCCGCCCAAGCCGGCGCCAAGCTGGCCGCCGAAAGCCTGGATGCCGAGCAGAAGAAATACCTGCTGGGCGCGTCCACCAATTACAACGTGCTGCAGGCGCAGCGCGACCTGACCCAGGCGGAATCGAACCTGGTGGCGGCGCGCGCGGCCTATGAGAAATCGCGCGTGGAAGTGGACCGCGCCACCGGCCTGACGCTCACCAGTCTCGGCATTGATGTCGCCGACGCGGAGAACGCGCAGGTGAAGAAGGCCCCCACGGTCCCGGGAGTCGTTCCCCGCAGCCAGAACCCGCAGGCGGTGCCGATCATGCCGCAGCAGCCGGATTCAACCACCCAGCCGCCGGCGCAGACTCCGCCGCCGACCCAGGTGCCTCCGGAGTTGCAGTAAGACTGCCGCAGGTAGTTTTTCCGGTATGGAAGCTTTGCGAAAAGCGTTCCGCTCGACGCCGTTATGGGACGTCTTTAAGAAAGCGGCCGGACTGCCCGACTATTATTACTGGCGGCTGCGCGGCAGTCCGATGCGGCGGGTGCCTCACCCGGTAAAGCAGCGAACCTTGCGCGAGTACGTGCGCCGCCACCTGCCCGGCTATGGGCTGCAGGAGACGCGATGCACATTATCCGAATCGCGCCGGAGTAGCTACGCCTCTTCAAATCTGCCGCAGCACTCGGGCCGGCTTCAGCGGCAGCACCGGTTGCACCGGCGGACGTTGCGGTTCCGGCGCTACCTTTTCAGCCGGGGCTTTCTCTTTCCCTTGCGGCGCGGCGTCGTGTGGATCGGTGGCGTAGATTTTTTCGCGCTGTTTGGCCAAATCCTGGATGCGGATTTTGTTCAGGGCCTTGCTATCGTCCCAAAGCACTCGGATCAGGTTCTTCTGTGCATCAATGGTGCCGCCCTGATGCGTTACCACCAGGATCATGGCCAGGCAGGTCAGCAAGACCACCACGCAGGTCCACCGCGTTTTCAACTCTTCCCGTTCACGTTGCAGGAAACCGTCCATGTTTGGCCTCGCTCCGAATGCAGTCACAGTGCTGCATCGCAACCGGAGCGCCACACCGGGAGATCGCAAGTGATTGACATCTCGCCACCTATGCCGCCGTTACGTCGGTACTCTGGTTCTGGTTACCGCAACTCTTTGCAGTTTTCAGGAAACGTTTTGACCTTCGCGAAATGGTGGTGACGAAATGGTGACATTCTTGCTCCCACTCCGTGCATCTCTTATGATTAGGGGTTTGCTTCGATAACCATCATGCCTGACGAAAAGCGCACCAACAATCAAGTAGCCGAATCCCCGGTCGCCGACGTCTTTGAAGGACGCCATCCCTCTGAGTCGGAAAAGGAGTGGGCCGACGGAATGTTGGCTAAGTCTCTGGAGAAGGCGCCGGAGAAGCCCATCGGCGCGCCCACCGGCACCAATCTCGACGAGCACGGCCGCGCCCGCTACACCACCATTTCCGGCTACCCGGTGCGGCGCTTCTATTCCCAGGCCGACCTGCCCGAAGACTGGAAATACGACGAATACCTCGGCTACCCCGGCCAGCCTCCTTACACGCGCGGCATTCACGCCTCCGGTTATCGCGGCAAGCTTTTCACCATGCGCCAGTTCTCCGGCTTCGCTTCGCCGGAGGAAACCAACGAGCGCTACCAGTACCTGCTGACCCACGGCGGCACCGGGCTTTCGGTTGCCTTCGATCTGCCCACCCTCATGGGCTACGACAGCGACCACCCGTTCAGCGAGGGCGAGGTCGGCAAGTGCGGCGTCGCCATTGATTCCCTCGAGGACATGGAAATTCTCTTCAACGGCATTGACCTGGAGAACGTCACCACTTCCATGACCATCAACTCGCCCGCCTCGGCACTGTGGGCGATGTACCTGGTCGTCGCCGAAAAGCAGAAGGCCGACTGGAACAAGATTTCCGGCACCATCCAGAACGACATCCTCAAGGAATACATCGCGCAGAAGGAGTACATCTACCCGCCCGCGCCCAGCATGCGCCTGGTGGTGGACACGTTCGAATTCGGTTCCAAGTTCACCCCGCGCTTTAACACCATCTCGATCAGCGGCTACCACATCCGCGAGGCCGGCTCCACCGCGCTGCAAGAGCTGGCATTCACCGTTTATGACGGCGTCGAGTACGTCGAATGGGCGCGCCGCCGCGGCCTCGACGTGGACGAGTTCGGTCCCCGCCTCAGCTTCTTCTTCAATGCGCACAGCGATTTCTTCGAGGAGATCGCCAAGTACCGCGCCGCCCGCAAGATCTGGCACCGGCTGATGAAGGACCGCTTCGGCGCCACCAACGAACGCACGCGCCTGATGCGCTTCCATACCCAGACGGCGGGCGTTTCGCTCACCGCGCAGCAGCCGTTAAACAATATCGCCCGCGTCGCCATCCAGGCGCTGGCGGCGGTCTTGGGCGGCACCCAGTCGCTGCATACCGATGCCCACGATGAAGCCCTCGCCCTGCCTACCGCCGAGGCGGCCCGCATCGCGCTGCGCACGCAGCAGATCATCGCCTACGAATCCGGCGTCACCCAGACGATCGATCCGCTCGGCGGCTCGTACTTCCTCGAGCGCCTGACGCTCGACATGGAAAAAGGCGCTTTCGACTACTTCGACAAGCTGGACGCGATGGGCGGCATGGTCAAAGCCATCGAGCGCGGCTATCCGCAAAAAGAAATCGCCGAGGCCAGCTACCAGTACCAGCGCGCGGTGGAAAAGCGCGAGAAGGTCGTTGTCGGCGTAAACGAGTTCACCATCGAGGAAGAATCGCCTGAGATTTTGCACATTGGCGAATCCGTTGCGCGCCAGCAGACGGAGAAACTGAAAAAGCTGCGCGCTCGCCGCAGCAACGACGAAGTCCGCCGCTGCCTTGACGCTTTGAAGAAGGCCGCGGCGCAGGAACCGCAAGTCAAAGCCGATGGCTCGGTCTCCGACGCCAATACCATGCCCTTTATTATCGAAGCCGTCCGCGCTTACGCCACCGTCGGCGAAATCTGCGCCGCCCTCCGCGACGTCTACGGCACCTACGAAGAGGCGAGCATCACGTGATCGGGCAATTTGTAATCGGGTAATTTGGAAGTACCCCGTAAGCTCTTGTCATTCCGTGCGCAGCGAGGAATCTGCTTTTGGACTTGTCATTCCGAGCGCAGCGAGGAATCTGCTTTTGGGCTTGTCGTTCCGAGCGCAGCGAGGAATCTGCTTTTTGCTCGCTGCTCCGACGCCGCCTGTTCACTTGGGCAGGTCCCGGCGCCCACGCCGGGACCGCACTTCACGTTACCCAAACGTCTGTGGCGCGGGCGCCCTCGCCAGCGCACACCAGCCGCGGAGCGGCGGAATTCGTTAGCCCAAAGCCTGCCCTGAGCGAAGTCGAAGGGCGGCAGCGGTGGGTACGCGTCCCAAATTGACTCCCGAGCGCCGGAGGCGCGGCACTAATCGTCAATCTTGTATCTTCAATGCTCTAGTCCGCCACCGCCTCCGCCTTGACCCCCAGCGTTACCGCCTTCCCGCTCTCCGCCTGGTTCACCAGCAAAACGCTCGCCAGCACAATGGCCGCGCCCAGCAGCATCCGGCCCGTGACCATTTCCCCGCCCAGCGCCCAGCCCAACCACACAGCGATAATCGGATTCACATACGCATGCGTGCCAACTCGCGCGGCGGTACTCACTCGCATCAGCCACGTGTACGCGCTGAACGCAATCACCGACCCGAATACAATCAAATAACCGAGCGCCACAACCGAACGCAAACTCATGCTGCTCAGTTGCACCCGCTCGCCGAAGCCAGTGCCGACGGCGAGCAGTAGCACGCCCCCGCTGAGCATCTGCATCGCCGAATACATGCCCGACGAGACGCCGGAAGCCGCTCCGCGCGCGTAAATTGCGCCCACCGACCAGAGCACGCCGCCCAGCAGCAACGCCGCGACGGCGATCATCTCGCCCTTTGCATCAATCGGCATCAGCACTGCCACACCGGCGATCCCGAGAGCAAGTCCGGCTATGGTACGGCCGGAAATCCTGCCTTCCTGCCGCGCCCTGCGCGCCAGCAGCACCATGATCACCGGCTCGAGCGAAACCAGCAGGGCCGCCATCCCGGAGGACACGCGCTGCTCCGCCCACGCCAACAGTCCGTGGCTGCCGAGAAAGCACAGCGCACCCGCCAGCACCGCCGGTTTCCACGCACTGCGCGGCGGCGCTGCCTCGCCACGCAGCCGCATATAAGCAAACAGGAGTGTGCCCGCGACCACGTGTCGGGCGCCCATCATGAGCAGCGGTGGAATGCTTTCGATGGCCACGCGTATGGCCAGGAAGGTGGAGCCCCAGATCACGTAGATAGCGAGGAACGCCAGGATCAGCAACGCGGGCTTCGGCCGTCCTTGCGCAGCATTCCCATTCATATCAACCCTTGAACCGGTCCCGTGCCGCGGCCCGAATGACCGCCGCAGACTGGTTTCTTCCTGATGTCGCGCGGATTGAACCTGATGCAGGTTTTTTCAGTGCTTCTCATCGGTGAAAAGGGACCCAGCCGCGGAGCGGCGATATTCGTTAGCCCAGAGTACTCCGGCTCCAAGCAGCACTCATGAGGAATCGCGTATCATACTGCCATGCGCGCATGCTTTCTCCTGCGCTCAGCCTTTGAACACCATGGCCGGATCGAGCCGGGTCACTTTGTTGATCGAAACCAGCGCTGCGCCAACGCACATCAGCAACGTGAGGAAGAAAATCCCGACCGCCATCGGCCAGGGCAGCAGA
>DASWAR010000176.1:0-7426 GCA_036391015.1 Terriglobales bacterium
CCCAGGCGGCGGATCATGCCGGCGGTGGAAGTTGCAGCCAGCGGGATCAGCAGCACGAAAGCGGTGAAGCCGATGGTGATGAACTTGCGCTTGCCGATGTCCTTCACCATCTCGTGGACATCGAAAAATTTGTCCAGGAAAATGTAGGTGGTGAAGTGCAGCGAGGCGTAGAAGAAGGCGAACAGGCCGAGCATGCGTCGGAAGCGGATGAGCCAGGCCTGGCCGGTGAGCTTGCGCAGCGGCGTGATGCTGAGCGTCAGCATCAGGAAGATCAAGGTCCAGTCGCCGGTCGAGTGGGTAATGACCTCGATGGGATTGGCGCCCAGAATCTGCTGGTAGCCTTTCCACGCCAGGCGCGCCAGCGGGACAAGTGCGGCGAGGGAAACAGCGACTTTTAGAAGTTTCAGTTTCAAGTTTCAGTTTCAAGTTTCAGTTTCGGGTTGTGAGTTATCGGTTTTCGGTTCTCGGTTTAATGATTGGATTGCGCAGAAGCGTTCGGAGGCGCATTTTCGCTGCGTCAAACAGCAGATTCCTCGCTCCGCTCGGAATGACAAAGTCCAAGAACCTCTACAAACTCAAAATAACTCAGTAGTACTTCTTCAGGTCCATTCCCGCGTACAGCGACGCAACCTGGTCGTAGCCGTTGAACATCAGCGTCGAGCGCTTGAAGAATTCGCCGATGCGGCGTTCTTTCGCCTGGCTCCAGCGCGGGTGGTCCACGTTCGGATTCACGTTCGAGTAGAAGCCGTACTCGTTGGGCGCGGCCTTGTTCCACGCGGTCGCGGGCTGCTTGTCGGTGAAGCGGATGCGCACGATGGACTTGCAGCTCTTGAATCCGTACTTCCACGGCAGCACGATGCGCACCGGAGCGCCGTCCTGGTTGGGCAGCACCTCGCCGTAGAGGCCGAAGGTGAGCAGCGCCAGCGGGTGATTGGCTTCGTCGAGCCGCAGGCCTTCGGTGTACGGCCAGTCGAGCACGCCGCGGCGCACGCCCGGCATTTGCGCGGGATCGTTGAGCGTGGTGAACTCGACGTATTTGGCGCTGCCCAGCGGCTGCACCTGGCTGACCAGCTTGCTGAACGAATACCCCACCCAGGGAATCACCATGGACCAGCCTTCGACGCAACGATGGCGATAGACGCGGTCTTCCAGCGTAGCCAGTTTGAGCAGGGAATCAATATCGAAGGTCCTGGGCTTTTGCACCATGCCTTCGACCTTCACCGTCCACGGGCGCGTGCGGAAATTCTTCGCCAGTCCCGCGGGCTCGTATTTGTCGGTGGAGAATTCGTAGAAGTTGTTGTAGTTGGTGATGTCCTTGTAGGGAGTCTGCTTCTCGTCGGTGCTGAACTGGCCCTTGACGACGCCGGGAAGCTTCTCGCCCGCTTCGGCGCGCAGAGGGAAGGCCGCCCCGAGCGCAGCCGCGCCGGCCAGCGTAGCAGCCCCTGCCAGAAACTCGCGGCGATCAAAATAAAGTTTCTGGCCGGTAATTTCCGAGGAGCGGATGTCTTCCGCCTTCTTGATCAGCATGTTTGCCCCACACCTTTTATTAATCGTAGCACCTTCATGCTATGGGATGAAGTGCGACGGCGGAAGTTACAGAAGTGCTGAGGGACAGCGGTTTCCGCGACGTGGTGCGGCGCAGTTGCTGTGCTCGGGATTTCAGAACGGGGCCACCTGCCCCGTCGTAGGCTCGGCTCAACAGTACCAAGGCTCGGTGAGATAAGGCACCGTGGCGCGTGACGCAATGGGAGGCGGCAAGGTCAGGCGCGCAGCGGTGTCGCCGGTAAAGGCACGCAGCAGGCCGCGTACATGCTCGAAAATGCTGCTGCGGCCGTGACCGGCGGCAGTGAGCGCCTGCACGCGCCGTTCGATCTCGCGCTGCAGCGCGTCAACCCGCGGATCAGGATGGTCCCAGCGGTAGCTGAGCGCGACCGGGTCGAATGGACCCACCATGTCGCGAACCTCAGGCAGTTCCAGCAAGCGCGAACCGGCGGGAATCAGCAGGCGGATGGCGAGTTGCACCGGGCTGACGTTCTCAACCAGGCCGAGGTCCGCGATGGTCGCGAGCAGATCGGCGTAGCCCTCGAGCGTGATCCACGGTGTGAAGGCAACGAACGTCGGGGCGAGGGCAAGGCCGATGTCGCGGAATAGCGAGACGAGTCGGATGAAGTCGGCGCGCGTGTGCCCTTTGTCGAGGAGAGCGAGCGCGCGGTCGTCGAGCGACTCGACGGCGGTGGTTACGAAGGCGCAGCCGGTGTCGCGCAACACGGGAAGATGTTCCGCGTACTTGAGCAGGTGCTCCACCTTGATGGTCACGTCGTAGGTAACACGCGGAAATTTGCGATGCAGCGCGCGCACCAGTTCCAGCGCGTGGGTGACGCCGTTGAAGAAGTCGGGATCGCCGAAGGTGATGTGCTCGGCGCCGGATGCGATCTGATGGCGGATGTCCTCGAGAACGATATCTCGTTGCACGATACGAAATTTGCCTTCGTACACGGGCACGATGGGGCAGTGGCGGCACAGGTGCTTGCAGCCGCGGCTCGCCTCGGTGTAGCCGACAGTGCGGAGGGCGCCGTTGGGCATGACCAGACGGGCGTAATCCCGGAGCGGGGGCAGGCCGGTGCGGTCGGGGACGCGGAATTGCAGGCGATCGAGCGAGACTTCAGGTTGCGCCTGCGGAGGAAGCCGGCGGCCGTTGCCGGCGATGGCGCGCGCGGCAGCCGCGAGGCCGGGCTCAAATTCGCCGCCGAAAATCGCGGCGACCCCCACCTCGCGCAGGTGTGCGGCATTCAACGGCGCGTACAGGCCGTAAGCGCAGAGCTGCGCGGATGGGTTGAGGGCGCGCACTTTCTTGATCGCGCTGAGCGCGATGCGGGTCGCGGTGTGCATGGGGAGATAGAAGGCGATCAGGTCGGCGGAGCGGACTTGCTCCTCATCCAGGTCCCGTTGCGAAAGGTCGAGGCAGGAGACCTCGTCGCCTTCGGCGCGCAGCCAGGCTGCCGGAGAAGCGAGACCGAAGGGCTGGCGGCCGAGTTCGTAGGTCGAGATGAGGAGGACTTTGACGCCTGACATGCGAGGCCCCACGCCTGTGTCCATGGTAACGCATCGCGCGTTTCGGTTCGGAGCGGCCCGCTTGGCAGTGGGTCGATTCGATACAATGCAGCGGTGAGCCGCCTGCTTCCGTTGTTTCCGCTCGACCTCGTGTTGTTCCCCAACGTGGCGATGCCGCTGCATATTTTCGAGCCGCGCTACAAGGAAATGATCGGCGAGCTGCTGCAGTCGAAAGAGAAATTCGGGGTGGTGCGCGCCACCGAGCAGGGCGTGGCCAGCGTGGGCTGCACGGCGGACATTGTCGCCGTCACCAAGCAGTATGAGGACGGGCGCATGGACATCGTCACCGAAGGGCGCGATCGCTTTGAGGTGATGGACATCAACACCGAGCGAAATTTCTTTCGCGGGGAAGTGCTCTACTTCGTGGATGAGCCTGAGCCGCCGGCCCAGGACAAGATTGCCCGGCTTATCGAGGTTCACGCTGAAGCTCTCACGTTGCTGGGGGCGACAGCCGAAGCGCCGCCGGCGGACGCCAAAGAGCTTTCGTTCATGGTCGCGGGCGCCATGCCGTTCGATCTGGATTTCAAGCAGACGCTGCTGGCCATGCGGTCGGAAGCGAAGCGCGTCGAGGCGGTGCTGGAATACTACGAAACCATCCTGCCCAGCCTGCGTCGCGCCGTGAAGGCGCGGCGGAAGTCCGGGGGCAACGGGCATGTGTGAAAAACAGTTTCCAGATTCCAGTTGCTAGTTTCTAGACTAGCTTGTCGATCTTGGCGGCCAGGATAAAATCGCTCTCCGTCAGGCCGTCAACCTTGTGCGTCCAGATGGTGATTTCCACCTTGCCCCAGGTGAGCAGGATGTCGGGATGATGGCCTTGCTGCTCGGCGAGGTCGCCGACGCGGTTCACCAAGGCGAGCGCTTTCACGAAATCGGGAAAGGTGAATGCCTTGTGAAGGTGGTGCTCGCTGACCACCTCCCAACCGGGCAGCTTGCGCTTCATCGCTTCCAGATCTTTTCCCTTCAGTGCGGGGACGCCGCCGCGGCAGGGCACGCAGGTAAGGCTCGCGAGTTCCGACATGGCTCTCCTCCTGACATCCGGTTTAGAGGGTCGGGCGAGCGAAAGGTTGCAAAAAGCGGCAGTCGGCAGTCGGCGGTCGGCCTTCGGGCGCGAACACCCGAAAGCCGACAGCCTGCCTTTGATTTATTCCGCGGCCTTGGCGAGGTGCAGGTCAAAGCCGGTTTGCGGCAGCAGTGAGGTCAGTTCGAACACCTTGAAACCGTCACCGGTGATTTCCGTCTGGCGAAAGACGCCGGGCTCGACTTCCGACACTTGCCGGCGGCCTTCGAGGTTGTCGAGGAAGTCCTGGGCGGCGCGCGTGTCGGGCTTGGCGAAGGTAGCGGAGCGCGCGATGTAGGCTTCGGCGGCGTAGGAGCGCACCAGCTTGGGCCAATATTTTTCCAGCAGTGGAGTGCTGGCGAAGACGTCGGCCCAGATGATGCGCCCATTCACCGCCGCGACCACGCCAACCGCGTTGCGCGTGCGCAATTCGCGGATCAGGCCCTGGTAATCGCGCTGCACCGGCGCGGCGATCTCGTCCACCTGTTTCTTGACCTCGGAGTTGTCCATCACGCGGGCGTAGGAGGAAGTGCCGTGGATTTCGGCGGCGGCTGGCGCTGAAAGGGGACCTCCAGTCACTCCCGCCTGGGCGGAGCGCACGGAATCCCACACCGCTTGCTGGTTCTGCGCCACCATCGCCTTGTTGCGCACGCTGGGTTGCGCCATCTGCGCTGACATTCCTTTGAAGTTACTGCTCACCTCCGTCCAGCGGCCGGGCTCGACGCAGAAAACGCTGAGATCAACCGGATCGCTGTGCGCAGGCACGATGCGGTCCTTGCCGATGACGCGGTCCTGCTTGCCGCCGGTGACGATCTCGCCAGCCAGCAACAGCAGCGGCCGATTGGAGTTGTTGACCAGCACGAGGCGATTGACTTCGCCACCGCCGATGGGAATCGGGCGCCCACCGCGGCGAATGAGCGGCTGAATGCGTCCGGCTTCGGTGACGATGACGTCGCCGGAGCGGAGGCCTTCGTCGAGGGTCAGGAATTCCGAGGTGTCGTGCGTGCTGGATGCAACGACGGGAAAGATGGTGAGGTTTCCGTGGCTGATCGGCGCCAGGACCCTGTAGCCGTAGCGAACTTCGCCGGCAAAGGCGGTGGCCAGCGACACGACGGCGAAAATAAAGATCGCAAGTTTGCGAGCCATGACCGTTCTCCTTGGCTGGAGCGGAGCTGGTGAGCTTCTCGCCCCTGCCGAACGAAGAACGTCAAGGGTGGCGGGTCCTTGCAGAAAAAATGAGCACGCGGGCGCACAACGCGGCAGGCAATGATTTGCTACCATCAGCCATTCTGATGAGCGGGAGTACCCAATCCGCCCCGGCGCGTGCGCGCCTTGCAGGTCTGGAGCCGCTGATCGCGGAATTGTTTGCGCGAAGCGGGGCCGCGCGCTACGGGATATCGCCGCCGGAATTCGAGCGCGTGCTGAACTCGATCGCCGCCAAGTACCTGCCGGCCGAAGCCGCGCTGGAGGAGTCGCGCGAATTGTTGGTCACGCTGCGCGTGGAAGAACTGGCGCTGGCGCGAGCATGCGCCGCGGGGGACGAGGGCGCGTGGCAGGACTTCCTGACCAAGTTTCGCGAGAAGCTGTATGACGCGGCGCTGGCGATCACCAAGGATGATGCGACCGGCCGCGAGCTGGCCGACTCGCTCTATGCCGACCTGTATGGCACGACGTCGCGCGATGGCCGGCGCGTGTCGAAGCTGGAGTCGTACACCGGGCGCGGTTCACTGGAAGGATGGCTGCGCACGGTGCTGGCACAGGAATTCGTGAACCGGTATCGCAAGCAGCGTCGCCTGGTCAGCCTGGAGGAAAAGGACGAAGCAGGCGTGCAGTTCGCGGCGGCGCAGCCGGTTGCGGTGGTTGCCGTCGATACGCGCGTGGAGGCGGCGACCGATGAGGCGCTGGCACTGTTGAGCGCGGAAGACAGGTTTGTGTTGTCGGCATATTTTCTCGACGGTCGAACGCTGGCCGAGATCGGACGCATGCTGGGCGTGCATGAGTCCACGGTGAGCCGAAAACTGGAGAAAATCACGGCGGCGTTGCGCAAGCGGATCCGCAGCGGGTTGACGGCGCGCGGCATGAGCAAGCGACAGGCGGAAGAGGCGCTGGATGCCGACGTCCGCGATGTCCAGGTGGATGTGCGTGCGCGGCTGGCGCAAGAATCGCCGCCGCCGGCGTTCTCCGGTGGGAGCGAGCGCGCCGGGAGAAACGAAAAAGGATTGGAGTGAGATGAAGGACGTACCGAAATTCGTGCGGCAGAGGATGGCTCAGCCTGTGGGCGTTGATCATCCGGAGGCAAACCTGCTGGCCGCGTTTGCCGAGGGCGGGCTGACCATGCGTGAGCGCGAACTGGTGCTGTCGCACCTGGGAAAATGCGCCACGTGTCGCGAAACGCTAGCGGTCGCGATGCCCGAGATCACCGCCGAGCATCCGCATGCGGCTGCGACGCCGTCGGGCACGCGCTGGTTGCGCTGGCCGATGTTGCGCTGGGCCGGAGTCGGCGCTGCCGTAGTGGTGGTCGCGGCAGCGGTAGTAATCCAAAGTTCACGGCGCCCGGCGGAGGTTCAGCGACCGAGCCTGGCAGCACCGGCAGATAAATCAGAGCAGGCGAAGGAGTCTGCAAAACCGGCCGCGGCCGATGAGGTTGCACCGGTTTTGGCGGACCGTGTGTCGAGAAATGAGGCCGTAGCGGAGCGGGACATGCGGGCTAAGGCAGAACGCCGAGCAGACAAAAAGAAGGATGCGGTTGCCGGCCAGTCTGTGAACTCCGCTCCTGCACCGGCGCCGGCGAATGAGGTCGCGGAAAGCAATGCGCCATTGCAATCGCAGGCGGGGACGGAATCGTACGCCGCAGCGAAGGCGGCGAGAGTGCAGCAACCGGGCTTTAGAGAGCCTAGTGCACCGGTTGCCGGTGTGGTAGCGATGGAGGAGAAGCAGCAGAAGCAGCAGCAAGTGGCTACGCCCGCGTCGCAGGCACAAAAAGCAGGTGAATCGGCCGAGGTTTTCGCACAAGCGGACGTCGCGCAGATGCAGAAAACGAAATCGCAGGACCGCGCGCAATCCGACTTGGACGGCGTGAAGGCCGGCCGCGCCAGGCCAGCGGCGAACTCACGTGCGACGGCGGCAGTCGGCTCAGCAGGCGTCGCTGGAGCGGTAGCTCCCCCGCCAGCCGCGGTGACCGGCGGCCCTCTGATGAAAGCCGCAATCAGCATTCCATCGCACTGGCGGCTTTCCTCGGAAGGCGCTCTCGAACGCTCC